>NZ_JBEPSX010000007.1:0-342890 GCF_040548995.1 Rhodococcus sp. PvR044
AGCACGGTAACGTGTGCAGGTGACTGGTACTAATAGGCCGAGGACTTACCACAAAGAAGCTACGCGTCCACTGTGCGGTATCTGAAACAACACACAGATACCATTCACCCCCACCAACATCGTGGGCACCCTAGAAAGGGTTGCCGGCCTGTTGGGTTCGGGCGAGGGGAATTGAATGTGTGACAGTTTCATAGAGTTACGGCGGCCATAGCGGAGGGGAAACGCCCGGACCCATTCCGAACCCGGAAGCTAAGCCCTCCAGCGCCGATGGTACTGCACTCGACAGGGTGTGGGAGAGTAGGACACCGCCGAACATCCGTTACCGAAAGGGGACCCAATATACTGGGTCCCCTTTCGTGTTTTTTCTGCATAGCGTGTGTTGTCTGAAAGGAGATGCTGTGTCGGACAACAACGAAGGCCGTCGTTCGTATGGGAGCGGCGGTTCTGACCGCAGTCGGTCGGGGGACAACCGTGGCGCAGGCGCCGGCGGCCCCCGCGGCGGGAGAGGCGATGGCCCCCGCGGCAACACCGGCGGCGGAGCCCGTGGCGGCAGCGGCGGAGGCCGGCCGGAACGGCGCGGCGACGGTCCGCCGAGGCGTCGTGGCGGAGAGGGCAGCTTCGGGCCGCCCCCGCGCGACGGTGGAGCGCACGCCGAGCGACGCGCCCCGCGACCGGAAGAACCGGATCTGCCCGAGGACGTCCAGGCGGGCGAGCTCGACCCGGCCGTTCGTCGGGACCTGCTCAGCCTCGACAAGTCGAACGCCAATGCGGTGGCCCGTCACCTGGTGATGGCAGGCAAGCTGATCGACGACGACCCGCGCCTCGCGCTGGCGCACGCGCGTGCCGCCCGTCAGCGGGCCGGCCGTGTCGCGGTGGTCAGGGAGACCGCGGGCATCACCGCGTATCACGCGGGCGAGTGGGCCGAGGCCCTCTCCGAGCTGCGTGCCGCACGGCGGATGGCAGGCGGACCCGGTCTGCTCGCCGTCATGGCCGACTGTGAACGCGGTCTCGGCCGACCCGAGCGGGCGATCGAGCTCGGGCGCAGCGACGAGGCCAGGACCCTGTCCGGCGACGAGGCGACGGAGCTCCGCATCGTGGTCGCGGGCGCCCGGATGGATCTCGGCCAGTTCGATCAGGCCGTGGTGACCCTGCAGACGCCGGAACTCGATGCCGCCAAGGATGGCCCGACCGCGGCCCGCCTGTTCTACGCGTACGCCGACGCCCTGGTGGCGGCCGGCCGCGTCGAGGACGGCCTCAAGTGGTTCCTCAATTCCGCTGCCGCCGATCACGAGGGCGACACGGACGCAGAGGATCGGGTGGCCGAACTCTCCGGCGACCAGTGACGGTGGGGACCCCGCCGTCACTGCGTGACCTGCACGATGTGCTGCTGCTGGACCTCGACGGAACCGTGTACCAGGGCGCACACGCGATTCCCGGGGCCAGGGAGGCGCTCGTCGGCGGGTCCGCACGGCTGTTCTACGTCACGAACAACGCGAGCCGCAGCCCGTTCGCGGTCGCGCAGCACCTGCGTGAGCTCGGCTTTCCCACCGCCGAATCGGAGGTGGTGACGAGTTCGCAGTCCGCCGCGCGGTTGCTGGCGGAGGGCCTCGAGCCGGGTTCGTCGGTCCTGATCATCGGCACCGAGGCGCTCGCCGAGGAGGTTCGTCTGGTCGGGCTCAAGCCTGTCCGGAGGTTCGACGAGAACCCGGTGGCCGTTGTTCAGGGGCATTCCACGGAGACCGGCTGGGCGATCCTCGCGGAGGCCACGCTGGCGATCCGCGCGGGAGCGCTCTGGGTGGCCGCGAATGTCGACACCACGCTGCCCACAGAACGTGGGCTGTGCCCGGGCAACGGCGCGATGGTGGCCGCGGTGCGGGCCGCGACCGGCCGCGAGCCGCTGGTTGCGGGCAAGCCTGCCCGTCCGTTGATGGACGATGCCCTGCGGCGCAGCCGTTCCGAGCGACCGCTGGTGGTGGGTGACCGGATCGACACGGACATCGCGGGCGCGAACGCGGTCGGTGTGGACTCGCTGCTGGTGCTCAGCGGCGTCAGCTCCGTCGCGGACCTGCTGCGCGCGCCCGAGTCGTACCGGCCCACCTATCTGGCGTCCCGGCTGGCCGAACTCGATCTGCCGGCCGAGCGGTTGAGCGTCCGCCCGCATCCAGGGGTGAGCGTGCGCCGTGAGGGCTCCGATCTGGTCGTGTCCTGCGATGCCGCCTCCGGCCCGGACCGGCTCGACGTCGTTCGAGCGGTGCTGGACGCGGCCTGGGCCGGACCCGAGTTCGACGGTCTCCGGGCCGAGGACCCGGTCGCCGCGGCGGCCGTGGCGGACCTCGTCGGTTGATCCAGGCAGCGACGCCGCGGGCGGGTTTTCGCCGTGTCGCGGTGTGGGCGTGCGGGCCTCGAATCGGCTAGCGTTGGCCCCGATGAGTACGCCAATGCCACGCCCCGGGCAGCACCTTCCCGGACCGCCGACCACCGTCGACCCCGATCGCATCCACGCCGAGGTCGACGGGCTCCTGGCGCGCCTGGACTCGGTCGGGCCCGCGGACGACGATGCGAACGGTCACGGCCGGATCCCGGGACAGGCCCAGATCCTCGAGCAGGCGCACGAGGTCCTGGTGCACGCGCTCGCCACAGTGGACAAGATCTGAGGTGGCTCGGCGCGCACGGGTCGACGCCGAGCTCGTTCGGCGGGGATTGGCCCGATCAAGAGAACACGCTGCCCAGCTGATCGGGGCCGGCCGGGTCCTCATCGCGGGGACCGTCGCGGTCAAGGCGGCGACCGCGGTCGAGGCGGGCACCCCGCTGTTGGTGACCGAGGAGGTCGACGAGGTCTCGTGGGCCTCGCGCGGCGCACACAAGATCCTCGGCGCGCTCGACGCTTTCGAACCCTCCGGGCTCTCCGTCGACGGTAAGCGGTGTCTCGACGCCGGTGCCTCCACCGGCGGATTCACCGATGTCCTGCTCAGTCGCGGCGCCCGCGAGGTGGTCGCCGTCGACGTCGGGTACGGGCAGTTGGTGTGGCGACTGCAGTCCGACGACCGCGTCACCGTCGTGGACCGGACCAACGTGCGTTCGCTGGAGCCCGAGCAGACCGGGGGACCGGTCGAGGTGGTGGTCGCGGACCTGTCGTTCATCTCGCTCAAGCTCGTCCTGCCCGCGTTCGTCCGTTGCACCGCCGACGGCGCCGACCTGGTGCCGATGGTTAAACCGCAGTTCGAGGTCGGCAAGGACCGGGTCGGGTCCGGCGGCGTCGTGCGCGATCCCGCCCTCCGGATCGAGGCCGTCGTCGAGGTGGCCGAGGCCGCGGACGCGCTCGGACTCCGGACCCTGGGAGCGGTGGCCAGCCCCCTGCCCGGCCCGTCGGGCAACGTCGAATACTTCTTGTGGCTGCGGAAGCAGGCCGAACCAGGGGTGGATTCGGTGCGTGAGGTCATCGAGCGAGCGGTACAGGAGGGGCCCCAGTGAACCCGGAACCGGCGACGCCGTCGCCGACCCGCGAGATCCTGGTCGTCGCGCACACCGGCAGGGCCGAGATCACCGCAACCGCGCTGCGGGTGGCCAAGATCTTCGAGAAGGCCGGCATCGGATTGCGGGTGCTGGCGACCGAGGCCGATCGGACGGATCCCACCGCGTCGCACGACCACGATTCCTTCCGCCTGCCCGACCTCGCGTTGCGCGTCGTCGAGCCGGGTCCGACGGCCGCGGTCGGCTGCGAGCTGGTGCTGGTCCTCGGCGGCGACGGCACGTTCCTGCGGGGAGCCGAACTGGCAAGGGCCGCATCGATTCCGGTGCTCGGCATCAATCTCGGCCGGATCGGGTTCCTCGCCGAGACCGAGGCGGAGCATCTCGAGGAGGCCCTCGCGATGGTGGTCCGGCGCGAGTATCGCGTCGAGCACCGGATGACGCTCGACGTGATCGTCCGGGTGGACGACGAGGTCATCGAACGCGGGTGGGCGCTGAACGAGGCCAGCATCGAGAACGTGTCCCGGCTCGGCGTGCTCGAGGTGGTCCTCGAGGTGGACGGTCGCCCCGTCTCGTCGTTCGGCTGCGACGGTGTGCTCGTCGCGACGCCGACCGGTTCGACCGCATATGCGTTCTCCGCGGGCGGTCCCGTGGTGTGGCCGGAACTCGAGGCGTTGCTGGTGATCCCGAGCAATGCGCATGCGTTGTTCGCGCGGCCGCTGGTGACCAGCCCCGAATCGCTGATCGCGGTCGAGACCTTCGCCGGTGGCCACAACGGACTCGTCTTCTGCGACGGCAGCCGCACCATGAACCTCCCGGCAGGCGGCCGGGTGGAGGTGGTCAGGGGCCGGGAGCCGGTGAAGTGGATCCGGCTCGACTCCGCACCGTTCGCGGACCGGATGGTGCGCAAGTTCGAGCTCCCGGTCAAGGGTTGGCGGGGACGAAGGACCGACGGCGAAGGGGGCAACACCAGTGCTCGCTGAAATCCGGATCGACGGTCTCGGTGTGATCTCGAAGGCGGCGGCGCAGTTCCACGAGGGGCTGACGGTCCTCACCGGTGAGACCGGTGCGGGCAAGACGATGGTTGTCACCAGCCTGCATCTGCTGAGCGGTGCCCGCGCCGACACGGGCCGGGTGCGGCTCGGCGCCGACCGCGCCGTGGTCGAGGGCAGGTTCTCCACCGCTAACGCGTCGGCCAGGGTGGTCGCCGAGGTGGACCGGTTGCTCGAGTCGACCGGCGCCGAGCGGGACGAGGACGGCACGATCATCGCGCTGCGCACCGTCGGCAGCGACGGCCGCTCCCGTGCCCACCTGGGTGGACGGAGCGTGCCCGCAGGGGCCCTCTCCGAGCTGACCGGCCCACTCCTGACGGTGCACGGCCAGAACGATCAGCTCAGGCTGCAGCGCCCCGATCAGCAGCGGCAGGCCCTCGACGAATTCGGCGGCGCCCCCATCGGGTCCCTGCTCGACAAGTACCGGTCCCTGCGCGCGGAGTGGATCGAGGCCCGTGACGAGCTCGCCGAGCGCACCCGCAGCAGCAGGGAGCTGGCGCAGGAGGTCGACCGGCTCGAGTTCGGGCTCAACGAGATCGCCGCGGTGGCCCCCCAGCCCGGCGAGGACCTCTCGATCGTCGCCGACGTCCGGCGCCTGAGCGACCTCGATTCGCTGCGATCGGCGGCGGCCGATGCGCAGGTTTCCATGCTCGGCGGGGCGGCCGAGGCGGATGGCATCGACGGCGGCGCCGACGGCGTGGGCGCGCTGGACCTGCTGGGGGACGCGCGCGCCCGGATCGAGTCCTCCGACGACCCGGCGCTGACGGCGCTGGCCCCACGACTGGCAGAGGCCATCGCGGTCGTCACGGACGTCTCGTCCGATCTGACCGGCTATCTGGCGGACTTGCCGTCGGATCCGGGTGCTCTCGACACCCTGCTGAACCGTCAGGCCGAGCTCAAGACGCTGACCAGGAAGTACGCGGCCGACGTCGACGGGGTGCTGGAGTGGGCCGATCAGGCCCGCGAGCGGTTGTCCAAGATCGACGTCTCCGCCGAGGCGCTGTCGGCGCTGGCGGCCCGGGTGGACGACTGCGCGGCCGCGGTGGCCGTCGCCGCCGCCGCACTGAGCCAGGCCAGGACGAAGTACGCGGTCAAGCTCGGCAAGGCGGTGACCACCGAACTCGGTGGTCTCGCGATGGGCAAGGCCCGGCTGGAGGTCACCGTGCAACCGCTCGTGGCGGGCGCCCAGGACGCCGCGCCGCTGACGGTTGACGGTCGCGAGCTGCACGCCGGGTCCTCGGGGGTCGACGAGGTGGAGTTCCGGCTCGCCGCGCACAGCGGGGCCCAGGCCCTCCCGATCAGCAAGAGCGCCTCGGGCGGCGAGCTGTCGCGGGTGATGCTCGCGCTCGAGGTGGTGCTGGCAGGCGCCGAGGGCAGCGCGACGATGGTGTTCGACGAGGTCGACGCAGGCGTGGGCGGCCGCGCCGCGGTGGAGATCGGCAGGCGCCTGGCGCGGCTGGCACGTACCCACCAGGTCATCGTGGTGACGCACCTGCCACAGGTGGCCGCGTTCGCCGACACCCACCTGGTCGTGGACAAGGTGGACGGCCGCAAGGCCGCCGACAGCGGGGTGCGCACCCTGACCGACGGCGAGCGCGTGGTCGAGCTGGCCCGGATGCTTGCGGGTCTCGACAACACCCAGACGGGTCGGGCGCACGCCGAGGAGTTGCTCGCGACGGCGAAGGCCGCGCGCAGCGAATAGGCGCGGGGTCCAACCCCGATCACTACTGCCTGACGTCGCCCCGTATTGCCTCCTGACAGCTCGGGTCGGCGCGCCTCCGCTGGTCCGGGCCCCGTCGGGGTCATCATCGAGGGCATGAAAATGCCGTCCCTGTTGTCACGAAACACCGAATCGTTGCCGGGGATCAGCGGCATCGCCCGGGTCGACCGAGACACGACGAAGCTGTTGCGTCGCGTCGGCCCAGGCGACATCGTGGTCCTCGACGAACTGGATCTGGACCGGATCACCGCCGACGCGTTGGTGGAGGCCGGGGTGCTCGCGGTCGTCAACGTGTCACCGTCCATTTCCGGCCGCTACCCCAACCTCGGACCAGAAGTCATCGTCGCGAACGGGATCACGCTGATCGATTCCGTCGGCGACGAGGTCTTCAAGAAGGTCAAGGACGGGGCCAAGGTCCGCCTCAACGAGGGCGGCGTCTACGCCGGTGAGCGCAGGCTCGCCAAGGGTGTCGAGCAGAGCGAGGCCGAGATCTCCGACCTCATGATCGAGGCGAAGACCGGACTGGTCGATCACCTGGAGGCCTTCTCCGGCAACACCATCGAGTTCATCAGGACCGAGAGTCCGCTGCTCATCGACGGGGTCGGGGTGCCCGACATCGACGTCGACCTGCAGGACCGGCACGTGGTGGTGGTCGCCGACGGGACCGACCACGTGGCCGATCTGAAGAACCTCAAGCCGTTCATCAAGGAGTACTCGCCGATCCTCATCGGGGTCGGCGCGGGCGCGGACGCGCTGGCCGATGCCGGCTACCGCCCGGATCTGATCGTCGGAGACCCGGAGGACATCAGCAGCGCCACCCTCAAGTCCGGTGCCGAGGTCGTCCTGCCCGCGGACCCGGACGGGCACGCGAAGGGCCTCGAACGGATCCAGGACCTCGGGATCGGGGCGATGACCTTCCCGGCCTCCGGAGCGCCTGCGGATCTGGCCCTGCTGCTCGCGGACCATCACGGCGCCTCGCTGATCGTCACCGTCGGCAGCACCGTCTCGCTGGACGAGTTCTTCGATCGGGGCCGACGGGAGAGCAACCCGGCGGCCTTCATGACCAGGCTCAAGGTCGGACCCAAGCTGGTCGACGCGAAGGCGGTCGCCACGCTCTACCGCAGCCGTGTCTCGGGCGGCGCCATCGCGCTGCTCGTGCTGGCCGCACTGACGGCGGTGATCGTCGCGCTGGTCGTCTCGAACATCGGCGGTGAGGCCCTCGACTGGGCCATCGCGACCTGGAACAGCTTCGCGACGTGGGTGCAGGGACTGTTCGCGTGATCTCTATGCGTCAACACGCTATCTCGATAGCGGCGATCTTCCTGGCGTTGGCAGTCGGGGTGGTGCTCGGTTCGGGCACCCTCTCCGGTGGTCTGTTGTCCGGGCTCCGCGACGACAAGTCGGAGCTGCAGGGCCAGGTCAACGCCTTGCAGGAAACGAACAACCAGCTCGAACAGCAGCTCAACTCCGCGGATGGGTTCGATGCCGCCGTGTCCGGCCGGGTGGTGCACGACGCCCTCGCCCAGCGCACGGTGATCCTGGTGACCTCGCCGGACGCCGACCCGGGCGATCTCGAGGGCGTCACCAGGATGATCGGCGCGGCGGGTGGGACCGTCACCGGCCGGGTCTCGCTGACCGATTCGTTCGTCGACGCCGCCAACGGCGATCAGCTGCGCACCACCATCACCAACGTGATCCCGGCCGGGGTCCAGCTCAGGACCGGAGCGGTCGACCAGGGCAGCCTGGCAGGCGATCTGCTCGGCTCGGTGCTGCTCCTGAACGCCCAGAACGCGCAGCCGCAGAGCACCCCCGAGGAGCTGGCGCTCGCGCTCGAGACGCTCCGCTCCGGCGGCTTCATCGCCTACGACAACGGCACCGTCAAGCCCGCCCAGCTGGCGCTGGTGCTCACCGGTTCCGGCAAGGCCCCGGACGGGTCCGAGGGCGGCAACAGGGGCGCGATCATCGCGCGGTTCGCAGGCGCGATGGACTCCCGCGGCGCGGGCACCGTGCTGGCGGGCAGGCCGGGCGCAGCGGCGGGCAACGGTCCGATCGCCGTGGTCCGGTCCGACACGGCGCTGTCGTCGGGCGTGACCACCGTCGACAACGTGGACAGGGAAGCGGGCCGCATCACCACCGCCCTCGGTCTCCAGGAACAGCTCGCCGGGCAGGCCGGTCGGTACGGCACCGGCCCGAACGCGACGGCGATCACAGTCGGCGCTCCGGTCGGCTGAGGTCACAGCACAATGTCCGGCCCACGGGGCGATGACCAGCGGTTCGCGGCGTGCCATGCGGATAAACCGGCGCGTTGGTGTTACCGTGAAGTCCCGTGGGTCGGCAGGCCCCAGCTCTACCATTAGCCAAGCCCTGCAAGGTCGTCACGGGAGCTCTTTTGCCACTTTCACGCAGTCAATCGCGTACCGCCACCAAGCACATCTTCGTCAGCGGGGGCGTTGCCTCGTCGCTCGGCAAGGGTCTGACGGCGTCGAGCCTCGGGCAGCTGCTCACCGCCCGCGGATTGCGGGTGACCATGCAGAAACTGGACCCGTATCTCAACGTCGATCCGGGCACCATGAACCCGTTCCAGCACGGTGAGGTGTTCGTCACCGAGGACGGCGCGGAGACCGATCTGGACGTCGGGCACTACGAGCGCTTCCTGGACCGGGATCTGTCCGGGATCGCCAATGTCACCACCGGCCAGGTCTATTCGTCGGTCATCGCCAAGGAACGGCGCGGTGAATACCTGGGCGACACGGTCCAGGTGATCCCGCACATCACCGACGAGATCAAGAGCCGGATCCTCGCCATGAGCGGTCCGGACGCCGAGGGCCAGAGCCCGGACGTGGTGATCACCGAGATCGGTGGCACCGTCGGCGACATCGAGTCACAGCCCTTCCTCGAGGCGGCGCGACAGGTCCGCCACGACATCGGCCGGGACAACGTCTTCTTCCTGCACGTCTCGCTGGTGCCGTACCTCGGCCCCTCCGGCGAGCTCAAGACGAAGCCGACCCAGCACTCGGTGGCGGCGCTGCGGAACATCGGTATCCAGCCGGACGCGCTGATCCTGCGCTGCGACCGCGACGTGCCGCAGCCGCTGAAGTCGAAGATCGCGCTGATGTGCGACGTCGACGTCGACGCCTGCATCTCCACGCCCGATGCCCCCTCCATCTACGACATCCCGAAGGTGCTGCACCGCGAGGGCCTCGACGCCTACGTCGTGCGCAAGCTGGGACTGCCCTTCCGGGACGTCGACTGGACCGTCTGGGGCGCGCTGCTCAAGCGCGTGCACGAGCCGCGCGAGTCGGTCCGGATCGCGCTGGTCGGCAAGTACGTCGACCTGCCGGACGCGTACCTCTCGGTGACCGAGGCGCTGCGGGCGGGCGGGTTCGCGCATCGCGCCAAGGTCGAGATCGACTGGGTCCCCTCCGACGCCTGCGAGACCGAGGCGGGGGCGCAGGAGAAGCTCGGCGAGGTCGACGCGGTGCTGATCCCCGGTGGATTCGGCATCCGTGGCATCGAGGGCAAGCTCGGAGCCATCCGGTTCGCCCGTACCCGCGGGATCCCGCTGCTGGGCCTGTGCCTCGGACTGCAGGCCGTGGTCATCGAGGCCGCCCGTTCGGTGGGCCTCGACGACGCGAACTCCGCGGAGTTCGAGCCGGACACCAAGCATCCCGTGATCTCCACGATGGCCGATCAGGAGGAGATCGTCGCGGGTGAGGCCGATCTCGGCGGAACCATGCGCCTCGGTGCCTACCCGGCGGTCCTGGAGAAGGGCTCGGTCGTCGCGCGGGCGTATGGCTCCGAGAACGTCTCCGAGCGCCACCGGCACCGCTACGAGGTCAACAACGCGTACCGGGACCGGATCGCGAAGAGCGGCTTGAAGTTCAGCGGCACCTCGCCGGACGGACACCTCGTCGAGTTCGTCGAGCTGCCCGCGGACAAGCATCCGTTCTTCGTTGCGACGCAGGCGCACCCGGAGCTCAAGAGCCGTCCGACCCGGCCGCACCCGCTGTTCGCTGCCTTCATCGGCGCGGCGCTGAAGTACAAGGCCGCAGAGCGGCTCGAGGTGGACGTGCACCCCGAGGACGCTCTCGGGTCCGCGGAGGACGACGTCGAGTCGGTCGACTCGCCGATCGTGCGCTGACCCGCCGGTACACGATGAGCAGGCCGGGAGAGCACGAGTTCGACACCCTCGACACGCGAACCGTGTACGAGGGCGGCATCATCACGCTGCGGGTCGACCGGGTGGCCATGCCCGGCGGCCGCGCGGCGGACCGCGAGGTGGTGGAGCACTACGGCGCGGTCGCCGTGGTGGCCGTCGACGAGCGGGACCGGCTGATCCTCATCAACCAGTACCGGCACCCGCTGGGCAGACGCGTCTGGGAGCTCCCCGCCGGGCTGCTCGACGAGGCGGACGAGGATCCCGTCGACGCGGCGCGGCGCGAGCTGGCCGAGGAGACGGGCCTCGCCGCCGAGCGGTGGTCGGTGCTGGTGGACGTCGCGGTCTCGCCGGGCTTCACCGACGAGGTGGTGCGGGTGTTCCTCGCGACCGGGCTCACCGACGTGCACCAGCCGACCCCGACCGACGAGGAGGCCGACCTCGAGGTCGATCGCGTCCCGGTCGACGAGGCGGTCGGGCGGGCGCTGTCGGGGGAGATCGTGAACGCGACGGCGCTGTCCGGGATCCTCGCGCTCGCCGCCGCCAGGGCCCGCGATGGCGGTCCGGATGTGGCGGGGCGCCCGGCGGATTCGGACTGGCTCGACCGTCCGGTGGCGATGTCGCGGCGCAGGCAGGACGGCATGAGCGGAGCCCGCGAAGCGAACATCGATGGGGTATAGGAGTGCTCGCCGACCAGGTGGAGACGTACCTCGACCATCTCGCGGTCGAACGCGGGGTGGCGGCGAACACCCTCAGTTCCTATCGGCGTGACCTGATCCGCTACCAGCGGTACCTGGCGGAGCGGGGGATCGACGACCTGGCCACGGTGCGGGAGCGGGAAATCAGCGGCTTCGTCGTCGCGCTGCGCAAGGGCGATCCGGCGGCGGAGCTCCCGCCGCTGGCCCCGAGCTCCACGGCGCGGGCGCTGATCGCGGTCCGCGGGCTGCACAAGTTCGCGACCGCCGAGGGCATCACGGCCGTGGACGTCGCGCGCGAAGTCAAGCCGCACGCGCCCGGCCAGCAGCTGCCGAAGTCGCTGCCGGTGGATCGGGTGCTGGCGTTGCTCGAGGCCACCGGCGGCCCCGACGCGGCCGATCAGCCGCGGGCCCTGCGCGATCGGGCACTGCTCGAGCTCCTCTACTCCACGGGCGCCCGCATCTCGGAGGCGGTCGGACTGGACATCGACGACATCGACGCGGTCGACCGCGCCGTGCTGCTGCGCGGTAAGGGCGGCAAGGAACGGGTGGTGCCGATCGGCAGGCCCGCGATCGCCGCACTGGAGGCGTACCTGGTGCGCGGGCGTGCGGCGCACGCGGTGCGCGGCGGACCCGCGGTCTTCCTGAACATCCGCGGCGGGCGACTGTCCCGGCAGAGCGCGTGGCAGGTGCTGCGCAGCGCGGCCGATCGGATCGGGATCGCCGAAGGGGTGTCCCCACACACGCTGCGGCACTCGTTCGCGACCCACCTGCTCGACGGCGGCGCCGACATCCGGGTCGTGCAGGAGCTGCTCGGGCACGCATCGGTGACGACGACGCAGATCTACACCCTCGTGACCGTGGGGGCGCTGCGCGAGGTCTGGGCCGGCGCGCATCCGCGGGCGTTGTGAAGGGGGAGGGAATGGATACGGTCCGATTCTTCGAGCTGGTGACGGAATGGTTCGAGGTCCTCGGCGTCCTGTCGATGGTGGTGGGTTTCGCCTTTGCGTTCGTGCTCGCCGCGCGCACGTGGAAGCGGACCGGCGACGGCGCTCATGCGTTCAAGAGCCTGCGGGAGTCGCTGGGCGGAGCGATCCTGCTCGGGCTGGAGTTGCTCGTCGCGGCGGACATCGTCAAGACAGTCACCTCCGTGCCCTCGTTGACCGATGTCGCCGTGCTCGGGATGATCGTGCTGATCCGGACCGTCCTCAGCCTGTCGATCGAGATCGAGATCGACGGGGTGGCGCCGTGGCGGCGGGCCCTCGTCACCGGCCCGCAGGTGCTGGCCCGCGCAACGCGCCGATCCGCGTCGGGGGAGCCCGGCGCGACCGAGGAGGCGCCGTAGTGGCGATCGTCGACATCACCAGCGAGATCGTGATCGCGCGGCCGCGGCACGATGTCGCCGTGTACGCGTCAGACCCCGACGCGGCAACCTCCTGGTAGACACCAGAATTGGTGCTGCGCAACCGCGGTGAGCCGTCGGGCTTCGGCGCGATCGCGGCCCCGGTCATGGCCGCGGCGATGCGCCGGGCCAACTCGAAGGACCTGGCTCGCCTCAAGAGCATCCTCGAGGACACGGGCGACGGCGAGTGAGCCGTGCCGCGATCGCCATCGCTCATCGTTCCTGCTCAGGGCCGCGCACGAGCGATCCCATCTCCGCGCCCCGCGTGTCCGTTGACCGATCGCCACCCGCCAGGCGGTAGCGTTTGTGCATCAGGGACGACAGACAGGGGAGTAGCAGACCGTGGTGACACCGCAGCCGCCAGCGGCGGAGTCTGAGCGTCAGGGTGCCTACTTCTACACCCGGAAGCCGGAACCGCCTACCCGTCCACAAACCGACCGCGCCGAGGGAAACGGTGCCGCACCCGCCGAGCCTGCGCTCGGTCCGACCGGCCGACCGCTTCGCGAGGTACCCGATCCCACGCCGGTGACCGATCACGGTCCCGCCCAGATCATCGCGATGTGCAACCAGAAGGGCGGCGTCGGCAAGACGACGTCCACGATCAACCTGGGCGCAGCCCTGGCCGAGTACGGCCGACGCGTACTGCTCGTCGATCTCGACCCGCAGGGCGCGCTGTCCGCAGGCCTCGGCGTCGCACACCACGATCTCGAACTGACGGTGCACAACCTGCTCGTCGAGCCGCGGGTCTCGATCGACGAGGTGCTGATGCGCACCCGGGTCGAGAACCTGGACCTGCTGCCCAGCAACATCGACCTGTCCGCCGCCGAGATCCAGCTGGTCACCGAGGTGGGCCGCGAGCAGACGCTCGGACGGGTGCTGTACCCGGTGCTCGACCGCTACGACTACATCCTCATCGACTGCCAGCCCTCGCTCGGGCTGCTCACGGTCAACGCGCTGGCCTGCGCCGAGGGCGTGATCATCCCGATGGAGTGCGAATACTTCAGCCTCCGCGGGCTGGCCCTGCTCAACGACACGGTGGAGAAGGTGCACGAGCGCCTGAACCCCAAGCTGTCGCTGTCGGGGATCGTGGTGACGATGTTCGACGCCAGGACCCTGCATGCCCGGGAGGTCATGGCCAGGCTCGTCGAGGTGTTCGGCGATCTGGTCTACGACACGGTGGTGAACCGGACGGTGCGATTCCCCGAGACCAGCGTCGCGGGCGAACCCATCACCACCTGGGCACCGAAGTCGGGCGGTGCGGAGTCGTATCGGGCGCTTGCCCGCGAGGTGATCCACCGGTCCGGACGGTAGATGGACACCGACGAGGCCGAGCGAGTGGCCGAGGTTCCGCAAGCGGAACCAGTCGCCGAGGGGACGGCGGACGACACACCGATCGAGGAACTGCCGTCGACCGCGCAGGAGACCGCGGTCGAACCGGGCTTCCGGCTGAAGCTCCGCAACTTCGAGGGGCCGTTCGACCTGCTCTTGACGCTGATCAGCCAGCGCAAGCTCGACGTCACCGAGGTGGCGCTGCACCAGGTCACCGATGAGTTCATCGCGTACACCAGGTCCCTGGGCACCGAGATGAGCCTCGACCAGACGACCGAGTTCCTCGTGGTCGCCGCCACCCTGCTCGACCTCAAGGCTGCCCGGCTGTTGCCCTCCGGCGACGTCGAGGACGCCGAGGACCTGGCGTTGCTGGAGGCCAGGGACCTGCTGTTCGCGCGGCTCCTGCAGTACAAGGCGTACAAGCAGGTCGCGATGCTGTTCGCCGAGCTGGAGTCGGCGGCGCTGCGACGGTATCCGCGTTCGGTGTCGCTGGAGGATCAGTTCGCCGGGCTGCTGCCCGAGGTCCTGCTCGGCGTCGACCCCCGGCGGTTCGCGGAGGTCGCGGCCACCGTCTTCGCGCCGCGGCCGGTGCCGACCGTGGGTCTCGATCACCTGCACGTCCCGACGGTCTCGGTGCCCGAGCAGGCCTCGATGGTGCTCGACCTGCTCAAGCAGCGCGGCAAGGGGAACTGGGCAACGTTCGGCGACCTCGTCGCCGGTTGCGACCTGACCGTGCAGATCGTGGCAAGATTTCTGGCGTTGCTCGAGCTCTACCGCGAGCGGGCGGTCGCGTTCGAGCAGCCGGAGCCGCTCGGTGAACTGCTGGTCAGCTGGACCGGTGACGTCGACGCGGATGGGCAGACGCTGGTGAGTGCGGAGGATTACGGATGAGCGAGCTCGATCAGGCGCCCAGGCTCGACGACGACGGCGATCTCGACCAGGACGACCGGCTCGAGGACGACGAGCTGGAGTCGGCGCTGGAGTCATTGCTGCTGGTCGTGGACTCGCCCGCGAGCAACGAGGCGCTCGCGTCCGCGCTCGACGACTCCGCCGACCGGGTCGACGCTACGCTGCGCCGGATGTCCGCGGCACTGACCGAGCGGCGCAGCGGGATCGACCTCAGGTACGCCGGAGACGGCTGGCGTTTCTACACCAGAAACGAGTACGCGCCGTACGTCGAGCGGCTGCTTCTCGACGGCGCTAGGTCGAAGCTCACACGCGCGGCTTTGGAAACCTTGGCAGTTATTGCGTACCGTCAACCTTTGACCCGTGCTCGGGTGAGTGCGGTTCGTGGCGTCAATGTGGACGGCGTCATGCGAACCCTGCTCGCCCGCGGATTGATCTCGGAGGCCGGTGTGGACTCCGAGACCAAGGCGACGACGTACTCGACGACGGAGCTTTTCCTCGAGCGGCTCGGCCTCGCCTCTCTGGCGGACCTGCCCGCGTTGGCGCCGCTGCTGCCCGACGTCGACATCATCGACGACATCAGTGACGACATGGAGTCAGACCCCCGGTTCACCAAATTGGGAGCCGGCAGGGCGGGATCCGAACCCGATTTGGTTCCCGGCTTAGATAGTGAAGAGTGACAGGACACCCAAGTGAACAATTCCGCTCGCCGTGATGGCACACCGGACCGGGGCAGGAGTAATCCCGCCCACAAGAGCTCGAGCCGCAAGGACTCGCCCCAGAAGGGGTCGGGGTCGAGAGGCTCGGCACCCCGCGATTCCGCCCGTGGCGGCGAATCCCGCGGCTCCTACGATCGCACCGAGCGCGGCGGAGCCCCCCGCGGCTCCTATGGTCGCACCGAACGCGGAGCGACCCCCCGGAGCGGCGAATCCCGCGGCTCGCAGGACCGCTCCCAGCGTGGCGGCGCACCTCGTGGCGCTCAGGATCGCACCGAGCGTGGCGCGGCACCTCGCAGCGGCGCACCTCGTGGCGCCCAGGATCGCACCGAGCGTGGCGCGGCACCTCGCAGCGGCGGCTACCCCCGCGGCGGCGTGCAACGGCCGGACCTGTCCAAGCGTGGCAAGCCCAAGGCCGCGAAGCCGCAGCGCGCACAGTCCGTCGCGCCGACCATCAGCAACGCCAAGCCGGCCCGCCACCAGTACACGGAGGGCGCCGGTCCCGCGAAGCTGCCCGCAGGCGAGGGCATGCGCCTGCAGAAGGTGCTCGCCCAGGCGGGTGTCGCCTCGCGCCGCGCCGCCGAGGAGCTGATCGAGCAGGGACGCGTCGAGGTCGACGGCCGCATCGTCGTCGAACAGGGCCTGCGGGTGGACCCCGAGAACGCCGTGGTCCGGGTCGACGGCATTCGTGTCGTCGTCAAGAAGGACCTGGTACACATCGCGCTGAACAAGCCGCGCGGTTGGCAGTCGACGATGTCCGATGACCTGGGCCGACCCTGCGTCGGCGACATCGTCTCCGAGCGGGTCTCCGCAGGACAGCGACTGTTCCACGTCGGCAGGCTCGATGCGGACACCGAGGGACTGTTGCTGCTGACCAACGACGGCGACCTCGCGCACCGGCTGATGCACCCCTCGTTCGAGGTGTCCAAGACCTACCTCGCGACCGTGTCCGGTGTGGTCGATCGCAACCTCGGCAAGACGCTCAAGGCCGGAGTCGAGCTCGAGGACGGCCCGGCGAAGGTCGACTCGTTCGCCCTGCTCGATGTCAATCAGGGCAAGTCCCTGGTCAAGGTCGTGCTGCACGAGGGTCGCAAGCACATCGTGCGTCGGCTGCTCGAGGCCGTCGGCCATCCGGTTGTCCGGCTGGTGCGCACCGACATCGGTCCGGTCACGCTCGGCGAGCAGCGGCCGGGCACCCTCCGGGTCATCGGGCCCGGCGAGGTCGGCGCGCTGTACAAGGCGGTCGGACTGTGAGCGCTGCGAGCGAAGCGACGGGGGATGTGAACGAGCCAGATCGCCTAGTGGTGGCGATGGACGGGCCGTCGGGTACCGGGAAGTCGACCGTTGCCAGGCGGCTCGCGACCGGACTCGCGGCGCAGTACCTCGACACCGGTGCCATGTACCGGATCGCGACGCTGCACGTGCTGCGCTCCGGGGTGGACCCGAGCGATCCGGCGGCGGTGGCCGCGGCCACGAAGGCACTCGAGCTGACCATCGGCACCGATCCGTCCTCGGACCGGGTGCTGCTCGCCGGTGAGGACGTCACCGACGAGATCCGCGGCGGCGCGGTCACCCAGGCCGTATCCGCGGTCTCGGCGGTGCCCGAGGTGCGCACGATCCTGGTCGACAAGCAGCGTGAGTTCATCGCGCGCACGGAACGGATCGTGGTCGAGGGTCGCGACATCGGCACCGTCGTGATGCCCGATGCGGACGTGAAGGTGTACCTGACCGCCTCCGCCGCGGCCAGGGCGCAGCGTCGGAACACGCAGAACATCGCCGAGGGTCGTGGCGATGACTACAGGGCGGTGCTCGCCGACGTCGAGCGCCGCGATCATCTGGACTCCACCCGAGCGGTGTCCCCGCTCCGGCCCGCCGATGACTCGGTGATCGTGGACACCAGCGAACTCGGAATCGATGACGTGATCGGCAGGTTGCTGCTGGTGGTACGTGACAGAACTGGAGCAGTGCAGTGACCGACAGCTTTGACATCGGCGGCCCGATCGCCGGCGACGGCACCTGGAGCGAGGAATCCGACTGGGAGCTCGTCGATTTCGAGGACGGCGAGGACGGTGAGGGTCACGTCGCCGTCCCGACCCTCGCCATCGTGGGTCGTCCGAACGTTGGCAAGTCCACGCTCGTGAACCGCATCATCGGCCGCCGCGAGGCCGTCGTGCAGGACATTCCCGGGGTCACCCGGGACCGCGTCTCCTACGAGGCGAACTGGGCCGGACGCCGATTCATGGTGCAGGACACCGGCGGCTGGGAGCCCGACGCCAAGGGGCTGCAGCAGTCCGTGGCCCGTCAGGCGGAACTCGCCATGCAGACCGCAGACGCGATCGTGCTCGTGGTGGATGCGGTCGTCGGTGCGACCGCGACGGATGAGGCCGTGGCCAAGGTGCTGCGGCGCTCGAAGACGCCGGTCCTGTTGGTGGCCAACAAGGTCGACGACGAGCGGACCGAGTCCGAGGTCGCGGCGCTGTGGTCGCTCGGCCTCGGCCAGCCCTACTCGGTGAGCTCGATCCACGGCCGCGGCACGGGCGACCTGCTCGACGAGGTCCTCAAGGCACTGCCGGAGACGCCTCGGGAGGGCACCGGCGGCCAGGGACCGCGACGCGTGTCGTTGGTCGGCAAGCCGAACGTCGGCAAGTCCAGCCTGATCAACAAGCTCTCCGGCTCGGAGCGGTCCGTCGTGCACGACGTCGCGGGCACCACCGTCGACCCGGTGGACTCACTGGTCGAGCTCGGCGGCAAGGTGTGGCGCTTCGTGGACACCGCGGGCCTGCGTAAGAAGGTCAGCCACGCGAGCGGCCACGAGTTCTACGCATCCCTGCGCACCAAGGGTGCGATCGAGGCCTCGGAGGTGTCGATCCTGCTGATCGACGCGTCGCAGCCGATCACCGAGCAGGACCTGCGGGTGCTGAGCATGGTGGCGGACGCAGGCCGGGCGCTGGTACTGGCGTTCAACAAGTGGGACCTCGTCGACGAGGACCGCCGGTACATGCTCGAGAAGGAGATCGACCGCGACTTGGTCCGGGTGCCGTGGGCGCAGCGGGTGAACATCTCCGCGCACACCGGACGGGCCGTGCAGAAGCTCGTTCCCGCGCTGGAGACCGCGCTCGATTCCTGGGACAAGCGGATCCCGACTGGCCGGTTGAACACCTGGCTCAAGGAGGTCGTGGCCGCGACGCCGCCGCCGATGCGCGGTGGTCGCCTGCCCAGGATCATGTTCGCCACCCAGGCAGGCACCCGTCCGCCGACGTTCGTGCTCTTCACCACCGGCTTCCTGGAGGCCGGCTACCGCCGGTTCCTCGAGCGCCGGCTGCGTGAGGAGTTCAACTTCGACGGCAGCCCCGTGCGCATCTCGGTGCGCGTGCGCGAGAAGCGCGATCGCGGCAAGCGCTGACGCCTGCCGAGACCGGCCCGAACACTGGCAAGTCCCCGAAACCGGGGGCTTGCCAGTGTCGTTCGTGGCGTGCACTCCGATGGAGGAAACCCGCCACGAGCAGCCGATTCGCTCAGTCGACTGTCACTGATGTAATCTCATCGAGCGCCCGCAAGGGAGTGGACGGGCTGTGGCGCAGCTTGGTAGCGCACTTGACTGGGGGTCAAGTGGTCGCAGGTTCAAATCCTGTCAGCCCGACAGAAGAAGGCGGCTCCGGAGTAATCCGGGGCCGCCTTTCTCGTTCCCGCGGCGGGCTAGGGTCGACGGATGGACGCCGACCGGGAGCCGATCCTCACTCGTGACACCTGCGCCGCCGCGCTCGCGTCGTTCGAGGCGCGCACCGCCGAACGCGCCGGGCACCGCTGCGCGGCGGTTGCGCTGGCGGTGGTCACCACAGACGGGGTGCCCTCGCTGCTGCTCACCGTTCGGCCCAGCACCATGCGGGCACATCCCGGTCAGTTCGCGCTGCCTGGCGGTGGCATCGACCCGGGGGAGTCGCCGGGGGAGGCGGCACTACGCGAGCTGGCGGAGGAACTCGGCGTGCAGGCACCGTCGTCCGCGGTGCTCGGTCATCTCGACGATCTCGTGACCAGGTCCGGCTACGTCATCACCCCGGTGGTGGTCTGGGTGGGTGAGCTCGACGAACCGATTCGGCCGAATGCCGACGAGGTGGAGTACGTCTTCCAGGTGAGCCTGGCCGAGCTCGATCACGAACCGCAGTTCCTGTCGCTCGAGGGGGCCGCGGCGCCGCTGATCGAATGGCCGTTCCGGGGCGCGCGGATCTTCGCGCCGACCGCGGCGATCATCTACCAGTTCCGCGAGGTGGTCCTGCACGGGCGGCCGACCCGGGTCGACGATCTCGGGCAGCCGGACTTCGCCTCCCGGTAGGTCGTCCCGCGCCGGAGAAGCCGCCTGAAGCCACTGCGGGCGGGCCGGGTGACGTCTACCGTGGCCGCCATGGGAATCCTGCTCTCGGCCCTGCGCAGCCTCGACCGGACCGGAATCGATCCCGTGGCATGGCACCCGCCGACCCCGCCGCCGCTCACGGGTCCGTTCGCTCGCAGCACCGAGCTCGATGGTGCGGAGCGCTGGGCGATGCCGGGGAGCAAGGGACCCGAGGACGTCGCGGTCGATCACCAGGGGCGGCTTGTCACCGGCACCGATGACGGCAAGGTCTGGCGTTTCGACGAAGCCGGCCGCGCGTCCCTGATCGCCGACACCGGCGGCCGACCCCTCGGTGTCGAGATCCTCGACGACGGCAGGTACCTGATCTGCGACTGCGAGCGCGGGGTGCTGCGCGTCGACGAGGCCGGTCGGATCGAGACCCTCACCGACACCGCGCTCGGGCGACCTCTGTTGGCGTGCAACAACTCCGCCGTCGGGCGGGACGGCACCATCTACTTCACCGATTCGTCGGCGAAGTTCTCCGTGGCCGAGCATCGCACCGACGTGCTCGAGCACGGCGGCACCGGCCGGCTGATCCGGTTCGACCCGGCGACAGGGGAGACCGACCTCTTGGCGGACGGGCTGCAGTTCGCCAACGGGGTCGGACTGGCCGCGGACGAGTCCTTCGTGGTGGTTGCCGAGACCGGGGCCTATCAGATCCGCCGGGTCGAGCTCGCGGGCCCCGACACGGGACGGGTGTCGATCTGGGCCGAGAACCTGCCCGGCCTCCCCGACAACGTGACCTCGCAGACGCCCGGCGGGGTCTTCTGGGTGGCGCTGTACAGCCCCAGGATGCGCCTGCTTGACCTGTTGGCCCCGCACCCGGCGCTCCGGGTCGTCGCGGCGAACCTGCCGCAGTGGGCGCAGCCAGAACCCGACCAGCGTGGCTGGGTGCTCGGGCTCGACGCCTCGGGTGCCGTCGTGCACAGCTTGCAGGGCGGCGCGGACAGTTACGCGCCGATCACCGGTGTCCGCGAGGCCGATGGCTGGCTCTACCTGGGCAGCCTGACCGCCGATACGGTCGCCCGCGTCCCGGCGCCCCCGTCCGCCATGTGAAAAGCTGTTCGAGGCAGTTGGCGGACGAGGTATACGGGGGACGAATGGGCAGCGGAGACCGGCCACGCGAGGTGGCGGACGTCGCGACCGCGCCGATCATGTCCGACCGGATCGTCACCGTGCCGAACATTCTCAGCGTGGTCCGGCTCGTCGGTGTCCCGTTGTTCGTCTATCTGCTGCTCGGCCCGCATGCCGACGGGTGGGCGCTCGCGATCCTGATGCTGAGCGGGTTCACCGACTGGGCCGACGGCAAGCTCGCGCGCCTGTTGAACCAGAGTTCGCGGCTGGGCGCGCTGCTCGACCCGCTGGTGGACCGGTTGTACGTGGTCTCCACCCTCGTCGCGTTCGCGATCCGCGGGATCATCCCGTGGTGGGTGGCCGCGGTGCTGATCGGTCGGGACCTGATCCTCGCGCTCACCCTGCCGATCTACCGCAGGCGCGGTCTGCCGCCGCCCGCGGTGCTCTACCTCGGCAAGGCCGCGACCTTCGCGCTGATGTTCGCGCTGCCGCTGGTACTCGCCGCGCAGGGTGACTGGGCGATTGCGCCGATCGCCCGGGCCTGGGGGTATGCGCTCCTGGTCTGGGGGACCGGGCTCTATGTGTGGACCGGGATCCTGTACCTGCTCGCCGCGCGCAACATCGCGCGGGAGGTCCCGCGAACGGACCGGGCGCGGTGACCGACGGCGAGGTCCGCCGCAATCCGGTGCCCTCGCTGCTCCGGTCCCTGATGAACGACCATCTCGACCCCGGCTACGCCGCGGCGGCGGAAGACCGGGCGAGGGGGCATTCCCTGCACCGCCCGCTGCATTCCGGGAGCTGGCTCGTCGCCGGGGGCATCGTCCTCGGACTGGTCTTCGGGATCGCCTACGCGCAGGCGGACGATCGGGAGCCCGGCACCGACCAGGTGCGCAGCGAGATCCTGGCCAAGGTCCACGCCGCGGAGGAACGCGGTGGCGGCCTCGCAGGCACAAGGGACGAGCTGGCGGCGCAGACCGAGGCGCTGCGCTCCAGGGTGCTGGCCGGCGACGCCGAGGGTTCCGACGTACTGGCACGGCTCGCCACGATGGAACAGGCCGCCGGGCTGGACGCGGTGCACGGCGCGGGGCTCACCGTCACGCTGACCGACCCGGCCGCCCGTCCGGACCTGTCCGACCGCGGCAGGCCAGGCGCAGGCCCCGCCAAGGCGGTGGTCCTCGACCGGGACATCCAGTCGGTGGTGAACGCGTTGTGGTCGAGCGGAGCCGAGGCCGTCGCGGTCGGAGAGGTCCGCATCGGCCCCTCGGCCACCATCCGTCAGGCGGGCGGGGCGATGCTCGTCGACAATCAGCCGGTGTTCTCGCCGTACGCGATCTCGGCGATCGGGCCTGCGGACCGGTTGCAGACCGGGTTCGTGGTGAGCGACGCGTACCTGCGGATGTCGGGCGTCGCGCAGCTGTACGGGGTGGGCTTCACTGTCGCCGAAGAAGAAGATGTCAGCCTCCCGGCCGCGAATGCCAGGGAGATCAGAACCGCACACGAGGTGGGTGGCCAGTGAAGCCGGTCAAGGCAGTCAAGAACGGATACGCCGTCTACGGGGTGCTCGCGCTCATCGCGGGGATCGTCGCGGGCGTGGTGTTCCGTCCGCAGGTCCCGGACGCGATCCAGCCGTATCTGCCGATCGCCGTCGTCGCGGCGCTGGACGCCGTGTTCGGCGGGCTGCGCGCCTACCTGGATGAGATCTTCGACGCCAAGGTCTTCGTCGTGTCCTTCGTGTTCAACGTGCTCGTCGCGGCGCTGATCGTGTGGCTCGGTGACCAGTTGGGGGTGGGCACGCAGCTCTCGACCGCGATCGTGGTGGTGCTGGGCATCCGCATCTTCGGTAACGCCGCCGCGCTGCGGCGTCGGCTGTTCGGGGCGTGATCACCGGTGAACGGGCATGAGGGCAAGCACGAATGGCATACCGAGTTGTCCGCCTCGGCGCGCCGCTCCAGGGTCGTCTTCGGGCTGCTGGCGGTGTTGCTGTTGGCCGCGCTCGGGGTCGCCATCGCCACCCAGGTGCGGAACACCGGATCGGGCGACACCCTGGACTCGGCGCGTCCGGCTGACCTGCTGGTGCTCCTCGACAACCTCGGCCAGCGAGAGGCTTCGTTGCGACAGGAGATCGCCGGACTCGAGGAGACCCTCGCCACGCTCCAGCGCAGCGGCGGCGGCTCCCAGGCCGCGTTGGACGAGGCCAGGGCGCGCCTGACCGCGCTGTCGATCCAGGTGGGAGCCGTGCCCGCGGCAGGCCCCGGGGTGGTGCTGACGGTCGCGGACCCGGGCACGAATGTCGGCTCCGAGGTGATGCTGGACCTCATTCAGGAGTTGCGGGCGGCGGGCGCCGAGGCGATCTCCATACGTGGTGAGGGGGGTGAGCCGGTCCGGATCGGTGTCGACTCCTGGGTCACCGGTTCTCCCGGTCAGATCAAGGTCGACGGCATCGACCTGGAGGCGCCGTACGAGGTGCTCGCGATCGGCGACCCGCCGACCCTGGCGGCCGCTCTGAACATTCCCGGCGGGGTGATCGACACCGTCGCCCGCAGCGGTGGACGGCTGGCCGTCGAGCAATCTCAGCAGGTCACGATCACCGCCTTGCGGGAGACGAAGCCTCGTCAATACGCTCAGCCAGGAAACTGAATCCGGTACCGCGCGGTATTCTCGCGCGCCGGTGCGATCGAAAGGACTTCTCACCTTGAGCGAAACCAACATCCCGGCCGAATTGCGCTACACCGCGGAGCACGAATGGGTGCAGCGGACCGGGCCGACGACCGTGCGGATCGGGATCACCGATTTCGCGCAGTCGCAGCTCGGTGACGTCGTCTTCGTCCAGCTGCCCGCGGTCGACGAGGCCGTGGTCGCGGGCGAGTCGCTCGGTGAGGTCGAGTCGACGAAGAGTGTGTCGGACATCTACGCTCCGTTGAACGCGAAAGTCATTGCGGCCAACGCGGATTTGGAGTCCAGCCCCGAGCTGGTCAACTCTGAGCCGTACGGAAACGGCTGGCTGGTCGATCTCGAGGTGGCCGACGAGGCCACGCTGGACGCCGCGCTGGGCGAGATGCTGGACGCGTCGGGCTACCAGGCCATCGCGGGCGGCTAGGACACGCGTGGATCGACCTGCGAGTGCCCACGTGAGAGGCATTCGCAGGGTACGGTCGATAGGGAGCGCAACCGCCTTGTCGGGGCGTAGGTCCGTATCGGAATGTGATTGTGTCGAGAAGATTTGTCCGGGAGGGTTCCCGGACCGATCGGACTTCAGGAGGAGAAACGGTGAGCGAGAACGACAGCGACGCGGTTTTTGGAGAATCGCCGGCTGAGACAACGTCGGTTTTCCGGGCGGATTTCCTCAACGAGTTGGACAGCACGACCGCTGCTCCGCAGGCAGCTGAGCAGGTCTCCGGAGTGGAGGGCCTGCCCGCCGGTTCGGCGCTCCTCGTCGTCAAGCGTGGCCCGAACGCGGGCTCCCGATTCCTGCTCGACCAGCCCACCACCTCGGCGGGCCGCCACCCGGACAGCGACATCTTCCTCGACGACGTCACGGTCAGCCGTCGGCACGCCGAGTTCCGCCAGGATCAGAACGAGTTCCAGGTGGTCGACGTCGGCAGCCTCAACGGCACCTACGTCAACCGTGAGCCGGTGGACTCGGCAACCCTCGTCAACGGTGACGAGGTGCAGATCGGCAAGTTCCGACTCGTGTACCTCACCGGCCCCCGCGGCGCCGGTAGTTCCGCTGCGGGTGCAGGTAGCTGATGACGGCGGTCGGGCAGCGGACCGAGGGCGGGATGTCGATCGGCTCCGTCCTGGATCGGCTACGTCCCGATTTCCCCGACATCACCATCTCGAAGATTCGATTCCTCGAGGCGGAGGGGCTGATAAGTCCGGAGCGGACTCCGTCGGGTTACCGACGGTTCTCGCTGGCCGACTGTGAGCGGTTGCGGTTCGTGCTCACCGCGCAGCGCGATCAGTACCTGCCGCTGAAGGTGATCAAGGAACAGCTCGAGGCGATCGACAGCGGCGTCGCGGTGGTCGGGTCGACGGAGTCGGCCCCGCGACGGCCGCGGGCCCTGTCCATCGCGCCCGGCGCGGTCTCGCCCGAGGAGTTCCGGGCCAATCGCGAGGTCCGCATCAGCCGCACCGACCTGATCGCGCGGTCCGGCGCGGACGAGGCGTTCCTGTCGGAACTGTTGCGCAGCGGGCTGATCGTGCCGGGCGTCGCGGGCTTTTTCGACGAGGACGCGGTCACCCTGGCACGGGCGGCAAAGGCGATGTCCGAGTTCGGACTCGAGGTGCGGCACCTGCGCGCGTTCAAGCTCGCGGCGGACCGGGAGGCCGGTTTGGTCGCCCAGATCGCCGGTCCCGTCGCGAAGGGCAGGGACGCGGGTGCGCGTGATCGCGCCGAGGAGATGGTGCGTGAACTCGCCGCGCTGTCGCTCACTCTGCACACCTGTCTGGTCAAGGCGGCCGTGCGCGGCGCGCTCGACCGCTGACGATCGCCCGGCCGGAGTGGTCGCGACCTGCACCTGTTCGGCGAGAGTCGAATGGGTCGCCGGGTTCGCTTAGAATTTGGGTACGGCTTCATGCGATGAGTGCGGTCGATGCCGGTGAGGCCGATCAGACGGGAGGCAGACGCGATGAGCGAGATGCGTGTGATCGGGATTCGTGTCGAGCAGCCACAGAATCAGCCCGTATTGCTGCTGCGCGAGGCCGACGGGGATCGCTACCTGCCGATCTGGATCGGCCAGACCGAGGCCACGGCGATCGCGCTGGAGCAGCAAGGCGTGGAGCCGGCGCGGCCGCTCACCCACGATCTGATCATCACGCTCATCACGGCGCTCGGCAACGCGCTGCGTGAGGTCCGGATCGTGGATCTGCAGGAGGGCACCTTCTATGCCGACCTGGTTTTCGCCGACGACCTGAGGATCTCGGCTCGGCCGTCCGATTCGGTTGCCATCGCGCTGCGGGCGGGCGTCCCGATCTACGCGGACGAGGCGGTGCTGGCGGAGGCCGGGCTGGTGATGCCCGATGAGCGCGAGGACGAAGTCGAGAAGTTCAAAGAATTCCTCGAATCCGTGTCGCCGGACGATTTCAAGGCAACCGACGGTTAGTGTGATCCCGCTGTCGAGAGACAGCGGCGAAATAGTGGCCTGGGCAACGATACGGTCTCACCCTCAAGTTGAGGTTTAGGCTTCGGCGTGTTGCGTTGACCCTGGTCAATCGTCGCAATAGCTTTGATCCATCGAACGCACACCATGTGATTCACCCCGAGGCGTACTCTGAGTCGAATCCACGGTATGGAATTCCATGCGAGAGGGAGCAGTCAGTGGGAGATCATCCGCAAGAGCCTCAGCGCGGCCTCGCCCCGTCCGAGGGTGTCGAGGATGTTCAGCCGGGCCTCTTTCCCGATGACTCGGTGCCGGACGACTTGGTGGGCTACCGGGTGCCGAGCGCGTGTCAGATCGCGGGCATCACCTACCGCCAGCTCGATTACTGGGCGCGCACCTCACTGGTCGTGCCGTCGATCCGCGGGGCCGCGGGATCCGGCAGTCAGCGCCTGTACTCGTTCAAGGACATCCTCGTCCTCAAGATCGTGAAGCGATTGCTGGACACCGGCATCTCGCTGCAGAACATCCGGGTCGCCGTCGACCACCTGCGTCAGCGCGGCGTGGGCGACCTGGCCAAGATCACGCTGTTCTCCGACGGCACCACCGTCTACGAGTGCACCTCCGCCGAAGAGGTCGTCGACCTCCTGCAGGGCGGTCAGGGTGTGTTCGGGATCGCGGTCAGTGGCGCGATGCGCGAACTGACCGGCACGATCGCGGACTTCCCGGCCGAGCGGGCCGACGGTGGCGAGAGCGAACTGAGCCCGGAGGACGAGCTCGCGTCGCGTCGCAAGAACCGGGCCAGCCGCGCCGGATAGCCCGATTTGGCGCGCACGCAGTCGACGTGGCGCGCGGCACACCACGCGGCCGGGTCCGTGGGCACAGAAGTGGTCGAACGTAGCCTAGAATTCGGGGTACGTCGCCGCCGCATGGGAGAGTTCCGGAGCACAATCCGGACGCCGAAGGAGCAATACCTCCCCGTCAATCTCTCAGGCACCGAGGACCGTGCGGGCTACGACGTCTCTGGAAAGCGGTGGGAGCACCCACCCGCCCACGGGGAAAGGGGCCTAGACGAAGGCGGCCCTCAATCTCTCAGGCGCTCGCGGCGACGAGCAGGCGACAGAGGGGGAGGAACGTTCCGCTCGGCCCGGCAGGGTCGAGCCGAATGCGCCTACGATCCTTCAGCCGCGGGAGTTGCCTTGTCAGACGCCAGTACTCGTTCATTTGTCGATCGCCACATCGGCCCCGATTCCGCCGAGCTCGAGCGGATTCTGAGCGTTGTCGGTGTCGGTAGCCTCGACGAGATGGCCGGGAAGGCCGTTCCCGCCAGCATCCTCGACGCCGTGACCGACGGGATCAGCGACGGCCTGAGCGCTCTTCCCGCCGCGCTCACTGAGCACGAGGCGCTGGCCGAGCTCTCCGCGCTTGCCGCCAGGAACACCGTCGCGACCTCGATGATCGGTCTCGGCTACTACGACACCCTCACCCCGCCCGTGCTCGTGCGGAACCTGCTCGAGAACCCCGCCTGGTACACCGCGTACACGCCGTACCAGCCGGAGATCAGCCAGGGCAGGCTCGAGGCCCTGCTCAACTTCCAGACGATGGTCTCCGACCTCACCGGCATGGAGGTCGCGAACTCGTCGATGCTCGACGAGGGCACCGCGGCCGCCGAGGCGATGACGCTGCTGCGCCGGGCCAACAAGAGCCGTTCGCCGCGCTTCGTCATCGATACCGATCTGTTCCCCCAGACCAGGGCCGTGATCGAGACCCGCGCCACCCCGCTCGGCATCGAGCTGGTGGAGGCCGATCTCAGCGAGGGACTGCCCGAGGGTGAGTTCTTCGGCGTGCTCGCCCAGCTGCCCGGCGCCTCCGGTCGCGTCGTCGACTACACGGACCTCATCGCGGCCGCCCACGAGCGTGGCGGACTGGTCGCGGTCGGCGCCGACCTCCTGGCGCTGACCCTGCTCACCCCTCCCGGTGAGCTCGGGGCGGACGCCTGTTTCGGCACCACGCAGCGGTTCGGTGTCCCGATGGGCTTCGGCGGACCGCACGCCGGGTACCTGGCTGTGCACACCAAACACGCCCGTCAGCTGCCGGGCCGCCTCGTCGGCGTGTCCGTCGACGCCGACGGCGATCCCGCGTACCGGCTCGCGCTGCAGACGCGTGAGCAGCACATCCGCCGGGAGAAGGCCACCTCGAACATCTGCACCGCCCAGGTGCTGTTGGCCATCGTCGCCGCCATGTACGCCAGCTACCACGGTGCCGACGGACTCAAGGCGATCGCCGAGCGCGTGAACGGGCGCGCTGTCGCCCTCGCGACCGGCCTGCGGTCGAAGGGCGTCGAGATCGTGCACGAGTCGTTCTTCGACACCGTGCTCGCCCGCGTGCAGGGACGGGCGGCGGAGATCGTCGAGACGGCGAAGGGCTGGAACGTCAACCTGCGCCTCGTCGACGCCGACCACGTCGGCATCGCCTGCGACGAGGCGACCACGGAGGCCCATCTCGCTTCCGTCTTCGCCGCCTTCGGCGTTCGGGCCGACACCCCGGCGGACGCGTCGACGTCCTCGCTGCCCGCCGAGATGGTGCGCACCTCGGACTACCTGACCCACCCCGCGTTCACCAAGCACCGCACCGAGACCGCGATGCTGCGCTACCTGCGGATGCTCTCGGACAAGGACATCGCCCTCGACCGGAGCATGATCCCGCTCGGATCCTGCACGATGAAGCTCAACGCCACCGCGGAGATGGAGCCCATCACCTGGCCGGCGTTCTCGGGCCTGCACCCGTTCGCGCCGACGGCGGACGCGCCCGGCATGCTGCAGATCATCCACGACCTGGAGGGCTGGCTGGCGGCGATCACCGGCTACGACGCGGTGAGCCTGCAGCCGAACGCAGGCAGCCAGGGCGAGTACGCCGGCCTGCTGGCCATCCGGAACTACCACCTCAGCCGCGGCGACGATCATCGCGACACCTGCCTGATCCCGTCCAGCGCGCACGGCACCAACGCGGCCTCCGCCGTGATGGTCGGCATGCGGGTCGAGGTGGTCGCCTGCCGCCCCAACGGCGACGTCGACCTGGCGGACCTGAAGGCGAAGATCGCGGACCACGCCGAGCGGCTCGCGGCCATCATGATCACCTACCCGTCCACGCACGGCGTGTACGAGCAGGAGGTCGCGGACATCTGCGCGGCCGTGCACGACGCCGGGGGACAGGTGTACGTCGACGGCGCGAACCTCAACGCGCTCGTCGGCCTGGCCCGGCCCGGGCGCTTCGGCGGCGACGTGAGCCACCTGAACCTGCACAAGACCTTCTGCATCCCGCACGGCGGCGGCGGTCCGGGTGTCGGTCCGATCGGTGTGCGTTCACACCTGACCCCGTTCCTGCCCGGGCACCCGATGGCGCCGGAACTGGGCGGATCGGGCCCGGTGTCGGCCGCACCGTACGGCAGCGCCTCCATCCTGCCGATCACCTGGGCGTACATCCGGATGATGGGCGCGACCGGACTGCGGCGCGCCTCGCTCACCGCCATCGCGTCGGCGAACTACATCGCACGCCGCCTGGACGAGTACTTCCCGGTGCTCTACACCGGTGAGAACGGCATGGTCGCGCACGAGTGCATCCTCGACCTGCGTCCGCTCACCAAGGAAACCGGTGTCACGGTCGACGATGTCGCCAAGCGCCTGGCGGATTACGGCTTCCACGCGCCGACGATGAGCTTCCCGGTGTCGGGCACGCTCATGGTCGAGCCAACCGAGAGCGAGAACCTGGACGAGATCGACCAGTTCTGCGACGCGATGATCGCCATCCGCGGCGAGATCGACCGGGTCGGCGCCGGCGAGTGGCCGGTGGAGGACAACCCGCTGCGCGGGGCGCCGCACACCGCGGGCTGCCTGGCGGCGGACTGGGACCACCCCTACTCGCGCGAGCTCGCGGTGTTCCCGCTCGGCAAGGCCAGGGCCAAGGTGTGGCCCTCGGTGCGTCGGATCGACGGTGCGGCGGGTGACCGGAACCTGGTGTGCTCGTGCCCGCCGATCGAGGCCTTCAGCGGCTGATCGCACTCCGGGCGGTCGCGCGCACTCATGAGGAGACCGAACGGTCCTTGTGGGCCGCGACCCGCCCGGAGGACGATGGGGTGGGTATGGGCGGCTGGTCGGCCGCCCTTGTCGAGCCGAAGGTTCAGACACATGTTCACCACCATCGCAAGAGCCGCCGCCGCAACCGCCGTCGTGATGTCAGTCGCCGCCCTCGCCGCCCCGGCGGCCTCCGCCGAGGATCGCATCATCGGGGGAGGGTCGTTGCAGTTCTGCTTCGTCGTCCCGCTGCCCGGCTCCGCCGAGATCAACTGGTGCCTCTGACGTTGGCGTGACGCCGTGGTCGGCCTCGTCCGGCGTCAGCCGAGCGCCTGGCCGATCGCGGCACCCAACTCGGGACCCTGCGAGGACCCGACGGCGGTCATCGAACCCCCGGTCTGCTCCGCGAGGGCCCGCAGGGTGTCGGCATCGGAGTTCTCGCCGATCGTGATGACGTCGATGCGGACCGGCTTGCCGCCCACTGTGGTCTCCCGGATCGACGCCAGCAGCTGCCGGGCCGTGATCGACGTGTCGTCGTTCGGGCCGTCGGTGATCAGCAGCACCGAGTTCGGGCGGTCCGCGCCGTATCCCCGCACCGCATCCGCGTAGGCGGCCAGGGTCGCCGCGTAGGTGGACGTCGCCGTCGCCGGGGTCAGGGAGTCGAGCGCCGTGTCGATCGCCTGCCTCCGCGTTCCGGTGCCGACGGTGTCGGTCAGCGAGCCCGTCGGGACGGCGATCTTGTATGCCTTGGCGCCGTCGAGGTTCTTCGAGTAGATCCACAGCCCGAGATCGGTGGAGTCGGGTGTCCGGTTCAGTTGCTCGGTCAGTGCCGCGGTCGTGTTCGTCAGCCGCGTCCCGTCGCCCTCGACGTTGCTCATCGAACCCGAGACGTCCAGCAGGACGGTCGATCTGCGGGGCACCACCGGATTGGCGAGCGTTCGGCTCAGCGTGTCGACCACGGGCCCGGTAGCAGGCTGCAGTGGCGTGTCGATCGGTGCGAAGGGCACCGCCCTCACCGCCGAGGGGGACTCGCCGTCGACCCGGAAACCGGCGTCGCGTAGCACCGTCGCCTGTTCGGGACGGCGGAGGTAGTCCACGAACTCCGCGGCCGCCCGGCTGCGTGCCTCGTCCACCCAGCCGGCGGAGATGATCGCGCCGGGGTGATCGGCCATCGGGGTGGCCCCGGCAGGAAGGAACGCGGTGAGCGCGTTCACGCCTGGCTCGGCGGCGTAGAGCTGCTGCTCGGTGACCGCCACCGCGTGCGGGGCGCCCGCCCGTCGATCCTGCTGTGCACCGAGCGCCGAGAGTGCATCCGCGGTCGCGGCGGGCTTGTCGGGAGCCGACGGGAACGCGGCCGCGGAGCCGACCGCGAGCGAGGAGAGTGCCGAGACGACCGGTGCGGATGCGGCCTGCGCCTCGGTGACCGGCCCGGCACCCGCACCCGACACCGCCGCGGCGACGGCCTCGGCTGCCTGGGTGGAGGGGTCCGAGCCGGGACCGGTCGGCAGGGCCAGCTTCAGCGAGCCCCATCCGGGGAGTCCGATCCCCGGCAGCCCGTTCGGGTCGGACTGCAGGCGCGCGAGGTCCTGCCAGCCGACATTCGATGCGATGAGAGCCTGGGCCAGCGGGACCGGGGCCGCCAGCAGCACCGGCGAGGTGGCGAGCGACTTCGGCTGGCCGTCGATCAGTCCGGTCTGCCCGCTGAGTCGGGCGACGGACTGGGTGCTCTGCGGAATCCACAGCGCCGGTGCCGGTCCGGGCCCGGACCAGTCCTTCCCGGCGCTCGCCGCCAGCGCGTCGACCACGGTCTGCGAGGTGGCGGGGGTGACGGTGACGGTGATGCAGTGGTCGCGCACGACCGGGGCGGTCTGGGCATAGCGGTCTGCCAGGGTCTGGATCTGCGGGGCGATGTCGGGATCCGCGGTCACGTCGAGGACGGCGGGACCCTCGACGCAACTCTGCGCCGCCTGGGTGCCCTGGTCCGAGATCCGGTCCCTGAGCTGGAACCAGCCGACCACGGCGAGCACGACGGCGATGACTGCTCCCACCGCGATCACCGGGCCCCTGCTGACACCCCTCGTGCCCTCTGCGCCGCGATGCTGCCCCACGTGTGCCCGCCTTGTCGTCGATCGGTGACGGCACGCAGGTCCGTCTCATCGGTACCCCAGCAGTCTACGGACGACCGCGCCGTGGAAGCGGCGAAGCCGCCACCGGACCGGATCGGTCTGGTGGCGGCTTCGCGGTGCTGTCGCTGCCTGTCAGGCGTTGGCGGCCTTGTACTCCCGCCGGCGGCGATGCAGGATCGGCTCGGTGTAACCGCTCGGCTGCGACGCGCCCTCGAGGATCAGCTCCTTGGCGGCCTGCCAGGCGATGTTGGTGTCGAAGTCCGGCGCCATCGGGACGTAGGTGGCGTCACCCTCGTTCTGGCGGTCGACGACCGGGGCCATCCGCTCGAGGCTGGCCACGATGTCCGCCTCGGTGACGATGCCGTGGCGCAGCCAGTTCGCCAGCAGCTGGCTCGAGATGCGCAGGGTGGCACGGTCTTCCATGAGCGCGACGTCGTGGATGTCCGGCACCTTGGAGCATCCGACGCCCGCGTCGATCCAGCGGACCACGTAGCCCAGGATGGACTGGCAGTTGTTGTCCAGCTCCTCCTTCTTCTCCGCGTCCGACCAGTCGGTGCTCGGGGCGAGCGGAATGGTCAGGATGTCGTCGACACTCGCGCGCGGCTTGCCCTTGAGCTCGTCCTGGACGGCGAACACGTCGACGCGGTGGTAGTGCGTCGCGTGCAGGGTTGCGCCAGTGGGCGAGGGGACCCACGCGGTGTTGGCGCCGGAGCGGGGGTGACCGATCTTCTGCTCGAGCATGTCCGCCATCAGGTCGGTCATGGCCCACATGCCCTTACCGATCTGCGCCTTGCCCTGCAGGCCAGCGGCCAGTCCGGTGTCGACGTTCCAGTCCTCGTAGGCGCCGATCCACTTCTGCTTCTTCATCTCGGCCTTGCGCACCATCGCGCCGGCCTCCATGGAGGTGTGGATCTCGTCGCCGGTGCGGTCGAGGAAGCCGGTGTTGATGAAGACCACGCGCTCGCTGGCCTCCTTGATGCAGGCGGACAGGTTGACCGTGGTGCGACGCTCCTCGTCCATGATGCCGACCTTGAGCGTGTTCGCGGGCAGGCCGAGGACCTGCTCGACGCGACCGAACAGCTCGGTGGTGAACGCGACCTCTTCGGGGCCGTGCTGCTTCGGCTTCACGATGTAGACCGAGCCGGTGCGGCTGTTGTCGTGCGGTCCGTTGGCCTCGCTGATGGTCAGGCCGTGCACCGCGCAGAGGCTGGTGATCAGCGCGTCGAGGATGCCCTCGGGGACCTCGTTGCCGTCGGCGTCGAGGATCGCGGGGTTGGTCATCAGGTGCCCGACGTTGCGCACGAACAGCAGCGAACGACCGTGCAGGGTGAGTTCGCCGCCGTCGGCCGCGGTGTAGGTGCGGTCGTCGTTGAGCCTGCGGGTGAAGGACTTGCCGCCCTTGCTGATCTCCTCGGCGAGGTCGCCGCGGTTGAGTCCCAGCCAGTTGCGGTAGCCGACGACCTTGTCGTCGGCGTCGACAGCCGCGACCGAGTCCTCGAAGTCCATGATCGTGGTGAGCGCGGACTCGAGGACGACATCCTTGACCCCGGCCGCATCGGTCTGGCCGATGGGGGAGCTCGCGTCGATCTGGATCTCCGCGTGCAGTCCGTTGTTGCGCAGCAGGACCGAGGTGGGCGCGTCCTTCTCGCCGAGGTAGCCGACGTACTTCTCCGGCTGCGCGAGCGTGGTGACGGTGCCGTCGGTCAGCTCAACCTTCAGCTCGGCGCCGTCGACCCAGTAGCGCTTGGAGTCGGCGTGGCTGCCCGCCGCGAGCGGCGCCGCGGTGTCGAGGAACTCACGGGCCCAGGCGATCACCTTGTCGCCGCGGACCTTGTTGTAGCTCTTACCCTTTTCGGCGCCGTCCGCCTCGGAGATGGCGTCGGTGCCGTAGAGCGCGTCGTACAGCGAGCCCCAGCGAGCGTTCGAGGCGTTGAGTGCGAACCGGGCGTTGAGCACCGGCACCACGAGCTGCGGGCCTGCGGTCGTCGCGATCTCCGCGTCGACGTTCTGGGTCTCGATGCTGAACGGGGCAGGCGTCGGCAGCAGGTAGCCGATCTCCTGCAGGAACGCCTTGTACTCGGCGGCGTCGAAGGCCGGGCCGGAGTGATCGCGGTGCCAGGCATCGATCTGCGCCTGCAGGTCGTCGCGCTTGGCCAGCAGTGCCTTGTTCTTCGGGGCGAGGTCCTCGATGACCTTGACGGCACCCGCCCAGAACGCGTCTGCGTCTACGCCGGTACCCGGGAGAGCTTCGGTGCCCACGAAATCGTGGAGAACCTTGGCGACCTGAAGACCACCGACCTGCACGCGCTCAGTCATGAAATGCCTCACTTCTCTGGGAATGCCTCATGTAGACGGACTAGATGTTACTCGGCGGTAATCGTCTAGCTGTTTGTCCTGGTGGGCTAACAGTCCAACCGTACTGATTCGGCCGGTATTCCAGGGGGACACGGCGGTGGCCGGCTAAGCGGGCGGCGCGGCGGGCCCGATGAAGATCCCCTCGGCCTCGACGGTGACGCCGAGGGCGTCCGAGAGGGTCCCGACCACGATGGTCTTGCGGCCATCGTTGCGATCGATCCGGGCCTCGGCGCGCAGCGGCCCGAGCGGGGTGCCGCGCCGATAGCGCAGCGTGAGGGTGCCGGTGAACCGCGGCTCGATCGAACTGGCGGTGGTGCCGAGCAGGTGATCCATCACCAGTGCGCAGATCCCGCCGTGCACGAGCCCCGGCGGGCCCTCGTAGGCGGCGCCGAGGCTGACCTCGGTCCAGTGCAGGCCTGCGTCGTCGGACTCGATGACCAGCGGGGGGGCGATCGCGTTCCGCAGGCCGATCCCCGCGTTGCCCCAGGCGATCGACTCGCCGTCGGCGGTGAACCGCATCCCGAACCCGCCGTCGATCTGGGTGGCGCGCAGCTTCGCGGTGGCGTCGACGATCGTGGCCTGGACCTCGCGGATCACCGCCTCGTCGACCTCGGTGCGAATGGTGGCGTCGACGAGGTCGCGGACCGCCGCGGTGAGCGGGCCGTAGAGCGCCCGGCGCCGGGCGAGTTCCTGGGTGTCGATGTCTTCTCGGGTGAACTTCACCGTGTGATCGTGCAGCACGCGTTCGAAGGACGCGAGCGATTCGGTGCCGCCCATGGCACTCTCGCGTTGCGTCACACCGGGACTCGAGCTGTGAAACCATGGATTCGTGATCGAGACCATGCAGAACCTGCCGGCGGGCACCCTGGGTTTCCGGGCGACCGGGACGGTGACCGCGCAGGACTACAGGGACGTACTCGACCCGGCCATCGACGCCAAGATCGCCGAGCACGAGAAGGTCAACATCGTCTATGTGCTCGGCGACGACCTGAGCCGCTACACCGCCGGTGCGCTGTGGCAGGACGCCGAACTCGAGACCCGCCCACGGCACAGTTGGGGTCGCATCGCGCTGGTCACTGATCACGAGTGGATCGGCACGGCCATTCACCTGGTCAGGTTCCTGATTCCCTGCGAGGTCCGCGCCTTCGCGCTCGCCGACGAGCAGGCCGCGATCGAGTGGGCCTCACAGGGCGGCTGATCGGGAGGGCAAGGACCTCGGCCGGGCGGCGGCGGGCTGGTGGCACGTCGCGCATATTCGCACTCACGATGTGGATCGGCCGGCGATGAGGTCGCGCACGGCGTGAAAGGCGGGCTTGGGCGTGTAGTCGTCGCGCAGGAGTCCGAAACGGCTGGTCCATTCCGCGCCGCTGTGCCCATCTCGCAGCCCGAAGAACTCGTATGCCGTGACACCCACGCCGGAATCGAGAGCGGCGTCGGCCACGGTCTCCAGGACGATGCGCTGCGTTGCCTCGTCCCGATCGGCGCCCGTCGGCCACCCCGTTTCGGTGACGTGAATCGGGGTGCTCTCGGGGACCCCGGATTCTGCTGTGACGGAACGGAAACGCTCCAGTAGATACGTGACCGAAGCGGCGAGCCGATCGTGCGGGATGGGGTGGAATACATCGGGAAAAGCATCCAAGCCGATGTAGTCGAGTGCCTCGAGGTGTTCTACGCCGACGGTGTCGGCCAGCCGCCGCCAAAAGGCCGGATCGGCCATGCCGGCCGAGTTCACCCCGATCTCGACGTCGACGCCGAGTCGCTCACGTTCCTCGAATGCGGCAGCGATGCCGGCCGCAACGGCATCGAAGCATCCCGGGCTGCCCCCGTCCTGCGGTGCCGGCATGTTCAGCTCCTCGCCGACCTGCACCTTGCCGCCGCCCCATTCGGCGACGTCTCGAACAGCGTCGCGGACGAACTCGGCGAAGCCACTCGCGTCCGGCGCCGGGCTCTGATAGCAGGCGACCAGGTCGATCAGACGCCCGTCTCCCGCGTACAACCCGGGGCGGTCGGGAGTTCGGGAGGTCGCCGTTCCCCGCTGTGCACCGACCCCGAAGTGTCGATAGCAGCGCACATAGAAGGCGGGCGCGTCACCTTGCAGACTCCGAAGGGCCGCCAGGGTCGCTGTGGGGTCTTCCGGTGGGCAGTCGAGTGGTCGAAAGTCGACAAGGTCGGCCGCGACCACGCCAGGCCAGATCCCGAAAATCACGTCACCTCCATTAGCCGTATACGGCTAAATGTATACGACTAGCCGTATACGGTCATTGGATAGGCTCCGATGGTGCCCAAGAACGCGCTCGACAATCCCCTCGTGTTGCCGATGCTCGGCCTCCTGGTCGAGCAACCGCGCCACGCATACGCGCTGTTCCGCGAACTCACGCGGCGCTATGAGTACCTCCGAGTGCGCAATGCGACCGTCTACACCCTCATGGACCGTCTGACCGCAGAAGGCTGGGTCACCGCGGCGAGCGGAAACGACCGCGCCGCCATTGCGGTGACCGAATCGGGTGTAGCTGAACTCGCCAAGCGGGTGCAGCAGCAACTTCGCGAAGCCGACCTGACCGGCGGTCCCACCTTCGTCACCGCACTCGCGTACCTCGGGATCCTGCGGCCCGCGGAAGCCGTCACGGTTCTCGAGAGGCGGGTCGAACTCATCAGAGGCGAGGTCCGCGAACTCGAACGGGCAGCCCACGACCCGGCCGAACCCGAGGTCCACATGATCGAGGTGCAGTACTTGCTGTCGCGTCTCCGGCACGACATCGACTGGCTTGAAGGCACTGCTCGGCGAATCGCGGCAGGGGAACTCAGCTGGATTCGCTGAACGAGGTCCGGTTCAGCAACGACCGGCAGCGACTCAGCAACTCAGCCCGCAGCGGTGCGGCCCGCTCCGCCAGCGCCGACTGCGCCCGCACGTAGTCCGCCCGGCCCGCCGCGGTCTCGATCGGCACCGGCTCGTAGCCGAGGGCGCTCAGGTCGTACGGGCTCGCCCGCATGTCGAGCTCCCGCGCGGCCATCGCCAGCTCGAAACACCGCAGCAGCAGGCCGGAGTCGACCAGCGGCGCCAGTTTGTAGCACCACTTGTAGAGATCCATGCCCGCATGCAGGCAGCCCGGCTGTTCCCGCGCCGCCTGGTCCTCGCGCTGCAAGGGGGTGTCGTTGCGGCCCACCGCGTCCGGGGTGAAGAACCGGAACGCGTCGTAGTGCGTGCAGCGCAGGTTCATCGACTCCACCACCGCGTCGGTGCCGTCCGGCCCGAGCCGCAGCGGGGTGCCCGAATGCCGGACCGCTTCCGCGCCGCCGCGATACACCATCGCCCACTCGTGCAGGCCGAAGCAGCCGAGCTGCGCGGGCCGCGCGGCGGTGCCCGCGAGCAGGCGTTCGGTGAACTCGAGCATCGTGCGGCGCTGGGTCAGCACGCGTGGATCGGCCTCGGCGTCGTCGCCGCGCCGGTGGTACCCGGAGTAGTCCCAGTACTCGCGCGCCGCGGGTCCGGTCAGCCGCACCCCGAGGCCGGGGTGCCAGCGTCGCAGCTGAGCGGGCCGCAGGCTGTAGTAGGTGAACAGGAAGTCGATCACCGGATGCTTCTCCCCGCGCGTCTGCCTGGACAGGTGCGCCCCGATCAGGGCATCCACCCGATCCCGGTGCGCGTCGCGGCGGGCGGTCCACTCGTCCTGCGTCAGAACGAGTGGACCGCTCGAGAGGTCCGGCTGTGTCACGGTGTCCGTTGCCCCGGCACCGCGTCGTCGATCCGGTGGGTGCCGTCGCGCACGGTACCGATGAACTCCTCCACCAGGTCCTCCAGCGCGACGATGCCGATCGTCTGCCCGGTCTCGTCGACCACCGACCCCAGGTGGCTGCTCGCGCGCCGCAGCGTGCCGAGCGCCTCGTCGAGCGGGGTCTGCACCTGCACCTGCGGCAGCGGTCGCACGTCCGAGCGGGGGATCACCGTGTCCGGACCCGCGTGGACGTCGCCGACCTCGTCGAGGACGTCCTTGAGATGCAGGTACCCGGCCAGCGTTCCGTCGGCCAGCCGCGCGGGATAGCGCGAGTAGCCGGTCTCGATCACCGCTTCCTCGACGGCGCCGAGCGTGGTCCCGTTCGCGGTCAAGGGCACGCTGCGCACCTTGTCGAGCGGGATCAGCACATCCGCGACGGTCCGGTCGGCTGTGTGCAGCGCCAAGGTCAGCCGGCGGTGCTCCTCCTCGTCGATCAGCCCTTCGGACCGGGACTCACCGATCATCTCGGCGAGCTCCAGCGCCGACACCGTCGTGTCCAGCTCGTTCTTCGGCTGCACCCGCATCAACCGCAGCGAAGCGTTCGCGCAGAAGTTGTAGAACGAGATGAGCGGGCGGACGAGCCGGATGAACGCCAGGTGCATGGGGACCAGCAGCATCGCGCTGCGCTCCGGCCCGGCGATGGCGATGTTCTTCGGCACCATCTCGCCGAGCAGGATGTGCAGCACCACCACCAGCGAGAGCGCCAGCGTGAACCCGATCGGGTGCAGGAACCCGGCAGGAACGCCGAGGGCGTCCAACGGCGCCTCGATCAGGTGCGCGATCGCGGGCTCGCCGACCCGGCCGAGCAGGATCGAACAGATCGTGATGCCCAGCTGTGCGCCGGCCAGCATCAGCGAGAGGTTCTCGCCGGCCCGGATCACCGTGCGCGCCCGCTTCTTGCCCTGCGACTCCAGCGCCTCGAGCCGGTCGCGTCGCGCCGAGATCAGCGCGAACTCGGCGGCCACGAAGAACGCGTTACCCGCGAGCAGGAGAACGGTCAGGGCGACCGCGAACAGGTCACTCATCGTCGTCCTCCTTCGTCTCCGCCGAGTGATCGGCCAGTGTCTCCGCCGAGTGATCGGCCAGTGTCTCCGCCGAGTGATCGGCCAGTGTCTCCGCCGAGTGGTCGGCCAGGTCGGCGACCGGGGTCAGCACCACCCGGTCGATCCGGCGGCCGTCCATCGCGGCGACCCGGGCAATCCAGCCGCCCGCGGAGCGGCCGTCGTCGTCCGGATGAGGCAGGACGACCTGGTCACCGACCTCGGGGATCCGGCCCAGGTGGGCCAGGACGAGGCCGCCGAGGGTGTCGTACTCGCCCTCGGGCGCCGAGTAACCGGTGGTCTGGCTGACCTCGTCGATGCGGAGCAGGCCCGAGCAGATCCAGCTGTCGCCGCTGCGCTGCACCTCGATCTCCGGCTCGTCGTGCTCGTCGCGGACGTCGCCGACGATCTCCTCGATCAGGTCCTCCATTGTGACCATGCCCGCGGTGCCGCCGTACTCGTCGACCACGAGCGCGACCTGCATGCCGTCGGCGCGGACGCGTTCCATCAGCTCGTCGCCGTCGAGGCTCGACGGCACCACCGGGACCTTCTGCGCGAGGGTGATCAGCGGCGTGGTGGCGCGTCCCGTGGCGGGCACCGTGAACGCGTGCTTGATGTGCACGACGCCGACCGTGTCGTCCAGGTCGCCGTCGACGATCGGGAACCGCGAGAAGCCCGTCCGGGACGCGGCCTCGATCAGGTCGGCGACGGTGTCCCGGAGTTCGAGGGTCTCGACCTTCACCCGCGGGGTCATCAGCTCCTCCGCGGTGAGCTCGCCGAATCGCAGCGAGCGATCGACGAGCAGCGCGGTCCCGGCGTCGAGCGCGCCGCGGCGCGCGCTGGTGCGCACCAGCGAGCCCAGTTCCTGGGGAGAGCGTGCCGAGCGAAGTTCCTCGGCGGGTTCGATGCCGAGCCGTCGGACCACCCAGTTGGCGGATCCGTTGAGCCCGTTGATAGCCCATTTGAACACCGCCGAGAAGCCGGCCTGCAGGCCCGCGGTGGCGCGCGCGGTCTGCAGCGGACGCGCGATGGCCAGGTTCTTCGGCACCAGCTCGCCGTAGATCATCGACAGCGAGGTGGCCAGCACCAGGGCGAGGGTCAGCGAGATGCCGCTGGCCACGGATTCGCTGATGTTGACGGCTGTCAACAGCGGGTCGATGAGCTTGGCCAGCACCGGCTCCGCGAGATAGCCGGTGATCAGCGTGGTGATCGTGATGCCGAGCTGGGCGCCGGAGAGCTGGAACGAGAGCGTGCGGTGTGCGTGCTGCACCTGGCGCGAACGCCGGTCGCCGTCGCGCGCGTGGGAGTCGACGGTGCTGCGCTCGAGCGCGGTGAGCGAGAATTCCGCGGCCACGAACAACGCGGTGCCTGCGGTCAGGGCCGCGAACCCGATGAGGCTCAAGACGGTGAGTGCGATCTCCATCAGCTATCGCCGCCGAGCGTGGGTCCGAACAGTGGGGGATGTGCGCCGGGTTTGTCGCCCGGCTCGGTAGAGGAGCCCTCCGTAGAGGTGCTCTCGTCGCCGGACTCGGTCGAGTCGACGACGGTCAGAGTGGGTGCCTCAGGCACCTTGTTCCTTCCTGTTGTGCGCAGGCTTTCGCTGCGCGTGTGCGAGTGCAGACCACGATTCTACCGGGCACGGCGGACCGTGCCCGGTAGTAGTGGTGGTGCGTCGGTGTGTCGGCTCGCTACCAGCCGGCAGGCAGCGGGCGCCCCTCGGCGAACCCGGCCGCGGACTGGACCCCGAGCAGCGCCTTCTCGTGCAGCTCCTCGACCGTGCGGGCGCCTGCGTACGTGCAGGTGCTGCGCACGCCGGAGCAGATGTGGTCGATGAGGTCCTCGACGCCGGGGCGGTCCGGGTCCAGGCGCATGCGGGAACTCGAGATGCCCTCCTCGAACAGGCCCTTGCGGGCACGATCGAAGGCGCTGTCGGTGGCCGTCCTTGCCGCGACCGCGCGCTTGGACGCCATGCCGAAGCTCACCTTGTATGCGTTGCCCGCCTGGTCCATCCGCAGATCACCTGGCGACTCGTAGGTGCCCGCGAACCACGAACCGATCATCACGTTCGAGGCGCCCGCCGCGAGGGCCAGTGCCACATCGCGGGGGTGCCGGACGCCGCCGTCCGCCCACACGTGGGCGCCGAGTTCCCTTGCGGCCGCAGCACACTCGGCCACCGCGGAGAACTGCGGCCTGCCGACGCCGGTCATCATCCGGGTGGTGCACATCGCGCCGGGTCCGACGCCGACCTTGACGATGTTCGCGCCAGCGGCGATGAGGTCCCTTGTGCCTGCCGCGGAAACGACGTTGCCCGCGGCCAGCGGCACGCCGAGGTCGAGCTCCGCGACGGCGCCGAGGGCGTCGAGCATCTTCTGCTGGTGCCCGTGTGCGGTGTCCATCACGAGGACATCCGCGCCCGCCGTGACCAGTTCCTTCGCCTTCGCGGCCACGTCGCCGTTGATGCCGACGGCCGCGGCGACGCGCAGCCTGCCGTCCGCGTCGAGTGCCGGTTCGTAGATGCCCGCCCGGATCGCGCCGGTGCGGGTGAGCACGCCCGCCAGGGATCCGTCCTCGTTGACGATGACCGCCATCGGGTCGTGCTTGGTCTCGAGCAGCTCGAAGACCTCGCGCGGGGAGGCCGTCACGGGCGCGGTGACGAAGTCGGTGATGGCGACGGAGCGGAGCCTGGCGAACCGGTCGACGTCCGCGCACGCGGCTTCGGTGACGACGCCGATCGGCCGGTCGTTCTCGACGACGACCAGGGCGCCGTGCGCACGCTTGGGCAGCAGGGCTATCGCGTCGGAGACGGAGTCCTCGGGGCCGAGGGTGACCGGGGTGTCGGCCACCAGGTGGCGGCTCTTGACGAACGCGACGGTCTCGGCGACGGCGGAGGCCGGGATGTCCTGGGGGATGACGACGATCCCGCCGCGGCGCGCGACGGTCTCGGCCATCCGGCGGCCGGCGACCGCGGTCATGTTGGCGACGACGATCGGGATGGTGGTGCCGGATCCGTCGAGCGTGGACAGGTCCACATCGAAGCGCGAGGTCACATCGGTGCGATTGGGCACCAAGAAGACGTCGTCGTAGGTCAGGTCATAGGGCGGCTGCTGGCCGTCGAGGAAGCGCACGTCTTACGAGAGTACCGGCTGCGACGTCTGGGCGTGGGTGGTCACATCGGCCTGGGACCGGGACAGTCCGATCGTGGTCACGACCATGACGAGCACCGCGACGGCGATCAGGGCGATGCCGGGACCCTCCACCCGAAGCCGCTCGCCGAGCACCGCGAACCCGAGGAAGGCGGCCACCAGCGGCTCGGCGATGGTGATGGCAGGCAGCGACGCCGAGAGCGAGCCGGCGTGGAATGCGCGCTGCTGGAGGTAGAACCCGGAGAGACCGGCGGCGATCAGGGCCCAGGTGGTCCAGCTGCCGAGCACGGCCGCCGGGCCCAGGTGCAGCAGGTCGATGACGGACTTGGTCAGCGCGACCGCGACGCCGTACAGTGCGCCGCTGGCGAACCCGAGCAGCAGGGCCCGGGGACCGGGGCCGATCCGGGTCATCGCGGCCGCGATCGCCGCGGCGACCAGCCCGAGCATCCCCGCGAGTGGTATCAGCCAGTCGGCGATCGCCGCCGAGTTGTGGCCCTCGGTCGGATTCCCGACGATCAGGAACACGACGAGCGCCGCCGCAAGCGCCAAGGCCATCGCCCAGGTGCGGCCGGTCATCCGCGCGCCGCTGAACCGGGCAGAGAGGGGGAGCGCGAACAGCAGCGAGGCCACGATCAGTGGCTGCACCACGAGCACCGACCCGACGCCGAGCGCGATCGCCTGGAACACGTACCCGCCACCGTCGCCGAGCATGCCTGCCCACCATCGCTTGCTGCGCACCAGCTCGGCGAGCAGGGCGTCGCCCTCGGCGACCCCCGCCGCCGCGCTCTGCTGTGCGACCGAGCCGCAGGCGAACAACAGCGCGCCGATCAGCGCGAACGCGACTGCCAGCAGCGGGGTTCCGGACATGGCTCAGCGCCCTCCTCGGTTGCGGTGGCCGTGCGCACCGGCGCCGCCTCCGCGTCGCCCGCCGGTGCGAACCGTGGTCGCGCCCGGGCGCCTGCCGCGGGCACCTGGTCCGGTGGCCCGCTCCTTCGGTGCCGTCGGCGCCGGTGCGGACGGTGTGGGCACCGGGACGCCGGTCGGCTCGCGGGCACCGGTCAGGGCGGCGAGTTCGGCGGCGCCGGGGCGCACCTCGACGCCGACGACGTCCACGCCTGCCTTCGCGGTGAGCGCGGCGACCTCGGCGCGTTGGTCGTCGGTCACCAGGGTCACCACCGTCCCGGATTCGCCTGCGCGAGCGGTCCGTCCGGCGCGGTGCAGGTAGTCCTTCGCCTCGGCGGGCGGGTCCACGTGGACGACGAGATCGATCCCGTCCACGTGGATACCGCGGGCCGCGACATCGGTGGCGACCAGGACCGGGGTGTCGCCGTCGGCGAACGCGGCGAGGGTGCGGGTGCGGTTGCTCTGGGTCTTGTCGCCGTGCAGTGCCCCCGCGACGACGCCTGCCGCCCGTAGTTCCTCGGCCACCCGGTCCACGCCGTGCTTGGTCCGAACGAAGAGCAGGGTCTTGCCGCTCCGGGAAGCGATCTGGGCGAGCACCACCCACTTGTCGGCCTTGCGGACGTGGAGCAGGTGGTGCGCCATCGTGGCCACCGAGGCGGCCACCGGCGCGGTGGCGTGCGTGACGGGATCGTGCAGGTAGTCCCGGACGAGGTCGGCCACCCCGCCGTCGAGGGTGGCCGAGAAGAGCAGTCGCTGACCGTCTTTCGCCGTCTGGTCGAGCAGGGTGGTGACCTGCGACAGGAACCCGAGCTCAGCCATGTGGTCGGCCTCGTCGATCGTGGTCACGCGGACGTCGGCGAGGGAGGCCGCGCCCTGGGCGATCAGGTCGGCCATCCGGCCGGGCGTCGCCACCAGCAGGTCCACCCCGCGCGCGAGCCGCTGCGCCTGCGCCTTGATGGGGAGCCCGCCGACCACGCAGGCCAGGCGCAGTCCGAGCGAGAGCGCGGACTCGTCGAGGGCCTTCTCGATCTGCGCGGCCAGTTCCCTGGTCGGCGCGAGCACGAGCCCGCGGGGGCGCCCGGGTGCGCTGGGGGCTCCCTTGAGCCGGACCAGCATCGGCAGTCCGAAGGCGAGGGTCTTGCCGGAACCGGTCGGCCCGCGCCCGAGCACGTCCCGCCCGGCCAGGATGTCGGGGATCGCGGCGGCCTGGATCGGGAACGGGGCGGTGATCTTCTCCCGGTTCAGCGACTGCACCAGCAGCGGCGGGAGGCCGAGGCCCGCGAACGTGTCGGCGGGTCCTGTGGTGGCTGGGTCGGACATGTCGCGGTTGCCTCCGAGTGTTGGGCCGCGGGGCGCCCCCGATCTCACGGAACGTCGTCGGCGCGTGCTGTGAGGTTACCGCTCCGGCGGGTGCGTTTGGTCATTCGTCCTGCAAGACGGCTCCGTGGCCGTGTGGTGTCGGTGGCATGGCGCATGATCAACATCGAACATACATTCGATTTCGGGAGGGTGATCATGTGTGAGATCTGCGAGGGGATGACGCCTGAGCAGGCGCACCGGAAGATGCTGCGAACCATCGACAGATACGGCTGGGCGATGCAGTATGTCGAGTCCTCCGTCGACGAGCGGGGCGTCCATCCCGCCTTCTGCTACACGGTCGGGTTGACCGAGATCGGCTGTCCCGAGGTGATCGTCACCGGCCGGGCCGCCGACGAATCGGTGGCGGTCCTGGGCGACCTCGCCCATCGGTTGTGGCACGGCGATCGGCTCGGGCCGGGGGAGCGGCTCGAGGTCGGCGGGCTCGAGGTGTGCCTGATCCGGGCGCGCGAGTACGAATCCTGGCTGTTGCGCGCGGTCGCGTTGTACGGGCCGGCAGACGTGTCGGCGGTCCAGGCGGTGTGGGCCGACTGTCAGGGGCTGATGCCGTGGGAGGCCGAGATCAGTTCGACCATCGTGCAGCCGCTGCTGGGGCCGCCGCCCGGCGGCCAGATGGTCGCCTGACGAGTCGAGCCCGGCCTCCGGTCGGCGGACACCCTTCGGTGTGCGCCTCGGGAGGCCGGGCTCGTGGGTCGTCGGCGGTTGCTACGCCTCGACCTCGCTGCGGTCGCCGCTCCAGAGCGTGTGGAACTTGCCCGGACGGTCGGTGCGCTCGTAGGTGTGCGCGCCGAAGAAGTCGCGCTGCCCCTGCGTGAGCGCTGCGGGCAGGCGCTCGGCACGCAGGCCGTCGTAGTACGACAGGGAGGAGGCGAAACCGGGGACCGGGATGCCGAGCAGGGTCGCCGTCGCGACGACGCGGCGCCAGCTGTCGATGCCCGCCTCGATGGATTCCCGGAAGTACGGGGCGAGGATCAGGCTCGGCAGCGCCGGGTTCTCCTCGTACGCATCCTTGATGCGGTTGAGGAACTGCGCGCGGATGATGCAGCCGCCGCGCCAGATGGTGGCCAGGTCGGCGGGCTTGAGGTCCCAGTTGTACTCGGCGCTGCCCGCGGCGATCTGGTCGAAGCCCTGGGCGTACGCGATGATCTTCGACGCGTAGAGGGCGGCGCGGATGTCCTCGGTGAATTGCGCTGCATCGCTCGGCTTCTCGCCGAGCGCGCCGGAGGCGAGGCCGGCCGCCTGGGCGGCCGCGCGCTGGGTGCGCGAGCCGGAGAGGGCGCGCGCGAAGACCGCCTCGGCGATGCCGGTGACCGGGACCCCGAGGTCGAGCGCCGACTTGACCGTCCAGCGGCCGGTGCCCTTCTGTTCGGCGGCGTCGACGATCACGTCCACGAGCGCCTGACCTGTCTTGGAGTCCTTCTGGCGCAGTACCTCTGCGGTGATCTCGATCAGGTAGGACTCGAGGGTGCCTGCGTTCCACTCGGTGAACACGTCCGCGATCTGGCCGGCGTCGAGGCCGAGCGCGTCCCGGAAGAGGTGGTAGGCCTCGCCGATCAGCTGCATGTCGGCGTACTCGATGCCGTTGTGCACCATCTTCACGAAGTGGCCTGCGCCGTCGGGGCCGATGTGGGTGCAGCACGGGGTGCCGTCGACCTGAGCTGCCACCGACTCGAGCAGCGGTCCGAGGGACTCATACGACTCCTTGGGGCCGCCCGGCATGATCGACGGGCCGTTCAGCGCGCCCTCCTCGCCGCCGGAGATGCCTGCGCCGACGAAGTGCAGTCCGCGGTCGCGGAGGGAGGCCTCGCGACGGATCGTGTCCGTGTACAACGCATTGCCACCGTCGATGATGATGTCGCCCGGCTCCATCGCGGCGGCGAGCTCCTCGATCACCGAATCCGTGGCGTCTCCCGCCTTCACCATGATCAGGACGCGGCGCGGCTTCTGCAGTGCCGCAACGAACTCTTCGACGGTCTCGGTGCGGACGAAGTCTCCGTCACCGCCGTGCTCGGCGATGAGGGCGTCGGTCTTCGCGACGCTGCGGTTGTGCAGTGCCACGGTGTGTCCGTGCCGGGCGAAGTTACGGGCGATATTGGAGCCCATCACGGCAAGTCCGGTGACGCCGATCTGCGCGCGGGCGGTCGTGCTGCTGTTCTCGGTCATGCCGTACACCTTCCCTTGCTGGGCCCGCGAAGAAAAGCGCGGGGTCCCGATACCTGTCGACGGGGGCGGGTGCCGTCCGTCGCGTGCCGGATAGCCGAGACGCCACCGACCGCGTGTGCGGTCGGTGGCGTCTGGGTGTCTGCGTCGAACGCCGTGGGCGCTCAGCGATCAGCGATCGCCGCGGGGGCCTTCGAATCCGTCGTACGAGCGGCGCTCGGTCCGGCTGCGGAAGCCTCCGGAACGCGAGGAATCGCCGCTGCGCTGGGGGCGATCCCCGTAGCTGCGCTCGCCGTTGCCGGAGTCGCGGTTCGGGCGGTCGCCCTGCGGGCGGTCGCCGTAGGGACGGCTGCCGTGCGAACGCTGGTGACCGCCCTCGGAGCGGTTGCCCTGGTAGCCGCCCTCGGTGCGGGGTCGGCTGCCCTGGTAGCCGCCGCCGTCGCGCTGCGGCCGGTTGCCCTGGTAGCCACCCTCGCTGCGCTGGGGGCGGTCGTTGTACTTGCGCTCGCCCTGGTAGCCGCCTTCGGAGCGGTTGCCCTGGTAGCCACCCTCGGTGCGGGGTCGGCTGCCCTGGTAGCCACCCTCGGTGCGCGGTCGGCTGCCCTGGTAGCCACCTTCGGAGCGGTTGCCCTGGTAACCGCCCTCGGTGCGGGGACGGCTGCCCTGGTAGCCGCCTCCACCCTCACGGCGGGGACGGCTGCCCTGGTAGCCGCCCTCGCGACGGGGCCGGTCGCCGAAGCGATCGCTCTTGAAGTGCTGTTCGCGGACCGGCTCGCCGCTCGGCGCCTTGGCGCCGGTGATGGTGGCCAGCTCCTCGGAACCGGGCGCGACGTTCACCGCGGTGGCGTCCACCCCCGCCATCCCGGTGAGCTTGCGCACCAGGCGACGCTGGTTCGGCAGCACGATCGCAACGACCGTGCCCTTCTCGCCCGCGCGGGCGGTCCGGCCTGCGCGGTGCAGGTAGTCCTTGTGATCGGCCGGCGGATCGACGTGCACGACCAGGTCGATGCCGTCGACGTGGATGCCGCGGGCCGCGACGTCGGTGGCGACCAGCACCGGGGTGCGGCCGCTCTTGAAGCGCTCGAGGACGCGGGTGCGCTGGTTCTGGGCCTTGCCGCCGTGCAGCGACTCTGCCGGGATGCCAACCGCGCGAAGACGATCGGTGATGCCCTCGCAACCGAGCTTGGTCCGGGCGAACATGATGGTGCGGCCGTCGCGGGCGCCGATCTCGGCGAGGACGACGTCCTTCTGTCCGCGATCGACGAGGAGCACGTAGTGCTCCATGGTGTCGACGCTGGCCTTGCCGTCCTCCGTCGAGTGCGTCACGTGATCGGCCAGGAACTGCCGGACCAGCGACTGCACCTCGCGGTCGAGGGTTGCGGAGAACAGCAGTCGCTGACCGTCGGGCCGGGTCTCGCCGAGGATCGAGCGGACCTCGGGCAGGAAGCCCATGTCGGCCATCTGGTCGGCCTCGTCGAGCGCGGTGATCTCGACCTGGTCGAGGATGCAGGTGCCCTGCCGCAGGTGGTCGCCGAGGCGGCCGGGGGTGGCGACGAGGATGTCGACGCCGCGGCGCAGCTGCTCGACCTGCTTGGTGAACGGCATGCCGCCGACCGCGGCGAGCACTCGCACGCCGACCGAGGACGCGTAGGGGTAGAGCGAGTCGACGACCTGGATCGCGAGCTCGCGGGTGGGCACCAGGACCAGGGCGCGCGGCCGCTTGGCCGCGGGACGGTCCTCGTGCTGCGCGAGCCGGGCCAGCATCGGCAGGCCGAAGGCGAGGGTCTTGCCCGACCCGGTCTGGGCGCGGCCGAGGACGTTCCTGCCCGCGATCGCGTCGGGCACGGACATCGCCTGGATCGGCGACGGCACGGTGATGCCGTTCTTGGCGAGGGCGGCGACCACGGGTGCGGGCAGGCCGATCTCGGCAAAGGTGATGGTGGGAGTCTCCTCGGCGGGCGAGGGGGACTCGAGCGGCGCCAGTTCCTCGGGGGAAACAGGGGCAGCAGAAGACATGTGGACAGCGTCGGTCACGCGGATACCTCTCCGGACGTCGGGCGCGTCGCGGAGCGCGAGCTGTCATGCAGCACGCAAAGAGACGAGCCGGGGCACATTTTCGCCTGGCCTTTCCCGGTGACATTACGGCCGGGGGCGGGGCTGGGTGCCTGAACAAACAATGGGTGGACCGCGATTGCGGCCGTCGTTCAGTGTACGCGAGGCGCCGGAAAACCACACGTCAGCGGGGTTGTGACGTGGGCAACTGCCGGTAGGTCGGCCGTTGAGGTGCGCGGAGTCCCTGTGCGCCACCGGGATTCACCGGTTAGCATCGCCTCGTGACCGACACCCACGTGACCGATGCGGCTATGGCCCTCGTCCGTCGTCGGTACATCGATCTTGCGCTGGTGTGTGCTGCCGCTTGTCGCGGCCGCTGATCCGACCTGAACCGCGACCGTCGCTCGCGGAGTCGAATCCTGCGACGTTCACCCACATCCTGCGCAAGGAGCCCTGTCCATGTCCACGATCAATGCTGCGCCCACGACCCCGAACCCCGATGCCGCGATCTCGCACCTGGGCGGCATCATCCGCGCGACCACCGACGCCGTCCGCAAGGATCGCGCCAACGCCCGGGTCCGGTTCACGGCGAACGCGACCGCGCACGACGCCGTCGCCAGCACCGTCCGAGCCGGCAAACACTTCGTCGAGGTGGACGAGCCGCCCGCGCTCGGCGGCGGATCCACCGCGCCCAATCCCGTCGAGTACTACCTGGCGGCGGTGCTGTCCTGCCAGGTGGTGACCTATCGGTTCTGGGCGGACAAGCTCGGCGTCGAGATCGAGGACATCACCGCCACGGCGGAGGGAGACCTCGACGTGCAGGGCTTCTTCGGCCTCGACGAGGCGGTTCGCCCCGGCTTCGGTGAGGTGCGGGTCACCGTCACACTCACCGGACCGGAGAGCGCCGAGCGGTACGCGGAGCTGCAGGAGGTGGTCGACGCGCACTGCCCGGTGCTGGACCTGACGCGCAATCCGACCCCGGTGCGGACCGTGCTCCAGGTCGCCTGACGCGGCGACGGGTCGGGCTCAGCCCCGGAACAGGCGGCTGAGCTCGACCAGCCAGGGCACCGCGACGGCGATCGTCGGCACCACGAGGATCGCCACCGACGCGAGATACGCGGCGGCCGCGAGCTGCAGATCGTTGCCGTCGCCGCCGAGTCGCTTGATCCGGGTCAGGGTGTGGGGACCGCCTGCGGCCATGGCGCCGACGGGGGCGCTGGAACCCGAGCACGCGACGAGCGCGCGGGCCAGGGGAGTGGGTCCGGTGACCTTGAGGGCCGAGTCGTCGGCGAGCATCTCGACGAGCAGCTGCACGCAGCCGAGCGCGGACTTGCTGCGGACTACCCGAGGGAAGGCCTCGTTCACCGCGGTGAAGGCCTCGAGCACCAGGTCGTGCCGGGCGCGCAGGTGGGAGCGCTCGTGCATCAGGATCGCCGTGATCTCCTCCCGCTGGAGGTTCGCCAGGGTGCCCTCGCTGAGCACCACCCGTTGGCGGAGGCCGGGCAGGCAGTACGCGATCGGTTCGGAGGCGCTGAGCACCCGGAGGTTCGAGTTGCGTCCACGCTGCGGGTCGCGCTGATCGAGGAGATCGACGAGCATCCGGTGCCGGGCGCGGCGCCTGCGCGTGCGCACGCCGACCGAGGCGATGGAGAACACCAGCTTCGCGCCGATCAGGAGGGTGAGCGCGAGCACCACCACGTAGGCGATCCACAGCGGGAGCCCGAGCGCGTCGATCTCGGCGGTGGGCGCGGTGGTCGGCCTGCCGTCCGGGCCGGGTACGAGCAGCTCCGTCGCGATCGCCAGTCCGGAACTGAACGCCGACAACACGGCCGCGAGCGCGATGGCCTGCCACAGCACCAGCGCCGCCCTTGGCGCCCGATAGGGCCAGGTCGCCCGGGAGAGGAGGGCTGGCACCGGCCCTGCAAGCAACAATGCGAGCAGCGCGAAGGCCAGTGCGGTGGTGGGGTTCATTGCCCACCCATCATCCACATTGTGGGGTCAGCTGGCGCGATCGGTCCCCGGATCGACGCTCCGGAGGGCGGGTTTGGCCGCCTCCGACGCCTCGAGCGCGGCGAGGGCCTCACGCAGCGCGGCCGCCTCGTCGGCGCCCACCTGCCCGACGAAATGCACCAGTGCGGCGACCCGTCCGTCGGACTCGTCCGCCTGCTGAAGCGCGTCGACCATCAGGCTCGCAACGAGCTCGTCGCGGCCGTGCACGGGCACGTAGCGGTGCGCGCGATCGTCGCGCTGCTGAATCACCAGGTTCTTCTTCGCGAGACGCTGCAGGACCGTCATCACGGTCGTGTACGCAAGCTCGCGGCGCGTCGCGAGAGCCTCGTGCACCTGTCGCACGGTCTGCGGTTCGGAACTGGACCAGAGGTGGTCCATGACTGCGCGCTCGAGTTCCCCAAGTCCTGCCATAGGAACAGTGTACGGACTGTCCGACGCGGATGCGTACTACTACTCGTAGTACGAAATCCCCTGATCCGTGCTATGTGTGGATGAGCTCGTTGCGGAACCGGACCGGCGCCGCCGGAGGGAATAGTCTGCTGTCACCCGTCGAGAGGCATACCCGTGGATTGGCTGCTTCGCTGGTCACTCACCTCCGGCCCGCTGCCGTGGTTCGTCGCGGCCCTCGGCTCGGTCGGCGGACTCTGGCTGCTGCTGGCACCGACCACGGACCCGCGCCGGTACCGGCAGCGGGCCATCCCGCTCGCCGCGGCGGTCACGCTCGGGTGCACCGTTGCCCTCTGGGTGGTAGTCGAGAAGTGGTGGCGGCCGTTCCCCGATCAGATCGAGACCGAGATCTACGTCTGGATCGGCCTCGGGATCCTCGCGGTGGCACTCCTGGTGGCGCGGCTGCTGCTCGACCGGCGGGTGTGGCGGGCGGTGGTCTCCGTGCTCGCGGCGGCGGCCGTGGTGGCGGCGGCGGGCGCGCAGATCAACCTGGTGTTCGCCGCATACCCGACGGTGCGCGACGTCCTCGGCCTCCCGAACCCCAACGAGATCGCATTCGGCGAGCTGCCGCCGCCCACACCTGACCCGATCATGGGTACCCCCCTCGAGTCGGTGTGGCGGCCACCGGCCGATCTGCCCACCGAGGGCAGGGTGACGACGGTGCCGATCCCCGGCGTCGCCTCCGGGTTCGGGGCGCGGGACGCGCAGATCTATCTCCCGCCCGCCTACTTCGCCGACCCCCGGCCCGCGCTGCCGGTGCTCGTGCTGCTGGCCGGACAGCCGGGTTCCCCGGCGGACTGGTTCAACGGGGGCAAGCTCGCGCAGACGATGGATGCCTTCGCCGCCCAGCACGGCGGCCTGGCCCCGGTGGTGGTCGTCGCCGATGCCACGGGGTCGCAGTTCGGCAACCCCCTCTGCCTTGACTCGAAGCTCGGCAACGTGGCGACGTACCTCGCCGAGGACGTGCCCGCTTGGGTCAAGTCGCACCTCGAGGTGAACCCCGACCCGCGGAGCTGGGCGATCGGTGGGCTGTCCTACGGCGGCACCTGTTCGCTGCAGATGGCCACCAACCACCCGGACGTGTATCCGACGTTCCTCGACCTGTCCGGGCAGGAGGAGCCGACGCTCGGGGACCGGGCCCGCACGGTCGACGAGGTGTTCGGCGGCGATGCGGCGAAGTTCGCGGCGGTGAATCCGATGGACCTGATGGCTGCACGCAAGTACCCGGGCTCGGCCGGGGTGATCGTCGCAGGCAGCGACGACGGCGAGTACAAGCCGGGGGCCAAGCGGGTGTATCAGGCGGCCAAGTCCGCGGGGATGGACGTCCAGTACGTGGAACTGCCGGGGGGACACAGCTTTGCGGTGTGGTCGGCCGGGCTCGAACACCAGCTTGGGTGGTTGGCGACGAAGATGGGGCTGATTTCGTGACTCAGGCGACGGCGACGGCGGCCACCAGGCAGACCCGAAGGCTCCTCGAGCTGGCCAGGTCCGGGGCATCCGGGGCGCCGGTCAGCATCGGGCTGCTCGTCCTGATCTGGGTCCTCGGTGCGGCGACCGCCAGCCTGCTGTCCGGCCCGGCGCGGTACGTGGACCGTCACTTCGCGGCGGGGATCGGGCCCTTCGAGGACGGTCGGGTCTGGACGTCGCTCACCGCCGGGCTCTGGGCGCCGGGCCTGGCCGGGTATCTGGTCGCGACGGCGCTGGTCCTGCTGGTGGCCGCACCGATCGAGCACCGGATCGGCTCGGGCCGCTTCGCGGTCGCGGCGGCGAGCACCCAGGTGCTGGGCACGCTGCTGGGGATCGGGGTGGCCGCGCTGGTGAAACTGGTCGACGAGGGGTGGGGCTTCCGGTTGCACATCGGTGCCGCGGTCGGCCCGACGACGTGGATCGTCGGCGTGGCCATGGTGGCGAGCTCGCGGATGGACACGCTGTGGCGACGGCGGACCCGGGTGGGGCTGCTCGCGCTGCTGATCACCCTCGCACTGTTCGGCGGGCACCTCGAGGACATCATCCGGCTCGCCGCGGCGGTGGTCGGGCTGGTCCTCGGTCCCTGGATCGTCGGCCGGTCGGCGCGCGGGGCTCGGCTCGCGGGGACCCGCCGCGAGGGCCGGGTGCTCGTCGCGATCGTGGTCGCGGCCGGCGCGCTCGGCCCGGCTCTGGCGGCCCTCTCGCCCAACGCGGTCGGACCGTTGGCCGTGCTGCGCGAGCTGTTCCGTGGGGTGCCCTGGACACCGGACGAGGTGCGGGCCATCTGTGCGGGCGCGTCGAACAGCGAGGAGTGCAGGCGCGGGCTGCTGGGGCTGCGACTTGGTGGGGTCGGGCCGACCCTGTTGAGCCTGATGCCCTCGATCTTCCTGTTGGTGCTCGCGGACGGCCTGCGCCGGGGCAGGCGGTTCGCGTGGATCGCGGCGGTGGTCGTGCACTCGATCCTGCTCGCGCTGTCCGTGGCGAACTATGTCGTCCGGTTCATCGAATCGGTCGGTGAGGAATCGCTCTTCTACGGCCTCGACTCGCCGAACCTGTACCGGACCATCACGCCGTTCCTGACGCCGCTCGCGATCCTCGTGGTGCTGCTTCTGACCCGGCGGTTCTTCGATGTCGCCGCGCCGAAGGGCACGTATCGCCGGCTGTGGACGATCCTCCTGGCCGTCGCCGCGGGGCTCGGCGTCGTGTATGTCCTCGGTGGGCTGCTGGCGCGCAAGGGGTTCGACCGGGATCCGGGGCTCGCGGGTCTGCTCGCCGACTATCCGCAGCGCCTGATCCCACCGGTCTACCTGCAGTGGCTGGACCCGCGCCTGCTGCCCGACAGCGCCGCCACCACGGTGCTGTTCGAGTGGACCGGAGTGGTGTTCTGGGTGGTCGCGTGCGTGGCGACGCTGGCCACGTTCCTCAAGCCGGCCTACGGCGCGGAGACCGAGGACACCGAACGGGCCAGGAAGCTGTTGTGCGCCAGCGGCGGCAGCCCGCTGTCCTGGATGACGACCTGGCGCGGCAACAAGTACTGGTTCAGTCCGGACGGGACGAGCTACGTGGCCTACCGGGTGATCGCGGGCGTCGCGCTGACCACCGGCGACCCCGTCGGTCCGCCTGACCGGTTGCGGGTCAACGTGACCGACTTCGCGGAGTTCGCGTCCGGCAGCGGATGGATTCCGTGCTTCTACTCGGTGACCGGCGAGCTGCGGGAGGTGACCGACTCGATGGGGTGGTCCGGAATCCAGGTCGCGGAGGAGACGGTGCTCCGGCTCGACGACCTCGCGTTCACCGGCAAGAAGTTCCAGGACGTGCGCACCGCGGTGAACCGGGCCAAGAAGGACGGGATCAGCGCCGAGTGGATCTCGTTCCCCGACGCCCCGCTGTCGATCACCGATCAGATCACCGCCATCTCGGAGGAATGGGTGGCGGACAAGGGGATGCCGGAGATGGGCTTCACGCTCGGCGGCCTCGAGGAGATCGACGATCCGCAGGTGCGGTGCCTGGTCGCCGTGGATGCCGAGCGCACCGTGCACGGGGTCACCTCGTGGATGCCCGTCTACCGGGACGGCCGGGTGGTCGGCTGGACCCTCGATTTCATGCGCCGCCGCTCCGAGGGCTTCCGGCCCGCAATGGAGTTCCTGATCGCCTCCGCGGCGATGCTCCTCAAGGAAGAGGGCGCCGAGTTCGTCAGCCTGTCCGGCGCGCCGCTGGCGAAGGTCGTCTCGCCGGAGGCAGCGGCCGATACCGAGGAGGACCTCGAGCGGTCCACCCTGTCGACGGTGCTGGACCGCCTCCTCGACGTGCTCGGCAAGACCCTGGAGCCGGTGTACGGGTTCCGGTCCCTGCTGGCCTTCAAGTCGAAGTTCCAGCCGGAGTACGTGCCGATGCACATGACGTTCGCCGATCCGGCGGCGCTGCCGAGCATCGGCAACGCCATCGGTCGGGCCTACCTGCCGGAGGTCTCGATCGGCCAGGGAGTTCGCCTGGTGCGCACCATGATCGGTGGCAACCGGACCTGACCTCAGGCCGAGCCGACGCCCACCGCGTCGGCCGCGGCCACTGGCCCGCCGATCGACCCGTACACGTGCCGGGTCCCGATCGGCACGATCAGCGGCCGGTCGGAGACGGGGTCCTCGATGACCCGGGCCTCGAGCCCGAACACCTTCAACAGCAGCTCCTCCGAGATGACCTCGCTCGGGGTGCCGGACGCGACGACCGCGCCCTCGGACATGACGATCAGGCGGTCGCTGTACCGGATGGCGAGGTTCAGGTCGTGCAGCACCATCACCACCGTGCGTCCGAGTTCCTCGTGCATCCGGTCCACCAGGTCGAGGACCTCGACCGAATGCGCCAGGTCCAGGTACGTGGTCGGCTCGTCGAGCAGCAGGATGTCGGTGCCCTGGGCGAGCGCCATCGAGATCCAGGCGCGCTGGCGCTGTCCGCCGGAGAGCTGGTCGACGGGTCGGTCCGCGAGCTCGGACACCCCGGTCAGGGCCAGCGCCCTGGCCACCTCGCCCTCGTCGTCGGCCGACCACTGCCGGATCCAGGACTGGTGCGGGTGCCGTCCGCGGGCGACCAGGTCGGCCACGGTCAGTCCCTCGGGCGCGACGGGGGCCTGCGGGAGCATGCCGAGGGTGCGCGCGACGTCCTTGGTCTTGAGGGTGGAGATGGCCTTGCCGTCGAGCAGCACCTGGCCGGACTTCGGCTTGAGCAGTCGGCCGAGCGAGCGGAGCAGGGTGGACTTGCCGCAGCCGTTCGGCCCGATCACCGTCGTCACCACGCCGGTGGGGATCTCGAGGTCGAGCCCGTCGACGATGATGCGGTCGCCGTAGCCGACGGTGAGGGCCTCGGCCGCGAGCCGGGGCGCGGTGTGCTCGGTGGTGAGCTCGCTCATCAGACCGACACCTTTCGATTGTTTCGGACGAGCAGGTACAGCAGGAACGGTCCGCCGAGGGCCGAGGTCACGATGCCGACGGGGAGCTCGACAGGGAGGATGGTGCGCGCGATGACGTCGCTGCCGACCACCAGAACGGCCCCCACCAGGCCGGAGGCCAGGATCGGCGGTCCCGGGGTACGCAGCAGCCGGAGTGCGAGCTGCGGAGCGCACAGCGCGACGAATCCGATCGGGCCGACGGCGGCCGTCGCGATGGAGGCGAGCGCCACCGCGGCCAGCAGCAGGGTGGCCTGTCCGGCCTGCAACCGGACGCCGAGCGAGCGTGCGTTGTCGTCGCCGAGACGCAGCGCGCCCAGGGTGAACGAGGAGATCAGCGCGATCGTGCCGACCACCGCGACGCCGATCGCGACGGGCCACACCTGCGCCCAGTCGCTGCCGTTGAGGGAGCCGTTGAGCCAGACCTGCGCACGGGCGACGTCGTTGATGTCGGCGGAGATCAGCATCCACTGGATCGCGGCGATCAGCATGGCGTTGAACCCGATGCCGATCAGCACCACCCGGTAGCCCTGGACTCCGCCGCGCCACGCGAGCGCGTAGATGATGACGGCGGTCGCGATGCCGCCGATCAGCGCCGCGATCGGGATGCCGAGCACCGCGAGCAGTCCCACGAAGCTGCCGCCGCCCGCCAGCACGATGAGGGCCACAGCGGCCGCGCTGGCCCCGGCGGTGATGCCCAACAGGTCCGGGCTGGCCAGGGGATTGCGCAGGATGGACTGGGTGATCGCGCCCGAGATGCCCAGCGCGAGGCCGGTGAGCAGCGCGGTGAGGGCGCGAGGCAGGCGCAGGTCCATCACGATGAACCGCTCGACCTTGGTGCCGCCGCCGAAGAGGATCTCGGCGACGGTCGGCACCGAGATCGCGAAGTCGCCGCGGCCGATGTTGATGCACAGCAGCAGGAACGCGGCGAGCAGCAGGCCTGCGGTGATCGCGACCATGGTGGTGCGGCGGACCAGGGAGACCGGCCCGACCCGGAACCCCGGGCGCGACGGCACGGTGGTGGGGAGTTCGACTTTGTCGTCGATCAGGCTCACAGCGACACCAGCTTTCTGCGCCGGACGAGCGCGACGAAGAACGGTGCACCGAAGAGCGCCAACACGATGCCCACCTGGAGTTCGCCGGGGCGGACCACGACGCGGCCGATCACGTCCGCGAGCAGGACCATGATCGCGCCGATGATGCCTGCATAGGGCACCAGCCAGCGGTAGTCCGGTCCGGTGATCGACCGGGCGACATGGGGCACCACCAGTCCGACGAAGGCGATCGGGCCACAGGCGGCGGTGGCGGCGCCGGTGAGCAGGGTGATCGCGATGATGCCGATCGTCCGGCTCAAAACGATGTTGGTGCCGAGGCCGCGGGCGACGTCGTCGCCGAGGCTGAGCACGTTCAGGCTCGGGGTGCTCGCCATCGCGATCAGCGCGCCGATCACCAGGAACGGCAGCACCTGCCAGAGCACCTCGGGTCCGCGCCCGGCGATGGAGCCGACGACCCAGAACCGGTAGCCGTCGAGGCTGGTCTGGTCGAGCAGGATGACGGTGTTCGTCATGGCGCTGAGGAACATCGCCACCGCGGCACCGGCGAGCGCGAGGCTCAGTGGGCTCGATCTGCCGTTGCCGATCGACGAGATGCCGAACACGACGATGCTCGCGGCGAGGGACCCGGCGAAGGCGAACCACAGGTACTCGCTCGGTCCGGCCAGCCCGAACAGGTAGATCGAGAGCACCACGAAGAACGCGGCGCCGCCGTTGAGGCCGAGCAGGCCCGCGTCGGCGAGCGGGTTACGGGTGTGGCCCTGGATGAGCGCGCCCGCGATGCCGAGCGCGATGCCGACCGCGATCCCGAGGGCGGTGCGCGGCACCCGCAGGGTGCGCACCACCAGGTCGGTGTCGAGGCCGGTCGGGGTGAACAGCGCGTGGAAGATCTCGGCGAAGGTCATCGGCCGGGCGCCGACGGCAACGCTGGCGAGGGCGGCCGCCGCGAGCAGCAGCACGAGGAGGGCGAGCCCGAGCAGTCGGCGCTTGCGGATCGCGGCCATCGAGGTGTCGCGGCGGATCGGGGTGAAACCCTCCGCGACCGCGGTCTTGAGCCGGACGACCTCGGAGCCGCTGCGGGGGAGCAGGGCCCGGCGGGTGCCGAGCGGCCTGCCGGACTCGGCGTCCCGGGTGACCAGGCCCAGCCAGCCCTTGCCGACGCTCTGGCCCGTGGCGCCCTCCCTGCTGCCGCGGTTCCAGACGAGCAGGGCGGCGGCGGTGATCAGCGCGACGCCGCCGAAGACCGCGCGATCCATCTGGCCGCCGCCGTTGTCGTCGCGCAGGGAGTCGACGATGAACCAGCCGATGACCAGGGGGAGGGCGACCACGCCGAGGTCCGCGAGGGCGGCGAGCAGCCGGCGTTGCAGCGGTGCCGGACCGGTCGGGACCTCCAGCGAACCGTAGATCTCGGTCGGGTGGGTCCCCCGGGTCTCGGTCGGCCCGGGGCGAGCGGCGACCGAACCGGGTGTGGGGGTGGACGTCACGGTCGGGGGCTCCTGATCGGCGAGGCGCAAGCTTGCGAGATTAGGTTACGGAACCCTATCCCCGGCCGGGGGCTCGGCTCCCGCTCGCCCGCAAGTAATGGTTAGGCTAACCTACATTCGCGGTCGACCCGCAAGCGGTCGCCCTGCAGTTGATCTCGACGAGATGTCCGAATGTCGCCGACCCAGGAGTGAGCAGTGTCATCCATCGCAGCGCCCCCGTTCGCAGTGTCATCGACCGCCGTTTCGGTGAAACCGGTGCGGAACGACCCGGCCGCCGCGCTCGACGACTCCTGTCTCCGACTCCGGGGCATCTATCCGGAGTACCCGCGGGTGTATGCCGTCGCTCTGATGGCCGACCAGGGCAAGCGTCGCTGGTGGTCTGCCGTCGAGGGGATTCACGGCGATCGCCTCGAGCGGATGGTCGAGCGGGCGCTGGCCGACCTCTGCGATCCGGAGGCGGCGGCCGCCTCGGTCGCGACCGCGCTCATCCACGCGGTGATCGGCCGGGTGGCGTCGCTGGTGGTGTTGGAGGGGCGCGCCTGGGATCCGGGTCTCGAGAACCTTTGGTTGCACATGGACAGCGACGGCTGCATCGACTGGGCCGGGGTAAGCGATCCGGTGCTGCGGGTGCTGCCCGGTGATCGCTGGGCCGGGACGCGTGCCGCGGTGACGTTGCCGTGCGAGGGCGCTCTGCTGGTGTGGACCGCGCACCGCTGCCACACCGCGCTGGTCGCGTTCTTTGATGCGCTGGACCTGATCGTGCCGCTCGATCGATCGCGCTTGTGGGCCATGGTCGGTGAGGCGACCCTCGGTGCCGCCACGCTTGTTCCCATTCTCGGCGGCGTGGGCGAGTCCGCCGCGATGCGCCGGGGGCAGGGCCTGCTCGACGCCTTCGAGAGTGCCGGGGTGCCGGTCCGGGCCCGTGCCGACCGGGCAGCTTTTCGCCGCGGCGTCGCTGCGCTTGCATGTTAGGTCAGGCTTGCCTATTGTCATTCTCGGAACGTGAATGATCGGACCGCGCCGGAGTCCTGAGGGCTGCAGAGACTCCCGGTCCTTCCCCGCGACGGGCCCCACACCTTCGGGTGCGGGGCCCGTCGGCATTTCGGGCGAAAGGTACATTCACTCGACCGGCAACGATGGAGTGTGAAGATGAGCAACGTGTCCTCGATGAGCGATCTGTCCGGGATGGACCCCGCGGCCGCAACCCCGTTCCTCAACAAGGGATTCGGTGAGGTGCTTGGGCTCGAGTACACCGAACTCAGCGGCGACCGGGTCCGGGCCCAGTGGACGGTCCGTCCCGAGCTGTACCAGCCGGCGGGCATCATGAACGGCGGCGTGCACTGCGCGGTCGTCGAGACGCTCGCCAGCATCGCGGGCAGCATCTGGCTGGGTGACCGGGGGCATGTGGTCGGCGTCAACAACAACACCGACTTCCTGCGGGCCACCCGCGACGGCGTCCTCTTCGCGGAGGCGACGCCGGTGCACCGCGGCCGCACGCAACAGCTGTGGCAGGTCGCCGTGGTGGACGAGCGGGACCGCCTGGTGGCCAAGGGGCAGGTGCGGCTCGCGAACGTCACCGACACGGACCGGCTCGGGGGCTAGAGGGGCCTTCGCGTCAACGTCGCGAAGGCCGATCGGTGAGGGCGGCGACTCACTGCTCGTCGCTGTCGACCACAGTAGATGCCCATGCTGGCAGTCGGCTCAGAACCACCACGATTGCATCATGCCGCCGGCGAGGTTTCGGGGCGGCTCCGATCGTTCGTAGAGCCAGCCGCTATAGATCGCACTCACTGCTTGCGCACGCGCTTGTCGGCAGCGCTTCCCCGCTCCGGAGGAGCGGCAGGATGCGGCAATGGAAGCGGTCGATTTTGCGACGCTACCGCGGCCACTTGGTCCGGCGAGGAGTGTCCGGCGGCCCGGGCGCGGAGTCTGTCCAACAATCGACCGTTTTCCGGACACGAATCAGGATGGTGAGGTCGCGCCTGTGCGGTTCGGGCAGGACGTTGCCGCCGGAGACCTTGGCGAGCCGCTGGGAACCGTTGCGCGGAAACTAAAGCCAGACGCCGCTGGTATCCACTGGTGGGGATCTCTGGGAGAGTCACTCCCGGTCAACTCAGCTGAGCGCGAAAATTGGCGGCCGGATTCAGCCGCGGAAGCCTCGGGGCCGAGGGAAGCGTCGGCCCGCACCGTCTTGTCTTTGTTGGCCTGGGGAATGTTGTTGATATATCGGATGTCTAACCATGGTTCGACGCCGACGCCGACGCCGACGCCGACGCCGATAGCTTTGCGTCATGACGGTTGAGGCGAACTGGGCCCGGATCATCCGCTGGTGCGAGCAACACGCCTCCGCGACCGCGGCGCAACTGTTGCCACCTGCCAAACCGGCAGATATTCGCGCCGCAGAGACTGCCACCGGCAGGGTCTGGTCTGAACAGCTCCGCCAGTGGTTCACTCTGCACGATGGCAGCCACCCCGGTTGCCCGCTCTATCTACTCCCCAAGTTCGCACCAATCTCCGTCACTGCCGCCGCTGAGGTTCACTCACGGATGACTCAGCTGTGGCAGGACATGACAGACGATCTCGGGGGCACTGAGATGTTGATGGCTGTACCCGCAGGAGAGGAAGTCGGGACCTACCTACCCGCCTACATCCCTATCGGTGAGGACGGCGGCGGCGACTACCTCGTGATCGACACCCGCTCCGGGGACCGCAAGGACTGCGTGGTCGACTTCTTCGGGGAGGGAGTCGAAACCCTGAAATGGGTCTCGATCGAGGCGATGCTCGACTCCACTGCGACGGCGCTCGAGCAGGGAACGGACTGCGAGGGGTGGGTGCCGGTCATCGAGGACGGTCTACTCCGTTGGGACTTTCAGCCGTAGCGCCCCGATCAGGCGCAGAACCCTGCTCGGCGATAGATGGCGGTGTTCTCGCGTCGCTCCTTGGGGGGATCGAAGAACCGCGCTGCGCTCACTGCTCAAGCATCCCGCAGTCGAGTAGTCACGATTCCGCCACGCCGCCGAGCGTCTAGGCCGTCGAGCTGTGATGAGAGGCTGCACTCAGCGTTGGACGACACAGAACTCATTTCCCAGGGGATCGGCCAGTACCGCGGTGCGATACCCGCCGTCGTCGTTGTGCTCCTCCAGTGTTCGCGCACCGAGACCAGCTAGTCGCGAGACCTCAGAATCGAGGTCATCGACGAAGAGATCCAGGTGAGCCCGGTTCTTAACATCTTTCGGCTCTTTCACACTTTGCAGCGTGAGGTGATGCAAACCTCCGCCCGGTGAAACAAGCCCATGGAACTGCGCACCGTCTGTGAATGGGACGGGTTCGTCGTAGCCGAGAGCGGCTTTCCAGAAGATCGCCGCGGTCTTCACGTCGACGCAATCGAGCGTCATTCCGACAGTCTGATTCACAAAACCCTGCTTCCTGATCGATGTTCAGTTACCTAACGGTGTTAAGTGTATCCTGTGCACGGTGACGAAGGAACCCAGACGCGATCGGCAGCGTCGAGAACTCAAGCAGGACATCGTCGCCGAAGCGCGCCGGCGACTCGAGGAAGGCGGGCCGACTGCGGTCACCCTTCGCGGGATCGCACGCGAGGTCGGGGTCAGTGCACCCGCGCTCTACACCTACTTTCCCAGTCTCGCCGAGCTGTTCACCGAGCTGATCGTGCAGAGCTATCAATCGCTCGAAGCCACCATCGCTGCTGCAACTGGTGCATCGGCAGGGTCGGCTCTCGAACAGCGCCTCGCCGCCGGTCCACTTGCCTACCGGTCCTGGGCGATCGCACATCGCCGACAGTTCAACCTCATCTTCTTCGACCAGATCGACGGGTACGCCGCACCACCAGGTGGGTCCACCGTGTCAGCGCAAACAGACGTGCTGCGACCAATCGCCACCCAATATGCCGAGGCCCGAGGATGCATGATCAGTCAACTGTTGGCCGACGACGATCTCCTCGATGACTTTCTCGCCTGGTGGGGAGCGTTCCACGGCATTGTTGCCCTCGAGGTCAACCATCATCTTGACTGGCGCGAACCAGAAGCAATCTTCCGACGTCATCTCTATGCCAGCATCCGAGAACTCCTCGCAACAGATGAGACAACCCGCCGGTGACTGCGGCGGGCTTGCTTGACGCCACCTGACGACGCGAGAACCCCCGCCATTTATCGCCGCGAGTCACACTCTCGTGGTGCCAACCCAAGTATCAGCTCGGGTCATAACCGAGACGTCCGTCATCCGAGGCGTCCATCAATCGTTCGTTTCCCGGACCAGGATCGAGGCGGGGGAGTGCCGGCGAGCGACCAGCGCCTCGCGCGTCCCAAAAAACGTGTCTCAGTGCCGTTGTCCCGAAACCTAGTGCTGTCGGTGAGTTCTGGGACACTCACGGCCGTGAGCGCACTGTTGGGCTACTCCCGCGTCTCGACCGGGGACCAGAACCCGGACCATCAGATTGACGCACTGCGCCGGGCCGGCGTCGCCCCCGAGAACATTCATGTCGATCACGCCTCCGGCGCGAAGGCGTCTCGACCGAAGCTGGACCTGGTGCTCAAGTTGCTGCGCGACGGCGACCAGCTTGCGATCACTCGTCTCGATCGGTTGGGCCGCTCGGTGCTGCACCTGATCGGCCTCGGCGCCGAGCTGCGAGAGAAGGGCGTGGGGCTCAAGGTGCTCGAGCAGGGCATCGACACCGCCACCGCTGAGGGCCGCGCCATGTTCGGGATGCTCTCGGTGCTCGCCGAGCTACAACGTGAGTTGATCGTGGCCAATACCCCCGACGGGCTGGCCGCCGCCCGGGCCCGCGGCCGCAAGGGCGGGCGGCCCTCGAAACTCACCACGGAGCAGGTCCAGCACGCCCAACGTCTCTACGACGCCGGCGGGCACACCGTCGCCCAGATCGCCGGGCTCCTCGGCGTACGCCGCACCACCCTCTACGGACACCTGAGCAAGTCCGCCACTACACCAGCGGATCCCGAGACGCCGTCGCCCGCCGACCTTGGCGTGGACACACTCGAACACCCCGCGCCGGCACGAAGTACTCCGCGTGCCTGCCCGAGTTGCGGAAACGAGCCAACCACCCGCGCCGAGGCCGCCCATCAACGCGCCGACCTGGCCGTGTCCTGGCTGTATCGCGATCCCAGCGCCGCCGTCGGGATCGTCGCTCGAAACCACTGCCGCAGTTGCCAACCCGATGAACCGGCCGTCGACATCGCCTGCGCAGTCTGCGAAGACGGCCCCATCCTCGCCGGAGAACTCGCCGCCGGCACCGGCAGTAGCAACCTCCTGTCGCCGCCAGTCCAGCAGTGGCTCACCGTCGCCGGGTGGCGAACGGATCCGGCGCTACTTTGCCCCGACCACGCATGATCCGCCGGTGACACCTAATTCCGTCGACGCTTGATAGCCGGCGCGTCGCAGAAATTGGCGGCTTCCTTCCACGGCGTTCGATGCTGCGCCATACTGGAACACGTTCTAGTTTGGTAGAAGTGACGCAGACCGTTCTCGCCAAATCAGAGGAGCTCCATGGCCTACTTCGAATGCAGAGAAGACGGATACCAACCACTCCCGTTCTCCCAAAGTCAGTGGTCCCCGGACTCGATCAACGGATCGGCCCTGGCGGGATTGACCGCTCATGCGGTGGAATCGGCCTGCAGTGCACCCGAGTATCGCCCGGCGAAGTTCACCCTGGACATCTTCCGGCAGCCGACGTTTGCCCCTTTGCAGACCGACACCACGGTGGTCCGGGAGGGCCGCAGCATCCGCATCGCCGACGTGGTTGTACGACAGGGAGACCGTGCCGTAGCGCGAGGGTCCATGGTGTCGATCCGACCGACACAAGATCCGCCGGGTTCACGGTGGCACCCATACAGCGAATCGATGACCCCGCCCGAGCCACTCATCGAGTCACTGCCCAATCCCGGCATTCTCTGGGGCAGCGACGAGCACCCCGACCGGTGGAGCTTCTCGATGCCCGAACACCAGAACGCCGGCAGGAAGCGCCTGTGGTTCGACCAACCGCAGGTCATCTCCGGCATGGACAACACCCCATTCGTTCGTGCCGCCATGGTCGGCGAACTGACCAACACCCTGACCAGCTGGAGCGATCGCGGAATCGGCTTCATCAACCACGACGTGACGATCCTCCTGTCGCGACTGCCGATCAGTCCGGTTGTCGGGATCGAGGCCGACAACCACATCGCCGACAGCGGTATCGCTGCCGGAGCGGCGTCGATGTGGGATCGACACGGTCGGTTCGGGATCAGTCTGGTCGGCTCGGTCGCCCACACGGCCGGCAGCCTGAACTCAGCGAGCGGCCCCGATCAATGGGCAGAATCCGATCGTTCCTACCAACCCGATTTCGACTCAACTCACTAGCCTCCACAGTCCCGGTGGACACAATGCGCCAGATCTCGGGACTGCCCCGTGTTCAGCTGACGGGGCAGTCCCCTGGTTGCGGCGGTCAGTGTTCCGCCAGGAGACCACCTGACTAGAGTGCGCACGAATGGTTGCGTCCAACAGGATGGTGCGTACTACCCGCACCCGGCCGCTCTGTTGCATTCGGCTTGCGGAGACAGAGTTGTCCACATAATCGAGCGCAGCCTCATTCGAGAGCGGACCGTCGCCGGATTGACCGCCGCCCGCGAACGCGGCCGGGTCGGTGGCCGCCCGGTTGCACTGACCGCTGCGAAGAAGCGACAGGCCAACGGGATGCGCGCCGAGGGTACGCCCATGTCCGAGATCGCCGAGGTGCTCGGTATCGCCCGAAGCACGCTCTACCGGAGCCTCGGTTGAACGCAAGCGGAATGCCTTGCGATCCTTGGCGTTGCGGGTGGCGAGGAGTCGGCAGATGTGTGTTGGGCCCCAGTTCGCTCGACCTCCAGGGGTGGGGACCTGGTCGGCGTTGAGTGCCTTGCAGATGCTCCGGTACGACAGCCCGGAGATCCTCAGGTCGAGCACCCGGTCGAGAACGTGGTCGGGGCACAGTGGTGGCCGACCTCGCTGACCATGGGTGCTCACTGCCCGCCGCCGCGGCCGACCGTGAAGACCCAGCGAACCGTTGCGAGGAGCTCTTTCACGATCGCGAGGGCGGGTTCGGCGCGGTCCCGATCTGGCGAGAGCGCGACCCAGACCGCGTACATGAGGGTGAGGACGAGCAGCAGCACTACGACAGAGACGACGGTCTGCCAGCTGATGAGGGTAACCATGTAGTTCTCCGTGTGGATTGGGGCGGAGGACTACAGGTCTCAGTATCTAGACGTGCAGAACCGCCGCAGGTTGAAAGGTCCGAATCAACCTGCGGTGGGTGGGGCCTCGGGTGACCTGAGGGTGGGTGGAGACAAGCTTGCCGGGAGGGTCGCTATCACAGTTACGCCGAGTCAGTGCCCTCAAATAGGCACGGGCCGTTTCTACGGCGACGATCGAGCGTCGGCGATTGGCGCCGAGGTGTTCATCCAGGCCGACCACCGCTGTCGGTTGCCTGAGGACGCCCATCTCGGAGATCCACAGTCCGACCCGGCGGCGATGATCCATGACCTGGCCCAGAATGCGGTTCGCCTCATCAATGAGGCGGACAGTCCGCCCCAATGTGGAGTGGAGCGGTGCTACGGCACGCTGCATGTTCTGGCAGACAGATGCGGTTGCGGATGCGATGCGGACTAGGTCCTCGTAACCGGGGGATTCCAGGAACTGGTTGACGATCGCACGCTCCCGGAGCCTCCGTTCCGTGTCCGCGCGCAGCGAGGAGGACTGGTGTCCCGCCGGCGCTGCGGATGAGGTCATGCTGACCACTCTAAGTGGAGGTCCGAGCTGTTCCGCTAATTCAATCTGTGACACCGTATCCGCGCCCGGCGCTACAGCTCAGGGTCGGCGTCGCGCCTGGGTGGGTCGAGTTCCGGTCCCGACGATTCCGGTCCGTCGCCGGACTCGGTATTGAGCTGGATCTTGCCGAGCTGTCTGGGGAAGTCTGAGCCCGGCGGCGGGGGAGTCCGTCGAGGGCGCTCTGGGCGATGCTCGCCACCTCGGGTGCGGCGGTGCTGTCCGGGGCCTGCCGGGTCAATTGAGATCGCTTCCAGCGACCCGTTCGTGGCGCTCGGCATCGGCGCCGCGGTCGACGACCCTCGTGCGATATAGGTCGTACCGAGTGACCGACGAGGGATTCCTCGCTGACTTCGCGAGCGTTGACCTCGGTAACGGATTTCCGTGCAACGGCTTTCCGTCGAGTTCTCGCAGGTCGGTGAACAGGCCGTCGACGGCAGCGCGCGGAATTCCGCGCCCGCCCATCTGTGCGCCGGGGTTGGTCGGCTCGTCAAAGGGTGGTGACCGGGAGGCCGTGGTGGTCCTGTGTGTCACCCTATTTCGGATGTTCCCGGCATAAACACACTGGCCTTCGGGGACTGCTGCAGTCCCGTCTCGGCGGGCTCGGTTGGATAGATCGTAACGACCAGGGGAAATTGTGCGGAGTGATGCGAAGGCGTCGATCGCGAAAAGCGCGATGGCGATCATGATCCAGAAGACTTTCGACCAAGAGGACTGGTTCCATCTCGGTGCAGCCACTGACACGGTGGATCTCATCAACGACCATGGTCGACTGCTTCGCAGTCTCAACTTCGGCGACGACGACTACCTCATGTGCATCTACCAGGTCCTGCCCGAGGTGCTGGGTGAACGCAGGCCGCGGGGACGCTCGGGGGTGCATCAGTCGGTCGACTCATTCGAGAACCTCGAGATCGTCGAAGACCACCTCGGTCTCGAGAAGTGGCTGCGAGACAACGACGAACGCGCCTACCGGGAGCTGTATGGCGGCGCCGACACCGCGTTCGTCGACGACGTGATCGCAGCTGTTCACGACCCGCTGACAGTTTCCGAGGTCGAGGCCCACGCGCAGCGGATTCGTGGCGGACTGCACGCCGATCCGGCGCAGGCCGTCGGGTCGGCGAAGGAACTGCTCGAGACAGTCCTCAAGTCGATCCTGGGGCTGCACGGCACCGGCAAGGAAACCCAGCAGGACCTCCCCAAGCTGGTCGGTGGCGCGCTCGACGAGCTGGGGATGAGCCCGGGACGTCTCGACATGAACGAGCCGGGAGCCCAGCAGCGGAGAAAGATCCTGCAGTCCCTGACGGCGATCGTCGGCGCCGCCGGCGAGCTGCGCAACGCCGGTCTCGGGACCGGCCACGGAGTCAGCCGCGCCCCGGCGCTCGACCCTGCGTTCGCTCGACTTGCGGTGTCGTCGGCGGTATCGGCGGCCACTTTCCTTGCCGACGCCGCCGCCCGCCGAGCGGTCGGTGACTACGCGACGCCCACGAAGTAAGGAGCCTCCCTCTCCGTGTTCGTGCCGAAGGGCTCATCGTTGACGTCGAGGTGCCCGATCAGGTGCACGGCTGGGTCAGGGCCAGGACCAGCCGTGGAAACTGGCTCTTGCAGGGTTCGGTTCGCGATACCGGCTGGCATCGGTTGCGGCCACCTTGAAGTCGACAGTGGGTGCCCCGCGACCGCGGTCCGACCGTGTCGCTGACCGGCGAAAAAAGCGCGCAGTGTTCGGTGAGCTGTACGTTTGCTGGTGTCAGCCACCCGTCCGCACTAGGACTGTTCCTTCTTGTCCCTCATTGTCGAAACCAGACCATCAACTGATGCCGCCAACGATGCTGCGTCCGGCTCCTGCGCCGACATGTTCACAGCGGGCTGTGCGAATACCCGTTGTCCGACCTGTACGAGTAGAAGTGACCGAGAATCGTCGTCAAGCGGTTCCACGTAGGTGGTGATTGCGTGGAGCTGTGCTGCAGACGATCGCGCCCACCACGACTGTTGACGGTGGCGGCTAGCGGCCCGTGACGCATATGCCGCCAGAGCTGCGAATGGCAGCGTCAGAGACAAATGCAGAGCCTGGATCTTCCAGTCCTCCGAAGGGCTGGCGCCTACGTCCAGCGTCTTGAACGCGATACCGGTTACCCCCGCCAGGGAAGTGGCAGCCAGTCCGGTCCACAACCGCGCGCTTACTCGTTCCTGGGCTGCTACTACTGCGAAGTGGCTTGCGAGCTTGTTGGTGCCCACCTCGCCCGCTGCGTCCTTCACATTCCCGGCAGTCTTCTCGACTTCCTCAAGAACCCGTGTTGCCGCGCTGGCTATTTCGGAGACTGCGGCACCGTCCACAGTCCACTCTGCGGCCGTCTCGAACCTCCGAGAGAGGGCACGGATTCGATCACTCCACTGATCGAAGGTCGTTTTGTTCCTTGGCGAGTCCCCTGGGAGATCTACGAAGTATTCGCCAGCATCGATCCAGGTCGACTGCCGCAGGTTCAATCGAACGTCGGTGAGCCACTGGCTGAGGTACCGAGCGAGTGTGAGGTAGTCGCTCGGTGGAAGCGCTGAAATGGAGGCGATGAGTTCGCGGACTCGATCGGCGACAACGAACTGGATGAGCCAGCGAGGTGACCGTTCGATGTCGCCAACCGGGACGACGTCGAGCGGCTCTTCGAACAACAGCGCTCGCAGTTCTTCGCAGGGCGCCACCAATTCGGCAGCAGCAATCCGGATTGTGTTGGGCAGTTCAGATCCGGTTGGCGGGTCGGCCATTTGGCGGACTTGCTCAATTAGACGTTCTAACTCGAGGGCAACGTTTCTCCATAGCTCCGTAGCCTTACCTCGGGCGCGCGGCTCTACGGCTTCGAGAAGTGGCGCTAAGGCGTCGAGAGTGTCGGGCACGAAGGCACGCTACCCCGGCACGGCCCCAGCGTTCCCTACGGACGGTCCGCCGATCAGATCCTCGACATCCAGATGGCTCTCTCGGAGCCGCCGCGTGCTTCTGTGCGTGGACTGACACTGCATCCGGAGCGAAGACTGACCGGCGGACACGCCCCTCCGGATGCAATATTGCGGTACATGAGCATCATCAAGGGCACCTGACAGATGTCATCTGGCATAATCTCTGTTACCGGTGGCTTAAATGGATTGCGCTACTGAGGTTTTGGGTGCATTGCCCCTCTCGGGACGAGATTGCGACCCCCCACAAGACCGTCAGAGGGCGATAGTTCGGATAGGCACCCTATGCAGGACTTGCATGTAGTGCGGTCAAACAGGACCCCGGGCGGACTGTTTGCCCAGTGCCCGATCTGCTCGCATGACGCGATCTGGCGTCCCGGTTGACGATCGTCATACGGGACACCTGTGTTGGGCGCCTTCAGGCGTGATCGTCAGGTGAAGTTGGCACGCGGTTCCCTTTGCAGCTTCGCTCGTCGTCGTAGTGGCGGTGCGCCGAGCAGGAACCATGCCGCTGGTCCGATCATTGGCAGCACGATGACGAGCGCGGACCACCAGAATTTCGATCCGGCGCGGTCGTGGCGGGTGTGGAGAATCGAGATAAGCGCGGCGATGGTGAGCACGGCGTAGGTGAGCATGATGAGCGCCACTTGGATGTCGAAGCTCAACGGCACCGTCGGGTTGTGGTCCATGTAGAAGGCCCCCTCGGAAGGTTGTCCACTCGACGCTATCGGATGGTCCTGTGGCGAGCGGAAGAGCTTGGCGCGATTGCTTGGCTGACCGTAGCCGGTCGGGCCCTCCGCGGGAGGTTCCTCCTGGAGGTCAGGGACAACGTGACACAAGATGGGTTATCGGAATCTATTTTCGAATGTTGTTCGGGCTCGACGGGTCAACGCTCTTGCGCCAGACCGGCTCGGGGAGCGAGCCAGCTCTTCAACCGAGTTCCCAGACTGAGAAGCGATGTGATCCACGGCTACTAAGGAACCGCATTGAGCCATCCGCGGTACCGTCGAATCCCGGCGAAGGACGCTGTGTCCGGTCGCTCTTGCAAGACGCCGTGAAGGGGGAAGGGTAGGGCAATGGATCCGCAACGCCGACCAACATTCCCGGCCATTCCGCAGAACGAGATACCAGCCTCAGTGCAATTTCGGCTCGTCCTCGCCCACACCGACAACCTCGCGCTGTGGATGACGAACATGCGGGTCTACAGCACCGGCCTGACCTTCACCCTCGAAGCAGGCCAACGTAACGGCGACAGATTCCTCGGGATGTATGGCTTCGGTAAGCCAGAATCCGGTCACACCCCGCCGACGCTGTTCGGCATCGAGGACTCAGCAGGGACGATCTCCCCAAACCTCCCGAGAACGCGTTCAGGTCTCCGGCCCGGCAGCGGTGGAGGAGGCATGGCGAGCCATGCCATGAACTATTCGCTCACCCCGCTGCCCGCACCCGGACCGATGCAAATCTACGTCGCATGGCCCCACTTCGGTATCAACGAGACGCGGTTCGACTTTGACACCACCGCAATCCATGAAGCCGCAGCCCAAGTCATTGCCTTGTGGCCACCGGGGGACGCAGGGCCCGGCATCGCAGACGTCGGCAACAGAACCACCCCGCAGATCGAAGTACCGTCCGGAGGCTGGTTCGAATCCGCCGCTGACAAGCAGAAGCTCCCGCCCCCTGATCCCGACGCACCGCGCCGAATCAACTTCGGACACATCGGATAGGCGCAAGACGCGGGATCGAAGTGGTGCGGGTCGGCGAAGAAACGGCCCAGTAGGTTCCGGTCCCAAACGACTCGTACGAAAGATCACCCGCCGAGAGCAAACATGAACCCTCCCGGGGGAACTTCGTGGACGATGACCTCGTTTCCGACGCCCGTGACGACCGTCAGATAGAACTTGGTTTCGCCATCGACGGAGACGAACGAGTTCATCGTCACTCCCCGCAGACGCGGAACTCGTTGGAACACCGTCTGGCCGCCATCCACAACCGAACCGGGGTACTGCGACCGGGCAGTGTCGAGAACCGTCTGTCGGACGACCTCGAGATCGACGAGGTCGTCATCGGGGCCGATCTGCGACGGCCGGAAATCGGTGATCTCGAACGGCAGACGCATCACCGTCGGGTCAGGTCGCGGCTCCTGGGGCGGCACGTCGGAGGTGTCGATCTCCCAGATCAAGGCGCCATTCTCGATGGTCGGTATGAGGTACGGATGCCCGGCACCGGACTCCACAATTCGGCACAAGGAGTCGATGTAGTCGGCCAGCGACGCGAACGATGGCACACCCTGATCGGCTCCCTCCCACCCGAAGGGCCGCACGCATCCGTGCTGCTCACCGGGGCGGGTGTCGACACAGAGGTAGTCGCCGCCACCGTCCTTGGCGAACGGAACGTACGCGTCGAGGAACATCTCCGCGACGGTGCCGGCAGGCTGTTTACGAGCGATGTCGGCCCAGTCGGGACCGAGATCCTCAGTGTCGTGGAGAGTTTCCCGACAGAACTCATGCTCGGCTACGACCTCGTCGAGTGAGAGCATTGTCAGCTCAGCTAGCACGGTCCCCGTGGCGGTGCCGTCACTCGACTCGCCTTGACCGTCGTGTAGCGAGAAGAATTCACGAAGTTCGTCCGTCCACGGTGTCGTCGCGCGTTCCGCCTCCCACCGATCTGCCGCCGACCGCGGCGGCCGAACCGCGGCCGCCGTGACCGGCGCCCGCTCCCGGAGCACCGCCATGTACGCCAGCCACGCCTCAGTGAGGGTCATCGCCCGAATCTAATCGACCTCGACGAGACCGTGTGAACCGCGCGTCCCTCGTTGGCCTGCGCCGAGATGACGGGACCAGTACTGAGACAGTTCCGAAGTTGAAGGAACACACAGGAACCCTTCGCTGCCCACCGGCGCCACCAATCGCGCGGCCGCCCGGCGCTTCGCGTCAGGTGAGGAACTGCGCAGCCCGGTCCGCCAGGTCGAGGACGGGCTGCGGCAGGATCCCGAGCATCAGTGTGACGACGGCGCACAGGCAGATCGCGGCCGCGGTCGCGGTGCTGGGCACGACGACCGTCGTCGCCTCGGATTCCGGCGTCGGGTCGGAGAAGTACATCAGCACGATGACCCGCACGTAGAAGAAGGCGGCGATCGCGCTGCTGATCACGCCGACGATGACGAGGGGTACCGCCCCGCCCTCGGCGGCGGCGCGGAAGACCGCGAACTTTCCGACGAACCCACTGGTCAACGGGATTCCGGCGAACGAGAGCAGGAACAGGGCGAAGACCGCGGCCAACAGCGGTGAGCGGCGGCCGAGGCCGGCCCAGCCGGCCATGTCGGTGGTTTCCTGGTGCCCGTCCCGAACCAACATCACGCAGGCGAAGGCGCCGAGCGTGCTGAAGCCGTAGGCGAGCAGATAGAACATCGTCGCCGAGAGTCCCGCGTCGTTCCCGGCGATCAGGCCGGTGAGGATGAATCCGGTGTGGGCGATCGCCGAATACGCGAGCATGCGTTTGACGTCGGTCTGGGTGATCGCCAACACGGCACCGACCAGCATGGTCGCGATGGCGACGGCCCACAGCATCGGACGCCAGTCCGCCCGCAACTCCGGCAGGGCGACGTAGAAGATGCGTAGCATGGCGCCGAACGCGGCGACCTTGACGGCCGCCGCCATGAAGGCGGTGACCGGGGTGGGGGCGCCCTGGTACACGTCGGGCACCCACGAATGGAACGGCACCGCACCGACTTTGAACAGCAGGCCCACGCTCAGCAGCCCGGCACCGAGCAACGCCAGCACCGGCCGCTGCTCGCCGCCGTCGGCGATCGCGTCGGCTATGCCCGCGAGCCGCACCGTGCCCGCGTAGCCGTACAGCAACGCCACGCCGTAGAGAAAGAACGCCGAGGAGAACGCGCCGAGCAGGAAGTACTTCAGCGCTGCCTCCTGGGAGAGCAGGCGCCTGCGCCTGGCCAGTCCGCAGAGCAGGTACAGCGGCAGCGACAGCACCTCGAGCGCGACGAACATGGTGAGTAGGTCACCCGCCGCCGGGAACAGCAGCATCCCGCCGACCGCGAAGAGCGTCAGCGGGAACACCTCTGTCTGCATCACTCCCGCCCTGGTCGCCTCCAGTTCGTCGACGCTGCCGGGCACCGCGGCCGCCTGGGGGGCGAAGGCGTCGATGCCGCCGACCCCGGCCGCTGGACTCGGGACCGAGACGACCGCCGCCCGCCGCGCCCCGCCCGCGGCCCGCGGTCCGCTGCGTTCGGCGATCAGCAACACCGCGAGGATCGAGACCAGCAGGATCGTGCCCTGCAGGAACAGGGTGGGGCCGTCGACGACGACAGCGCCCATGACGGCGGTGCCGTGATCTCCCCTCAGCAGCACGACCGCGACGAACGCCGCGCCCAGGCCGCCGAGACTGAGCACCAGGTGGCTGGTGAGGCGGCCGCGGGTGGGCGCGAACGCCTCGACGATCACCGCCACGACCGCCACCCCGAACACGATCAACATCGGCGCGAGCCTGCCGTACTCGATGTCCGGTGCGGGCAGCGCAGCCTGGGCGAGGGCTTCATGGGACCTCATCGGGGCGCACCTCCGTGGTTGTCCTGATCGGCGACGAGGCCGGTGAGGGTCGGGCCGGTCGGTGCGGGATCGTGCTGACCGATCGTGGTCATGATCTGACTGACCGCGGGGTTGACGATGTCGAGGACCGGTTTCGGGTAGAAGCCGAGGACGAGGAGCAGCGCGATCAGCGGGGCCACGACCGCGAGTTCGCGGGGCACCAGGTCGCGGATGCGCTTGTTGTCCTCGGTCACCGGACCGGTCATCAGGCGTTGATACAGCCAGAGCACGTAGATCGCCGCGAGAACCAGCGCGCTGGTCGCGATCAGCGCGGCGGCCGGGTAGCGGGTGAAAGTGCCCACCAGGACCAGGAACTCGCTCACGAACGGGGCCAGCCCGGGCAGGGACAGGGTCGCGAGGCCCGCGACGAGGAAGGTGCCTGCCATCACAGGGGCGACCTTTTGCACGCCGCCGTACGCGGCGATGGCCCTTGTGCCGCGGCGGGAGACAAGGAATCCGGCCACCAGGAACAGGGCAGCGGTCGAGATGCCGTGGTTGACCATGTACAGCGTCGAGCCGGCCTGCCCCTGACTGGTCATCGCGAAGATGCCGAGAATGATGAACCCGAAGTGCGAGATCGACGTGTAGGCGATCAGCCGCATCACGTCGGTCTGACCGATCGCCAGCAACGCGCCGTAGACGATGCCGATCACCGACAGCGTGACGATCAGCGGCGCGAAGTACGCGGACGACTCGGGGAAGAGCTGCAGGCAGTAGCGGAGCATCGCGAAGGTGCCGACCTTGTCGACGACGGCCATCATGAGCACCGCGGTGGCCGGGGTGGCGGCAGTGGCCGCGCCCGGCAGCCAGGTGTGGAAGGGCCACAACGGTGCCTTCACTGCGAAGGCGAACATGAAGCCGAGGAACAGCGCATTGAGGACGCCGGGATCGACGCCGAGCCCGCCCGAGGAGGCGGCCGCGACGATCTCGCGGAAGTCGAAGGTCCCACCCGGAAGCGGGCTGCCCTCGCGCACCGTCACCACGTACAGTCCGATCACCGCGGCCAGCATGATCAGGCCGCCGAAGAGGTTGTACAGCAGGAACTTCACCGCCGCGCGAGACCGGTGCACGCTGGCCCTCCGGGTCACCGCGGTGGCATCGGTCCCGCCGAATCCGCCGATGAGGAAATACATCGGGAGCAGCATCGCCTCGAAGAACACGTAGAACAGCAGGATGTCGAGGGCGGTGAACGACACCAGCACCATCGATTCGACCACCAGGATCAACGCCACGTAGAAGTGGATCCTGCGCCTGCCGATCGGCTCCGGCTCGGGGACGTCGTTCCATCCTGCGAGCAGTAGCAGCGGCACCAGCACGGTTGTCAGCAGCACCATCACCAGCGCGATGCCGTCCACCCCGAGGGTGTACCGGGTGCCGAAAGCCGGGATCCAGGCGTGTGACTCGACGTACTGGTACTGCGCGCCCGCCGGATCGAAACCGACCGCCACGGACACCGCCAGCGCGAGCACCACGAGCGCGGTGCCGAGCGCGACGGACCGGGCGAGCCGGTGCTTGTCCGCGGGCAGCGTCAGGACAGCGGCGGCGCCGACGAGCGGTGCCACCCAGATCGCGGTCAACCAGGGCAGGCTCATCGCAGACCCACCAGCACCATCGTCGCGGCCACCGCGCCCGCGCCCGCGAACATGTACAGGGCGTAGGTCCGGACGAAGCCGGTCTGCAGCCGTCGGATCCGCGCCGACGAGCCGGCGATCGCCGCGGTCAACCCGCTCACCGCGCCGTCGATGCCCCTGCCGTCGAAGTAGCCGAGCCACCGCGTCAGATGTTGGCCAGGACGCATGAACACCGCCTCGTTGACTGCGTCGCCGTACAGGTCCCTGCGGGCCGCGACGGTGAGTGGGGAGACCGCGGCGGGCGCGACCTCGGGGATCTTCTGCCCCGCGTACTGCCGATAGGCCACAGCGACACCGGCGAGCACGACGACCAGGGTGGTCACGTTGATCACCCATACGGGGACGGCGAGATCGGGATGTTGGGCGCCGACCACCGGTTCGAGCCAATGCTGGAGCGCCCCACCGAAGGCCAGGATCGCGCCGGAGGTCACCGAACCGATCGCGATGAGGATCATCGGCCACGTCATCACGCCCGGCGACTCGTGCGGGTGGGCGACTGTGCCGTCTGGTCGCTCCGCAGGCTCCGCGCCTGTGCCTTCTGGTCGCTCCGCATGCTCCCCTCGCCATCGGGGCGTGCCGAAGAACGTCAGCAGCATCACCCGGGTCATGTAGAACGCGGTGATGCCCGCCCCGAGCAGGGCGGCCGTACCGAGGACGATGCCCTCGGTGCCGCCCGCGCCGAACGCCGCCTCGATGATCTTGTCCTTCGAGAAGTACCCGGAGAAGGGGGGAATGCCGAGGATCGCGAGATAGCCGAGCCCGAACGTGACGAAGGTGATCGGCATGAACGCCCGCAATCCGCCGTAGCGGCGCATGTCGGTCTCGTCGTTCATGCCGTGCATCACCGACCCGGCGCCGAGGAACAGTCCCGCCTTGAAGAAGCCGTGGGTGAGCAGGTGCATGATCGCGAACGCGTACCCCGCGGGGCCGAGGCCCGCGGCGAGCACCATGTAGCCGATCTGGCTCATCGTCGACGCCGCAAGCGCCTTCTTGATGTCGTCCTTGGCGCAGCCGATGATTGCGCCGAACAGCAGGGTGACCGCGCCGACCGCTACGACCGCGAGCTGCGCGCCCGGCGCCAGGTCGAAGATCACGTTGGACCGGACAATGAGATAGACGCCCGCGGTGACCATCGTGGCGGCGTGGATCAGCGCCGACACCGGGGTCGGGCCCTCCATCGCGTCGCCGAGCCAGGACTGCAGCGGCACCTGGGCCGACTTGCCGCACGCCGCGAGCAGCAGCGCCAATCCGATTGCCGTGACCGCGGACTCGCTCGCCCCGTCCGCCGCGGCGAAGACGCCGCTGAAGTTGATCGAACCGAACGTCGCGAACATCATCATGATCGCGACGACCAGGCCCATGTCGCCGACGCGGTTGACCACGAAGGCCTTCTTCGCCGCGGTCGCCGCCGACGGCTTGAACTGCCAGAAGCCGATCAGCAGGTAGGAGGCGAGGCCGACGCCCTCCCATCCGACATAGAGACCGAGGTAGTTGTCGGCGAGCACCAGGAGCAGCATCGCGGCCAGGAACAGGTTGAGGTAGGCGAAGAAACGACGCTTGGCCACATCGTCTTTCATGTAGCCGACCGAATAGATGTGGATCAGCGAGCCCACCCCGGTGATGAGCAGCACGAAGCAGATCGACAGCTGGTCCAGCAGGAGCCCGAAGTCCACCTGCAGGCCCGCGGCAGGTAGCCAGCTGAAGAGGTCCTCGGACAGGGCACGATCGGCGGTGTCGCGGCCCAGCATCTGGGCGAAGAACACGACACCGACCGCGAACGACGCCAACGCCATCGCGCAGGCGAACAGATGGCCCCACCGGTCGGTTCGGCTGCCGCCGAGCAGCAGCACCGTGGCGCCCAGCAGCGGCAGGGCGGGCAGCAGCCAGATCCCCCCGGTCACGTCAGTACCTCAGGAGGTTCGCGCCGTCGACCGAGGCCGAACGTCGGGTGCGGAAGATGGTCATGATGATCGCCAGGCCGACAACGACTTCGGCGGCGGCGACCACCATGGTGAAGAACGCGAAGACCTGGCCGTCGAGGTTCTGGTGCATCCGGGCGAACGTCACGAACGCCAGATTGCTCGCGTTCAGCATCAGCTCGATGCACATGAACACGACGATGGCGTTGCGGCGGACGAGGACGCCCGCCGCACCGATGGTGAACAGCAGGGCGGACAGGTACAGGTAGTTCTCGGGGTTCACCGCGTGCCCTCCTCTCCTGGTGTCTCCGACTCGGATGCCGAGATGTCTCGCTGCTGGAGAATGCGGCTGACCGACGACGGGGCGTACGACCCGTCCGGCAGCAGTGCGGGCATGTCGACCGCGTTGCTGCGGGCGTAGACGCCGGGACTCGGCAACGGGGTCACCCGATCGCCGCCCGTGGCCCCCTCGCTCCATCGGCGAACCCGGTCGCGCGAGAGCTCCCGCTGGTCCGCGCGCGGCCACAACCGCTCGCGGTGTGCGAGCACCATGGCGCCGATGGTCGCGGTGATCAGCAGCGCGCCGGTCAGCTCGAACGCCCACACGTAGCGGATGAAGATGAGTTCCGCGAGGGCCTCGACGTTGCCCGCAGGCAGCTCGCCCGGCTCGGCGACGCCGCCGCCCACGTAGACGGACGCGGTGCCGATGGCCGCGATCAGCAGCACCCCGAATCCGAGCCCCGCCACGATCGCGGCGATCCGCTGGCCGCGAAGCGTTTCCACCAGCGAGTCGGAGGAGTCGACGCCGATGAGCATGAGGACGAACAGGAACAGCATCATCACCGCGCCGGTGTAGACGACGACCTGCACGACGCCGAGGAAGAGCGCGTCCTGGGCGATGTAGAACACCGCGAGAATGATCATGGTCAGCGCGAGGAAGATGGCCGAATAGACGGCCTTGGTGGCGCATACGACGCCGAGGGCGCCGATCACGGCCACCACGGCGAGGACCCAGAACTGGACCGCCTCGCCCGTGGACGTGCGTTCCAGGGGCTCGGCGGCGAGTAGCGCCGCGGCGGCGACCGCGGTCACGCTTGCGACCCATCTTCCGGTGCGGGCTCTTCCTGGGTGGGGTCCTCCGAGTCCGGCCGCACGGTGCCGAGGTAGTAGTCCTTGTCCGTGCTCCCCGGCTGCATCGGGTGTGGCGGCTCTGTCATGCCCGGCTCGAGCGGCGCCAGGAGGCGATCCTTCTCGTAGATCAATCCGGCCCGGTTGTCGTCGACCATCTCGTAGTCGTCGGTCATGGTCAGCGCCCGGGTCGGGCACGCCTCGATGCACAGTCCGCATCCGATGCACCGCAGGTAGTTGATCTGGTACACGCGGCCGTATCGCTCACCGGGCGAATAGCGTTCGGCCTCGGTGTTGTCGGCGCCCTCGACATAGATGGCGTCGGCGGGGCAGGCCCAGGCGCACAGCTCACACCCGATGCACTTCTCCAGCCCGTCCGGGTAGCGGTTGAGCTGATGCCTGCCGTGGAAGCCGGGGGCGGTCGGCGTTTTCTCCTCCGGATAGAACTCGGTGTTGGGCTTCGCGAACATCGTTCGGAAGGTCACGCCGAATCCCGATAGGGGACCTAGGAACTCAACCATCGTCGCCCTCCTTGGTGGTGGCGCCCGTGGATACCGGGGTGCGGCTGAACGCGGGCAAGATCTGGCCGGGTAGCGGCGGAACAGGGAAACCGCCCGCCATGGGGTCGAACGGCTCGTCGACCGGGGGTGCGATCGGGCCCCCGGTGACCTGCGGCACGGGCGCTGCCGCGGGCTTCGGTGCGGACCGGAGCCGTCGCCACACCAGTCCGAGGGCTACCAATGCGACGACCGTCCCCGCACCGAAGAGGAAGACCTGCAGGGAGCCGTACCCCTCGTTCCGCAGGGTCCGCATCGCGGCGACCACCAGGATCCAGACCAGTGCGGCGGGGATCAGGATCTTCCAGCCGAGGTTCATGAACTGGTCGTAACGCAGCCGGGGGAGCGTCCCGCGCAACCAGATGAAGACGAACAGGAAGCCCCAGACCTTGGCCGTGAACCACAGCAGGGGAAGCCATCCGGAATTCGCGCCCTCCCACATGTTCAGTGGCCACGGGGCGTGCCAGCCACCGAGGAACAGCGTGGTGGCGAGTGCCGAGACGGTCGCCATGTTGATGTACTCGGCGAGCATGAACATCGCGAAGCGGAGCGAGGAGTACTCGGTGTGGAAGCCGCCGACCAGCTCGCCCTCGGCCTCCGGGAGGTCGAACGGCGCGCGGTTGGTCTCGCCGACCATCGAGGTGGCGTAGATGAGGAACGAGGGCAGGAGCAGGAAGACGTACCAGGTGCCTTCCTGCGCGGCGACGATGCCCGAGGTGGCCATGGTGCCCGCCCACAGGAATACCGCGGCGAACGCCAACCCCATCGCGACCTCGTACGAGATGACCTGTGCCGTCGAGCGCAATCCGCCCAGCAGCGGGTAGGTCGAGCCCGACGCCCACCCGGCGAGCACGATGCCGTACACGCCGACCGAGGTGACCGCGAGGATGTACAGGACGGCGACCGGCAGATCGGTCAGTTGCAGCGGGGTCTGGTGGCCGAGGATCGACACCTCGGGACCGAACGGGATCACGGCGAACGCCATGAAGGCAGGCACCACCGCGATGATCGGTGCCAGCAGGTAGACCGGCCTGTCCACACCGCTCGGGACGATGCCCTCCTTGAGTGCCAGCTTGATGCCGTCGGCCAGGCTCTGCAGTGTCCCCTTCGGGCCGACCCGGTTGGGCCCCACCCGCATCTGCATCCAGGCCAGCACCTTGCGTTCGACGAGGATCGCCAGCAGCGGGGTCAGGACGAGGAAGACGAAGACCGCCAGGGCCTTGCCGAGGACGAGCCACCACGGATCGTGGCCGAATGCCGACAGATCTGTGTACTCACTCGCCGTAGCCATCACCGCTCCGTTCCCGTTGTGGCGGAATGGATACGGACGAGGCCGCCGGGAAGCGTGGCGAGCTCACGGAACATCGCGGACCCGGGGGAGTTCAGCGGCAGCCACACCACCCGGTCCGGCAGGTCCGTGATGGCCAACGGCAGGGTGATCGATCCCCGCTCGGTGCTGACGGTCACCGGGGCCCCCTCTGCGGAGCCGATCTCGGTGGCGGTGGCGGCGGACAGACGCAGCACCGGTGTGCGCGCGGTCCCCGCGAGGTGCGGCTCCCCGTCCTGCATGCGGCCGGAGTCCAGCAGCATTCGCCAACCGGCCAGGACCGCCTCGCCCGGGCCCGGCCGCGTCGGCTCGGCGGGTGCAACGTCCGGCGCGGCGGGCGGCACACCGTCCCAGGGGCCGAGCCGCGCGAGTTCGGCGCGCGCGGCCGCGGCGTCGGGAAGGCCGAGCGGCGTGCCCATCCGGTCGGCGATGGCGTCCAGCACCCGCTGGTCGGGCATGGCGCCGCCGCCGGGAAGCGCGGCGCCGAAGACACGAGGGCGACCCTCCCAATTGAGGAAGGTGCCCGGCTTCTCCGTCACCGGGGCGACGGGGAACACCACATCGGCGCGTTCGGTGACCTCGCTGCGGCGCAACTCCAGGCTGACCACGAAACCGGCCGCCTCGATGGCGGCCAGGGCGGCCCGCGGGTCGGCCATGTCGCCCGGCTCGACCCCGCCGACCACCAGCGCCCCGATCCGGCCGTCGCGCGCGGCGGCGAGGATGTCCGCGGAGTCCCGGCCCGGCAGCGCGGGCAGATCCGTGAGGCCCCACGCCTGTGCCACCTGCCTGCGCGCGGCGTCATCGGCGACCGGCCTGCCGCCGGGCAGCAGCTGCGGGAGGGCACCCGCCTCCAGCGCACCCCGGTCGCCTGCCCGGCGGGGTACCCACACCAGGCGGGCCCCTGTCCGATCGGCGAGCCGGATCGCGGCGGACAGCGCACCAGGGATGGCCGCCAGGCGCTCGCCGACCATGATCACGGCGCCCGCCGCCCGCAGCGGCTCCGACTCCCTCAGTGAGTCGAGCGCCGCCGCCTCGCCGCCAGGCGCCGTCTGCAACAGCCGGCCCGACATCTTCGCCAGACCGCGGCTGGCGTAGGGCGCGATCGACAGCACTAGGAGCGCGCCCTGTCTCGCGGCCTTCCGCAGTCGCAGGTAGACGATCGGTGACTCCTCCTCGGGCTCGAAACCGACGAGCAGTACGGTCGGCGCGTTCTCCAGGTCGCGGTACGTAGCCGTGACCCGATGACGGGCGGCCAGGAAGTCGGCCTCTTCAGCGGAGTGCGGCCGGATGCGGAAGTCGATGTCGTTGGTGCCGAGCACCACCCGCGCGAACTTCGCGTAGGCGTAGGCATCCTCCAGGGTGGAGCGCCCGCCGACCAGGACTCCGGCACCGCTTGCGACTGCTTGCAGGTCGCTCGAAACGGCACTGCCCCTTACCGCGGAGCTCAAACCGCGCGCCGCCGTTGCCAGTGCCTCGGGCCAGGAGGCGGGCACCAGCGTGCCGTCGTCGGCGCGGACCATCGGTGTGGTGATGCGATCGGGGGCGGTGGCGTAGGTGAACGCCCACCTGCCCTTGTCGCAGTTCCATTCCTCGTTGACCTCCGGGTCGTCGCCCGCCATCCGGCGCAACACGGTGCCGCGGCGGTGATCGGTGCGGAGGTCGCAACCGCTGGCGCAGTGTTCACAGGCGCTCGGGCTGGACACCAGGTCGAATGGCCGGGCGCGGAACCGGTAGGCGGCACCGGTCAGCGCGCCGACCGGGCAGATCTGCACGGTGTTGCCCGAGAAGTAGGACTCGAACGGTTCCTTGGCGTAGATGCCGACCTGCTGCAGCGCCCCGCGCTCCAACAACTCGATGAACGGGTCGCCCGCGATCTGCTGGGAGAAGCGGGTGCACCGGGCGCACAGCACGCACCGCTCCCGGTCGAGCAGGACCTCGGAGGACAGCGGAATCGGTTTGGGGAAGGTGCGTTTGACCCCGCCGAACCGCGATTCGGTCCGGCCGTTGGACATCGCCTGGTTCTGCAGCGGGCACTCGCCGCCCTTGTCGCAGACCGGGCAGTCCAGCGGATGGTTGATCAGCAGCAGTTCCATCACGCCCCGCTGCGCCTTGTCCGCGACGGGCGAGGTGAGCTGGGTGTGGACCGTCATGCCGTCCGTGACCGTCGTGGTGCACGATGCGAGCGGCTTGCGCTGACCCTCGACGTCGACCAGGCACTGGCGGCAGGCGCCGACCGGGTCGAGCAGCGGATGGTCGCAGAACCGGGGGATCTGGATGCCGATCATCTCCGCGGCGCGGATCACCAGCGTTCCCTTGGGAACTGCGATCGGGACGCCGTCGATGGTGGCCGACACGAGCTCCTCGGGGACGGGCAGTTCCGCCGCGTCGCTGTTCGTGTTCACCGTCATCAGATGTGTCCTCTCGGATAGAGAGTGGACCGGTCCGGATCGAACGGGCACCGGCCGAGCTCGAAATGCGCCAGGTACTCGTCACGAAAGTGCTTGATGGAGGAGATGATCGGGCTGGTCGCGCCGTCGCCGAGGGCGCAGAACGACTTCCCGAGGATGCTGTCGGAGATGTCGAGCAGCTTCTCCAGGTCCGCTTCGGTGCCGTCGCCCGCCTCCAGTCGTTCGAGGATCTGGACCAGCCAGTAGGTGCCCTCGCGGCAGGGGGTGCACTTGCCGCAGGACTCGTGCTCGTAGAACTCGGTCCAGCGCAGCACCGCTCGGACCACGCAGGTGGTCTCGTCGAAGATCTGCAGTGCCTTGGTGCCGAGCATCGAGCCGGCCGCGGCGACGTGTTCGTAGTCCAGCGGGACGTCCAGGTGATCAGCGGTGAAGAGGGGGGTCGACGATCCGCCCGGGGTCCAGAACTTGAGCGAATGACCGGCCCGCACGCCGCCCGAGTACTCGAGCAGCTCGCGCAGGGTGATGCCCAGCGGTGCCTCGTACTGCCCGGGTCGGGCAACATGGCCGGAGAGGGAGTACAGGGTGAAGCCGGGCGATTCCATGCTGCCCATGGAGCGGAACCACTGCGGCCCGCGCAGGATGATCGGCGGGACGCTGGCGATCGATTCGACGTTGTTGACCACGGTCGGGCTCGCGTACAGGCCGGCCACCGCCGGGAACGGCGGGCGCAGCCGGGGTTGTCCGCGGCGGCCCTCGAGCGAGTCCAGCAGCGCGGTCTCCTCGCCGCAGATGTAGGCCCCCGCGCCCGCGTGCACCACCAACTCCAGGTCGTAGCCGGAGCCGAGGATGTCCCGGCCGAGATACCCCGCCTCGTAGGCCTCGGCAACCGCGGCCTGCAGACGGCGCAGCACCGGCACGACCTCACCCCGCAGGTAGATGAAGGCGCGGCTCGAGCGGATGGCGTATGCCGCGATGATCACGCCCTCGACCAGTGCGTGCGGTGTTGCCAGGATGAGCGGCATGTCCTTGCAGGTGCCGGGCTCGGACTCGTCCGCGTTCACGACCAGGAAGTGCGGCTTGGCTGCGGGGCCGTCTGCATCTTTCGTTTGTGCATTCGGGTCGCTCTGCGGGCTCCGCTCCTGTGGGATGAACCCCCATTTGGTGCCGGTGGGGAATCCGGCACCCCCGCGTCCGCGCAGACCCGAGTCCTTCACGGTCCCGATCACCTGATCGGGATCCATGCGCAGGGCCTTGTCCAGCGCCAGGTAGCCGTCGTGCCTGCGGTAGGTCTCCAGCGTCCAGGATCGGGGGTCGTCCCAGTACCGGCTGAGGACAGGGGACAACGAGGTGGGCGAGGCGGACGGCTCCGGCGCCGCGTCGGCCAGCGGCTGGTCCGTCTCGTCGGGGGAGGCGGCGGGCTCGGGCGGGGGAGCGGCGTCGGGCGCCTCCATCCCCAGTTCGCGGGCGATTCGTAGGCCGACCACGGTGGGATCACCCGCGCCGCCGCCCGCCTCGAGCGCGCCTGGCCGGGTGTCCGGGAACCCGGCGAGGATCCGGGCGGTCTCCCGGAAGGTGCACAGCGGGGCGCCCCTGGTCGGGGTGACCTCGTCGCCTGCCGCGAGGCCGTCGACCAACTCCTTGGCCGAGTCAGGGGTCTGGTTGTCGAAGAACTCCCAGTTGACCATCACGACAGGGGCAAAGTCACACGCCGCGTTGCACTCGATGCGTTCGAGCGTGATCTTGCCGTCGGCGGTGGTGTCGCCGTTGCCGACGCCGAGATGCTCCTCCAGCGCGGCGGCGATCGCATCGCCACCCATCACCGCGCAGAGCGTGTTGGTGCAGACCCCGACGTGGAAGTCGCCGGTCGGATTGCGGCGGTACATCGAGTAGAAGGTCGCCACCGCGGTGACCTCGGCCCCGGTGAGGCCGAGTCGCGTTGCGCAGAACTCGATTCCGGCCGGGGTGAGGTAGCCGTCCTCGGCCTGGACGAGGTGCAGCAGTGGCAACAGCGCCGAGCGTGCCTCCGGGACCGCGCTCGTCTCGCCGTAGCGCGCGATGATCTCCGCCGCATCCGCCGCCAACCGGGCGTGGACATCGGGCGGGTAGTCCGCGCGGGCACCGGGGCGGACCAGCTGACCCTTCTCGTCCGGACGCGGCCCGAGCTCGAGGAAGATCGGTCCGGTGGCACCGGGTGGCCCGCTCACGGACACGTTGGTCGCGCGCTCGTCGCCTCGTCCCTGCAACATCAGCGATCAGCTCCGCCCATGACCGGATCGATGCTGGCAACCGAGGCGATTACGTCGGACACCATCCCGCCCTCGCACATGGCTGCCACTGCTTGGAGATTGGTGAACGAGGGGTCCCGGTAGTGGACCCGGAACGGGCGGGTGCCGCCGTCGCTGACCATGTGCACGCCCAGCTCGCCTCGGGGCGACTCGACCGCGGTGTAGACCTGTCCCGGCGGTACCCGGAGCCCCTCGGTGACGAGCTTGAAGTGGTGGATCAGCGATTCCATGGAGGTCCCCATGATCTTGCCGATGTGCTCGGGGGAGTTCCCGAGTCCGTCGCTGCCGAGGGCGAGATCGGCAGGCCAGGCGATCTTCTCGTCCTCGACCATGACGGGGCCGGGCCGCAGTCGGTCGAGACACTGTTCGACGATCTTCAGTGACTCAGCCATCTCGTCGACCCGGATCCGGTAGCGCCCGTAGCAGTCGCTGCCGGTGTCGGTGATGACGTCGAATTCGTAGTCCTCGTAGCCGCAGTAGGGCGCGCTCCTGCGCAGGTCGTGGGGCAGGCCGGTGGCCCGCAACACCGGACCGGTGATGCCGAGCGCCATGCAGCCGGTCAGATCGAGATAGCCGATCCCCTTGGTGCGGGCCTTCCAGATCGCGTTGTCGCTGAGCAGCAACTCGATGTCCCGCAGTCGTTTCGGCATGATCGCGAGCAGTTCGCGAACCTTCCGGTCCGCACCCGGAGGTAGGTCCCGGACGAGGCCGCCGGGACGGATGTATGCGTGGTTCATCCGCAGGCCGGTGATCACCTCGAAGACATCGAGGATCAACTCGCGCTCGCGGAACCCGAAGAGCATCGGGGTGATCGCGCCCAGCTCCATCCCGCCGGTGGCCAGCGCCACCAGATGGGAGGAGACCCGGTTGAGCTCCATGAGCATCACCCGGATGACGTCGGCCCGCTCCGGGATCTGGTCGGTGATGTCGAGGAGCTTCTCCACCCCGAGGCAGTACGCGGTCTCGTTGAAGAACGGTGACAGGTAGTCCATCCGCGTGACGAAGGTGACGCCCTGCATCCAGTTGCGGTACTCGAGGTTCTTCTCGATCCCGGTGTGCAGGTAGCCGATTCCGCAGCGCGCCTCGGTGACCGTCTCGCCCTCGATCTCGAGGATGAGGCGGAGGACCCCGTGCGTGGACGGGTGCTGCGGGCCCATGTTGACGACGATGCGCTCGGCGCCGGCAGGAGCGGAGCCTGCGGAGCGACCAGTGGTCGATGTTCCTGCAGTGGAGGAGACGACCTCGTCCCAGTCCTGTCCCGTGACAGTGAGGTTCTGTTCGGTCTCGTTCATCAGTTGTATGCCCTCCGCTCGTCCGGCGGTGGCACCTGCGCGCCCTTGTACTCGACGGGGATACCACCGAGCGGATAGTCCTTGCGCTGCGGGTGGCCCTGCCAGTCGTCGGGCATCTCGATCCGGGTCAGCGAGGGGTGGCCGTCGAACACGATGCCGAAGAAGTCGTAGGTCTCTCGTTCGTGCCAGTCGTTCGTGGGGTACACCCCGTACAGCGACGGAACGTGCGGATCGCCGTCGGGCACCGACACTTCGAGCCTGATGAGGCGGCCGAGGGTGATCGACCGGAGTGGGTAGACCGCGTGCAGTTCCCGGCCGGTGTCCTGCGGATAGTGCACGCCGTTCACGCCGAGGCACAGCTCGAATCGGAGATCGGGTTCGTCGCGCAGGGTCCGCGCGACCAGAGGTAGGTGCTGCCGCCGGACGTGGAAGGTCAGCTCGTCCCGGAAGACGACGACCTTCTCGATCGCCTCCTCGAACGGCGTGCCCGCCTCGGTGAGCGCCGCCTCGAGGGCGTCCGCGACCTCGTCGAAGTAGCCGCCGTACGGGCGAGGGGCGCTGTCGGGCACGGTGACCGGGCGGATCAGCCGGCCGTAGCCGGAGGTGTCGCCGGTGCCGCGCACCCCGAACATGCCCCGGCGCACGCCGATCAACTCCTCGTCCTCGGGGTGCGCCGATGGCACGGCACCCTCCGGGCCCACGGTCGCCTCCGCGTCGATCCGCCGGGCTTCCTCGTCGCGGTCGTTTTCCTTGTTGGTCACCGGAGCAGACCTCCGGGGGTGCCGAGATCGAACGTCGGGGTGGAGGCCAGCGCGGCCTGCTCGGCGGCCCGCACCGCCTCCTCGCGGTTGGCGCCCAACGGCATCTGCTGGATCTTCTCGTGCAGCGTGATGATCGCGTTGAGCAGCATCTCCGGCCGCGGCGGGCACCCGGGCAGGTAGATGTCCACGGGGACGACGTGATCGACGCCCTGCACGATCGCGTAGTTGTTGAACATGCCGCCCGAGGACGCGCACACCCCCATCGCCAGCACCCACTTGGGTTCGACCATCTGGTCGTAGATCTGGCGGAGGACCGGGGCCATCTTCTGGCTGACCCGGCCTGCGACGATCATCAGATCCGCCTGCCGCGGCGAGGCGCGGAACGCCTCCATCCCAAAGCGGGCGAGGTCGTAGCGCCCCGATGTGGTGGCCATCATCTCGATCGCGCAGCAGGCGAGGCCGAAGCTCGCCGGCCAGAGGGAGCCCTTTCGGGCGAACCCCGCCAGCCCCTCGAGCGTGCTCAGCAGGAAGCCGCTCGGCAGTTTCTCCTCGAGACCCATCTCGCTACTCTTCTCGGTTCGGATTTCGTGTGAGATCGATTCCGGCACTACACGAACGGGCGCTCAATCCCAGCTCAGGCCGCCCCTGCGCCACTCGTACACGTAGGCAACGGCCACGTTGAAGATGAACAGGGCCATCGCGCCGAGACCGAAGATGCCCAGTGCGTCGAAATGCACGGCCCAGGGATAGAGGAAGACGATCTCGATGTCGAAGATGATGAAGAGCATCGCCGTCAGGTAGTACTTCACCGGGATGCGCTGGCCCGGAGCCTGGCCGCCCGCAGGCTGCTGAATCGGGTCGATGCCACACTCGTACGCCTCGAGCTTGGCCCGGTTGTACCGCTTCGGGCCGACGATCGAGGCCACCATCACCGAGAAGATCGCGAATCCCGTTGCGATCGCTCCGAGTACGAGGATCGGCACGTAGACGTTCATGCCGGGTGAGCTCCCCTCTGTGCGAGCCTGGCCGCCCGGTTCCGGACGGTCGTTCCAGCACGCGCGCGGGATCGATGCGGCAGTCGATCTCGGACCGACTCGTCGGTCCGAATTGCCAGGCTCGCCCCATACCACGCTCCCAAGATCCGAAGCACTTCCCGCGCGATCACTCCGGCCGAACGAGCCGCACTATCCCGACTCGGGTCGATGTGAGCTACATCTCACCCTACCGGTCTGGGGAGTTCGCGCTCGGTGGTTCGCGGGCGTGTCCGGCGGCGAACCGCGGAGCTACGCGGCGGCGCGCAGCAGGGTGACGACGGCCTCGGCGAGGCGGATCGGGTCGATCGGCCGCGGCACCGAGGCCTCGGCCCGCGACCAGTTTGCCAGCCAGGCGTCGTCGGGCCTGCCGGTCAGCACCAGGATGGGCGGGCAGTCGCGGATCTCGTCCTTCAGTTGCTTGGCGATGCCCATCCCGCCGACGGGGGTCGCCTCTCCGTCCAGGACGGCCAGGTCGATGCCGCCCGCGTCCAGGTGCCCGATCACGACGGGTCCGGTCGCCACCTCGACGTACTCCAGTTCCGGTAGATCCGGGTCGGGCCGAGTCCCGATCGCACCGATGACCTGGGCGCGGGTGTTCGCGTTGTCGCTGTACACGAGCACGCGCAACACGACTGGCGGGCTGGTGCGTTCCGTCGCCTCGGTCACAGGCTCGATGCTACTGGCGATCCGCTCCCATGGGCCGTCGCTGCGTCGAGAGAGGCGTGTTGCCTGCATGTTTCGGTCTTCTTACAGCCGTATCAACCGGCCGGGGAGGATGAGATCGCTCCCGGTCCGCGTGGCACCATTGCCCCTCCGGGTACCAGCCCGGCACATGACAAGGAGGACGGATGCGCCTGTCACCCCATGAGCAGGAACGGCTGCTGCTCAGCTACGCCGCCGAGCTCGCCAGGCGTCGCAGGGGCAGGGGTCTGCTCCTCAACCATCCCGAGGCGGTGGCCATCATCACCGACCACCTGCTCGAGGGCGCGCGGGACGGCCGCACCGTCGCCGAGCTGATGGCGTCTGGTCGCGAGGTTCTCGGCCGCGAGGACGTGATGGAGGGCGTGCCCGAGATGCTCGCCGACGTCCAGGTCGAGGCCACCTTCCCGGACGGCACCAAGCTCGTGACCGTCCACCATCCGATCGCGTAGGAGCAGAAGATGATCCCCGGTGAAATCCTCTGCGCCGACGGCGAGATCGAGCTGAATCCCGGTGCGCCGCGGACCGAGCTCGAGGTGCTCAACGTCGGCGACCGGCCGATCCAGGTCGGCAGCCACGTGCACTTCCCGCAAGCGAACGCGGCGCTGCGGTTCGACCGCGCGACCGCGCACGGGCTCCGTCTCGACATCCCCGCGGGTACCGCCGTTCGCTTCGAGCCAGGGCTGAGCCAGCGTGTGAGCCTGGTCCCGATCGGTGGCACCCGTGAAGTGCACGGCCTGAATCTGACCGCGCCAGGAAAGCTGGACCGCTGATGACCTCGTTGAGCAGGCCCCGCTATGCCGCCCTGTTCGGACCCACCACCGGCGATCGGATCCGGTTGGCCGACACCGACCTGTTCATCGAGATCACCGAGGACCGCTCCGGCGGCCCGGGGCTGGCGGGCGAGGAAGCCGTCTTCGGCGGTGGCAAGGTGCTCCGCGAATCCATGGGGCAGGGCCGTGCGACCCGCGCCGAAGGTGCACCCGACACCGTCATCACCGGGGTGGTGGTCCTCGATCACTGGGGAATCATCAAGGCGGACGTCGGGATCCGGGACGGCCGGATCGTCGCGCTCGGCAAGGCAGGCAACCCTGACACCATGACGGGGGTGCATCCCGACCTGGTGGTCGGACCGTCCACCGAGATCATCGCGGGTAACGGACGGATCCTGACCGCGGGCGCGATCGACTGCCACGTGCACTTCATCTGCCCGCAGATCATGGAGGAAGCACTCGGTGGCGGGATCACCACCCTGATCGGCGGCGGCACCGGCCCGGCCGAGGGGTCGAAGGCCACCACCGTGACGCCGGGCGCCTGGCACCTGTCGCGGATGCTGGAGGCGCTCGACGGGTGGCCGATGAACATCGCGCTGCTCGGTAAGGGCAACACCGTCAGCGCGGAATCGATGTGGGAGCAGTTGCGCGGCGGCGCTTCCGGATTCAAGCTGCACGAGGACTGGGGCTCGACCCCGGCGGCGATCGATGCCTGCCTGTCCGTCGCCGATGCGGCGGGCGTCCAGGTCGCGCTCCACTCGGACACGCTGAACGAGGCCGGCTTCGTCGAGGACACGCTCGCGGCCATCGCGGGCCGCGGGATCCACGCGTACCACACCGAGGGGGCGGGCGGCGGGCACGCGCCGGACATCATCACCGTTGCCGCGCAGGGGCACGTGCTGCCCAGCTCGACGAACCCGACCCGCCCGCACACGGTGAACACCCTCGACGAGCACCTGGACATGCTCATGGTGTGCCACCACCTCGACCCGTCCATCCCCGAGGACCTGGCGTTCGCGGAGAGCCGGATCCGGCCGTCGACCATCGCGGCGGAGGACCTGCTGCACGACATGGGCGCCATCTCGATGATCGGCAGCGACGCGCAGGCGATGGGCCGGATCGGGGAGGTGGTGCTGCGCACGTGGCAGTCGGCGCACGTAATGAAGCGCCGGATCGGGGCCCTGCCCGGTGACGGCGCCGCGGACAACAACCGGGCCAGGCGCTACGTGGCCAAGTACACGATCTGCCCGGCGGTCGCGCACGGACTGGACGCCGAGATCGGGTCGGTGGAGGTGGGCAAGCTCGCTGACCTGGTGCTCTGGGAGCCCGCGTTCTTCGGGGTCCGTCCGCACGCGGTGATCAAGGGCGGCGCCATCGCCTGGGCCGCGATGGGCGATGCCAACGCCTCGATCCCGACCCCGCAGCCGGTGCTGCCGAGGCCGATGTTCGGGGCCGCCCCGAAGGTGGCCGCCGCGACCTCGGTGCACTTCGTGGCGCCCCAGGCGATCGAGGACGGGCTGGCCGACCGGCTGAACGTGGACCGCAGGCTGGTGCCGGTGCTCGATGTGCGCGCACGGGGCAAGGAGGACATGCCGCTCAACGACGCGCGACCCCACATCGAGGTGGACCCCGACACGTTCACCGTGCGGATCGACGGGCAGGTGTGGCGCGAGCAGCCCGCCACCGAACTGCCGATGGCCCAGCGGTACTTCCTGTTCTGATGGCGGTGCGTACGCGATGACCTCGAGACTGGCGAACCTGCTTGCGCTGGCCGACTCCCGGCTGCCCACCGGAGGGCACGTGCACTCCGGTGGAGTGGAGGAGGCCATCGCCTGCGGGCTGGTGCGGGATCTCGCGACGCTCGACGCCTACCTGCGCAGGCGTATCCGCAGCACCGGGCTGGTCGCCGGGTCGATCGCCGCGGCGGTGTGTGGCGGTGCGCTCGCCCCGGGCGTGGCCGATGCGGAGACCGACGCGCGGACCCCGTCCCCTGCGGGGCGTGCGGCGTCCCGGGCCCAGGGCCGGGGGCTGCTGCGGCTGTCCAAACGCGTGTGGCCCGAGCACGACTGGTCGGTTCTCGGCTCCCGCCCGCACCTGGCGGTGGCCTCCGGCGAGGCCGCGCGGGTCTGCGGGATGAGTGATGCCGAGGCCGCGATGGTCCTCGTCTACACCACGATGACGGGGTCCGCGATCGCCGCGCAGCGCCTGCTCGCCCTCGACCCGGCGGACGTGGCGGCCTGCACCTTCGCGCTCTCCGAGCTGTGTGACCGGACGGCGGATCTCGCGGCCACCGGACTCGCCGACCTGTCCGACCCGTTGCTCGACGTGGTCGCGCAGGCGCACCTGGACCGCGAACGCCCGCTGTTCGCCTCGTGAATTCCCCGACACCCCGACTGCCCGAGAACCGCACCACCCGAAGGAGATCGACATGCCCCCGCACCTGATCGACGGCGAACCGCATCAGCACACGCACGACCGGCCCAAGCGGGTGCGGGTGCCGGGAGAGCCGCTGCGAGTGGGTATCGGCGGTCCCGTCGGATCCGGCAAGACCGCGCTGGTGGCCGCGCTCTGTCGTGAGCTGCGCGACGAACTCTCGCTCGCGGTGCTCACCAACGACATCTACACCACCGAGGACGCGGACTTCCTGCGCAGGCACGCGGTGCTGCCCGACGAGCGGATCGCCGCGGTGCAGACGGGTGGCTGCCCGCACACCGCGATCCGCGACGACATCACCGCGAATCTCGACGCGATCGACGACCTGATCGAGGCGAACCCGCCCCTGGACCTGATCCTGGTCGAGTCCGGCGGTGACAACCTCACCGCCACCTTCTCCTCGGGGCTGATCGACGTGCAGATCTTCGTGGTCGACGTGGCGGGCGGCGACAAGGTGCCGCGCAAGGGCGGACCGGGCGTGACGTTCTCGGATCTGCTGGTGGTCAACAAGACCGATCTCGCCCCACTGGTCGGCGCGGACCTGACCGTGATGGAGACCGACGCGGCCCGGGTCCGCGAGGGCAGGCCGACGGCGTTGATCTCGCTCACCGCGGACCCGGCGGCGACACCGGTCCTGGCCTGGGTGCGCGAGCAGTTGGCCGCGGCGGTCTGATCGGGTGCACACCGCGCTGACCATCGTCGCCGAGCGGGGCCGCTCCCCGCGGATCCGGGCGAGCGGGGGACTGGCCGCCCGGATCACCGGGCCCGACACCGTGCACCTCATCTCCGCGGCGGCGACGCCGCTCGGCGGCGACCACCTCGAGATCGCGCTGCGCGTCGGGCCTGGTGCGAGCCTGACGGTGCGCACCGTCGCGGCGGCGCTCGCGTTGCCAGGGGCCGAGGAACTGGTCTCGACCGCGCGCTGGGACATCCGGGTGGACCGGGACGCGGAGTTGCTGCTCGACCCCGAGCCCATGGTCGTCGCGGCGGACGCGGACCACCGGACCCACACCCGGCTCGAGCTGACGTCCTCGTCGCGGGTGACGGTGCGCGAGCGGGCTCAGATCGGGCGCACCGGGGAGCGCGGCGGGCGATGGTCGGGCGCGCTGCACGCGGACCTGGACGGGATGCCGTTGCTGCGACATCGGCTGGAGCTGGGCGCGGGGACGGTGGGGCACGACCTGCTGGACGCGCCGATGGCGGTCCAGAGCGAGCTGGTGTTCCCCGACGAGCGGTCCGCGGTGGTCGAGAGGTACCCCGCGGGTGGGTCGTGGGTGCGGATGCCCCTTGCGGCGGGCGGCAGCCTCGGGACCCGGCTGGGCCGCGCGTTGACTACGGTGAACTCATGACCGGTACCCCGCCCGCGTTCGACCCGGAACAGGTCGCGCAGGCCCGCGCCGCCGTCGAGGCGGTGCCGGACCTACCGGAATGGGTGCGCCGGTTCGAACTGCTCGGCGACCCCACCCGGCTCCGGATCCTGCTCGGTCTGCACCGGGCCCCCGGCATCTACGTCTCGGATCTCGCGGCGGCGCTGGACATGAGCACCACGGCCGTCTCGCACGCGCTTCGGCTGCTGCGCAACCAGGGCTGGGTCGCGGTGCGGCGGGACGGCAAGAAGATGAGCTACTCGCTCGACGACGAGGTCGTGCACCGGATGCTGCACGACCTCGGCGCCACCCACGCACACAACGGCTAGCTAGCCGGCCTTCTCCCGCTCCTCGCCGGTCGAGACCGCCAGCGGATCGCCGATGAGACCGGCGTCCTTGGCTCGTTCGTAGTCCTGCAACAGGTCGATCGCGTTGCGCGCGAACACCTGCTGTTCCGTCGATGCCATCTGCGCGCGTCCGCGGCCGAGGAAGCTGACGGTCCAGGACAGGATCGTGGAGAACTTGCTGCGGAAGCCGACCAGGTACATCAGGTGGATCACCAGCCACGCCACCCAGCCGATAAATCCGCTGATCTCCAGCTTGCCGACCTTCGCGACCGCGCTGAAACGGGAGATGGTGGCCATCGAGCCCTTGTCGAAGTACTTGAAGGGGTGCCGCGTCTCGGGGGACTCACCCGCGACGGTCGCCTTGATCTGCTTGGCGGCGTACTTGCCGCCCTGCATCGCGACCTGCGCCAGTCCGGGCAGGTTGTCGAGCGACATCATGTCGCCGATGACGTAGACGTTGGGGTACCCGGGCAGCGACAGGTCGGGGTTGACGTGCACGCGGCCCGCGCGGTCGATCTCGGCGCCGGACTGCGCCGCGAGCTGCTTGCCGAGCGGGCTGGCCTGCACGCCCGCGGACCACACCTTGCACTGCGAGTCGATGCGGCGCTCGGTGCCGTCCTTCTCCTTGACGACCAGGCCGTCCACGTCGACGTCGGTGACCATCGCGTTGAGCTGGATCTCGACGCCCAGCTTCTCGAGCCGGCCGGCCGCCTTCTCGCTGAGCTTGCCGCCGTAGACAGGGAGCACCGCCGGGGCGCCGTCGAGGAGGATCACCCGGGACTCGCGGGAGTCGATGTTCCTGAAGGCGCCGGTGAGGGTGCGATGGGCCAATTCCGCGATCTGGCCTGCCAGTTCGACGCCGGTGGGGCCCGCGCCGACCACGACGAAGGTGAGCAGCCGGGCGCGCTCCTCCGGGTCGTGGGAGAGCTCGGCCTGCTCGAAAGCGCCGAGGATGCGGCCGCGCAGTTCGAGGGCGTCGTCGATGGTCTTCATGCCGGGCGCGAACTCGGCGAACTGGTCGTTGCCGAAGTAGGACTGACCGGCGCCCGCGGCGACGATCAGGCTGTCGAACTCGGTGACCGTCTCTCGCTCGAGCAGCCGCGACGTGACCGTCTTGGCCTCGAGGTCGACCTCGAGTACGTCGCCGAGCAGCACCTGGGTGTTCTTCTGCTTGCGCAGGACCAGGCGGGTCGCGGGGGCGATGTCGCCTACCGAGAGGATGCCGGTCGCCACCTGGTAGAGCAGCGGCTGGAACAGGTGGTGGGTGGTGCGAGCGATGAGGGTGACGTCGACGTCGGCGCGTTTGAGTGCCTGCGCACCGAACAGTCCGCCGAAACCGGAACCGATGACCACGACGCGATGGCGGCGCGACTCCACCGTCTGGATGCTCATTGACGCTCCTCCGCAGATCTGGAATGACGAATCTCACGGTAGTCCCAGGCTCACCTCCCGTCCCGGCAAGTCAGGGCCGCGCCCACCCGTGTCGCGCCCGCGGCAGGGTGTGGGATCGGTCACCGCGACGACGGGCATCACGGATACCCGCATGTTGCCGTGAGGAAGTCTTGTGATTGTCTTTACTTTCCATCCCTGCAGAGCAATGAGGAGGGCGGCCGCTGTGAGTGGGCATGTCCGTGAGCGCGTCGACAAGTACTTCGAGGAAGTTGTCCGTCGCAACGCCGGTGAGCCGGAGTTCCACCAGGCCGTCGCCGAGGTTTTCGAATCGCTCACGGTGGTGCTGGAGCGGCACCCGAACTACGCCGACGGCGCGCTGATCGAGCGGCTCTGCGAGCCGGAGCGCCAGATCATCTTCCGGGTGCCGTGGACCGACGACAACGGCAACGTGCACGTAAACCGCGGATTCCGGGTGCAGTACAACAGCGTGCTCGGCCCCTACAAGGGCGGCCTGCGCTTCCACCCGAGCGTCAACCTGGGCATCGTGAAGTTCCTCGGCTTCGAGCAGATCTTCAAGAACGCGCTGACCGGACTGCCCATCGGCGGCGGCAAGGGTGGCTCCGACTTCGACCCCAAGGGCCGCTCCGACGCGGAGATCATGCGGTTCTGCCAGTCGTTCATGACCGAGCTGCACCGGCACATCGGTGAGTACACCGACGTGCCCGCGGGCGACATCGGCGTCGGTGGCCGCGAGATCGGCTACCTGTTCGGCCAGTACAAGCGGCTGACGAACTCCTACGAGTCGGGCGTGCTCACCGGCAAGGGCCTGACCTGGGGTGGCTCCCAGGTGCGCAAGGAGGCGACCGGCTACGGCGCCGCCTACTTCGTCGCCGAGATGCTCAAGACGGCCGGCACCAGCATGGACGGCAAGCGGGTCGTGGTCTCCGGTTCCGGCAACGTGGCGATCTACGCGATCGAGAAGGTGCACCAGCTCGGTGGCACTGTGGTGGCCTGCTCGGATTCGGCCGGCTACATCGTGGACGAGCGCGGCATCGACCTGGAGCTGCTCAAGGAGATCAAGGAGGTCCGGCGCGGCCGGATCTGCGATTACGTCGACACCGTTCCGTCCGCCAAGTATGTTGCGGGCGGCTCGATCTGGGACGTGCCCTGCGAGGTCGCGATCCCGTCCGCCACCCAGAACGAGCTCGACGAGAAGGGCGCACTGACCCTGGTCGAGAACGGGGTCCGCGTGGTCGCGGAGGGTGCCAACATGCCGACCACCCCCGAGGCGTTGCGCGTGCTGCGCTCGGCGGGCGTCGCGTTCGCCCCCGGCAAGGCCGCGAACGCGGGCGGCGTGGCGACCTCGGCGCTGGAGATGCAGCAGAACGCCTCGCGCGACTCCTGGCACTTCGACTACACCGACGAGCGGCTCTCGAAGATCATGTCGGACATCCACTGCCGCTGTGTCGCGACCGCGGAGGAGTACGGCAAGCCGGGCGACTACGTCCTCGGTGCGAACATCGGCGGCTTCGTCAAGGTGGCGGATGCGATGCTCGCGATGGGCGTCATCTGACGCCCTCGGCGAGCGCCGCGGCTGTCGGCGCGTCGGCTGGGTAGAAGGTCTCGATCGCCAGCTCGGCGACCGTGACGTCCATCGGCGTGCCGAACACCGTGGTGGTGCTGAGAAACGCCAGTTCGCCTCCCGGCGTGGCGAATCGGAGCGGCACCACCAGGGCATCCGGGTCGTGGTCCGTCGGCGCCTCGCCGGGGTAGGCCGACAGTTCGTCGGCCAACGCGGCGAGGAACGGATCCCCGGTGGTGGCGATCTGGTGGTCGAGCCGGTGCAGCAGGTGACTGCGCCACTGACCGAGATTGACGATCCGCGGTGCCATGCCCTCCGGATGCAGGCTCAACCGCAGCACGTTGACGGGCGGTTCGAGCAGGTGGAGCGCGCATCCCTCGGTGAACATCGCGACCGCCGCGTTGCCGTCGATCATGTTCCAGTGCCGGTCGACGACGACGGCAGGGGCGGGCAGGTGCGCACCGAGGATCGCCGCGATCGCGTCGGCCACCGCGGCCATCGGCACGTCGGAGAGCTGGTGCTCCGGGTAGGCCGGGGCATAGCCGCCTGCCAGCAGCAGCGAGTTCCGCTCCCGCAGAGGGATCTCGAGCTGTTCGCTGAGCTTGAGCAGCATCGCCTTGGTCGGCTTGGACCTGCCGGTCTCGAGGAAGCTCACGTGCCGGGCCGAGACCTCGGCCCGGGACGCGAGGTCCAGTTGACTGAGCCTGCGTCGCTCACGCCACCGCCGGAGCAACGTGCCGACCGGCTGCTGGGCCTCGATGAGGGTGGTCATGAGGCAACCCTAGGGCGGGCCGGGAAGCGCCGCCATTACCTCGGAGGTAATCGACGCGGCGCACCGCGACGGTCAGAGTTGTGTTCCGACGGGGGCCGAGGCGGCCACCGCGACATCCGACAGGAGTGACGACATGACCTTCGAAAACCTTGCGGCCCAGTACATCGCGGTGTGGAACGAGACCGATGCGGACCGGCGTCGCGCCGCGATCGACGCGCTGTGGGCGGCCGACGGCCGGTACGTGGACCCGATGGCCGCGGCCACCGGCCGGGCCGAGATCGACGCCACCATCGGCGCCGTGCAGCAGCAGTTCGCCGGGATGAGCTTCCGGCTCAACGGCCCGGTCGACGGTCACCACGACCAGGCGAGGTTCGGCTGGCAGCTCGGGCCCGCGGGTGCGGAGGACCTGATCGAGGGGTTCGACGTGATCGAGCGCGACGCCGACGGCCGGCTGATCCACGTGCTCGGCTTCCTCGACAAGGTGCCCTCCGCCTGAGGCGTGCCTCCTGGCCGGACGGCCACAGCGACTGCCTCGTAGGAGGCGGATACGTGGCGGGTCGTCCGGTCCGGGGAGGACCGCTTCGGGGCCTGTGGAGCTCGCCACAAGCAGGTCTTCCACTGGATGTGTCAAGTCGATGATCAGTAGTCTGCGGCGTGTGAAGCCATCGTCGAGGCGGCCCGAACCGCGGATGCTGGTCCCGTTGCTGGTGTTCATCGCCCTGGTCGTCGCGGCGGTCGGCAGCCTCGGGGCGCCGCTGATCACCAGCGTGGCGACCACATTCGATGTGTCACTGGCCAGCGCGCAGTGGACTCTCACCATCACCCTGCTGACCGGTGCCATCGCCACGCCTGTTCTCGGCCGCTTGGGGGCCGGTCCTCATCGCCGCGGCACCATCCTCGCCACCCTCGGGGTCGTGGTGGCGGGAAGCGTGCTCACGGTGCTTCCACTGCCCTTCGCCTGGCTGCTCGTCGGCCGGGCGGCTCAGGGCGTCGGCTTGGGGTTGACCGCGCTGATGATGGGCGTCGCCCGTGATCATCTTCCCGAAGGTCGCGCGGCCGCCACGATCGCCCTGGTGTCGGTCGCCTCCACCGTCGGTGTCGGCATCGGCTACCCGCTGGCAGGGTTGCTCACCGAACTCGGCGGTGTACGCGTCGCATACGGACTCGGGGTGTTCGTCACCGCCGTCGCGTTCCTGGCGGCCCTGCGCAGCATGCCCGTACCACCCGAGGGGCGCTCGGCTCGGGTCGACATACCTGGCGCGCTACTCCTGGCAGGCGGCCTGTTCCTCGTTCTTCTCCTGGCGAGCGAGACGGGCCTGTGGATCCGACACCTCGGCCTGGCGGTGGCTCTGGCGGCGATTGCCGCACTCCTGCTCGGCATCTGGGCGGCCTACGAACGCCGTAGCTCGGCGCCGCTTGTCGATATCCGGCTGATGCGACACCCGGCCGTCGCCGGAGCGAACGCCGCGATGCTCGTCGGCGGCGTTGGCATGTACCTGCTGCTGACCCTCATCACGCGCTACGCCCAGACACCCGAGAGCGCCGGTTACGGCTTCGGGCTCACCACCTTCGTTGCCGGGCTCGTGCTGGTTCCGTTCTCGCTGCTGGGATTCGTCGCAGGCAAGCTCACGCCTCGCCTGCGCGAGCGAATCGGCGCGCCGCCACTTCTGGCCGGTAGCGCCATCATCGTGCTGTTTGCTTTTGCCCTGTTTGTTGCCGCCCGCTCGAACCTCGCCGAGTTGCTGGCATCGATGGCGGTACTCGGCTTCGGCGTCGGCGGATTCTCGGCGGCGATGCCCTCCGTCATCCTGGCCGTCACCCCGACGGATGAGACGACGAGCGCCATGAGCTTCAACCAGGTCGTGCGCAGCGTCGGCTTCTCGCTCGGAAGTGCAATCGGTGGCCTGGTGTTGGCCGCCGGCACTCCGAGCGGGCATCTCTTCCCGACCGACGACGCCTACACGACCGCGGCATGGATCGGGATCGCAGCAATGGCAGTCACGGCGATCACGTGCGTCACGCTCGCCCGCCGTCCCGCGGCCCGAGAACCTGGCACAAATCAGCCAATTGGGTTTCGCTGACCTGGCGGTGGACACGGCCAAATACCGGCGGTCCAGGGCTTCAAGTGAACAACTGTGCAGGTATAGGCTGAGTGACGGCATCGGCTCGGTTCTCGCGCCCATCGAGGAACGTCATGACCGTGACATCCCGCATCACCCGCACCGGGCTGATCCGCGCATGGCGAGACCTCGACCGCGGTGAGCGACGCAGCCTCGTCGGCATGGCGGTCACGGTGCTCGCCCTCAACGTCATCGGCTGGGGTGTGCTGTTCGTCGTCGTCGTTCCCGGGCACTACACGGTCCACGGGTCCGCTTTCGGCGTCGGGCTCGGCGTCACGGCGTACACGCTCGGCATGCGGCACGCCTTCGACGCCGACCACATCGCGGCCATCGACAACACCACGAGGAAGCTCGTCGCGGAGAACAAGAAGCCGATATCGGTCGGATTCTGGTTCTCCCTCGGGCATTCCACGATCGTGTTCGTGCTCGTGGCGCTGCTGGCATTCGGGGTGCGTGAGCTCGCCGCGAGCCTGTCCGACGACAACTCCGATCTCACGCGATGGACGGGAGTGTTCGGCACCCTGGTCTCGGGGACCTTTCTGCTGCTCATCGGCCTGTTCAACCTGATGTCGTTCATCGCGATCCACCGGGTGTTCCGCGAGATGAAGAGGGGCGCCTACGACGAGGCGCGGCTGGAGCGGGAACTCGACAATCGGGGAGCCCTCAACCGGGTGCTGAAGCCGGTGGTCGCCGCGGTCCGCGCGCCGTGGCACATGTATCCGGTCGGGCTGCTCTTCGGGATGGGCTTCGACACGGTCACCGAGGTGGGGCTGCTCGTCATCGCGGGTGGCGCGGCCGCGACCGGGCTGCCCTGGTACTCGATCCTGGTGTTGCCGATCCTGTTCTGCGCGGGCATGTCGTTGTTCGATTCGATCGACGGCTCGTTCATGAACTTCGCCTACGGCTGGGCGCTCGCCCGGCCGCTCCGCAAGATCTACTACAACCTCGTGGTCACGGGGCTGTCGGTGGTGGTCGCGATGCTCATCGGTGCGCAGGAGATCATCTCGCTCCTGACCGCGAAGTTCGACGTCACCGATGGGCTGCTCGGGTGGGTCGGCGCGCTCGATCTCGGGGCGATGGGGTTCATCATCGTCGGGCTGTTCATCGGCACCTGGCTGACCGCCGTGCTGGTGTGGCAGTACGGCGGCGTGCAGGCGCGCTGGGAGTCCGGTCTGGCGACGTCGCCGTCACCCGAGAAGGCGGCGTCACCCGAGTGACGAACCGTTGTGCCCGTGGTGGTCGCGTCCTAGGGTGAATTCCACCGAGGCCGGAGCGAGGCCGTGATGCACGAGATGTCGATCACCCAGAGCGTCGTCGACGCGGTGTGCGAGCGTGCGGCGGGCAGGCGGGTGCGGCGGGTCACGATCGAGGTGGGCACGCTCTGCGCCGTGGTTCCCGATTCGATGCAGTTCTGTTTCGAGCTGGCGACCGAGGGCACCGTGATGGAGGGTGCCAGCCTGGAGATCGATCAGCCGCCGGGCAGGGCGCACTGTCGCGGCTGCGGGGCGGATTTCGAGCTGACCGATCTGGTGGTGCTGTGCCGCTGCGGTAGCGCGGACGTGGAGATCCTCTCGGGCCGCGAACTACGGATCATGTCGATGGAAGTGAGCTGAGCTATGTGTGCAACATGCGGATGCGGCGACCACGCGGGTGCGGTGATCACGGTGCCCCACGACCATGCCGATCACGATCACGATCACGCTCATCCACACGACCCTGCCCACTCACACGATCACGCGCACCAGCACGACCACGACGATCATCCGCACGAACACCTGCCGCCGACCGAGACGATCTCGCTCGAGCAGAAGGTGCTCGCGAAGAACGACCTGCTCGCACAGGAGATCCGGGAATGGTTGGCCGCCCGCGACATCCTCGCCTTCAACATGACGAGCTCGCCGGGCGCGGGCAAGACCACGTTGCTCGAGCGAACGATCCGTGAACTCGGCGGCGCGCGCCCGATCTCTGTCATCGAGGGCGATCAGGAGACGTTGCTCGACGCCGAACGGATCAAGGCCACGGGATGTTCGGTGGTGCAGGTCAACACCGGCGCCGGCTGTCACCTCGACGCCGAGATGATGCGGCGCGCCCTCGACACGCTCGACCCGCCCAACGGGTCGTTGCTGTTCGTGGAGAACGTCGGCAACCTCGTCTGCCCGGCACTGTTCGATCTCGGCGAGCGCAGCAAGGTGGTCGTGATCTCGGTGACCGAGGGGTCGGACAAGCCGCTCAAGTACCCGCACATGTTCGCGGCCGCCGGGTTGGTGATCATCAACAAGACCGATCTCTTGCCGTATGTCGACTTCGATCTCGAGGCGTGCTCGCGACACGCGCGGTCGGTGAACCCGGACGTTCAGATCGTGCTGGTATCGGCGGTGTCGGGTGAGGGCGTAATCGATTGGTACACATGGATTGACGCGCAGTCGGGGCGCCGTGACGATCCTGCGACCATTGACAAGGTTCTTCCGGCGGGTGTAGACCGTGATGAGCGTCATACAAGTGGGCCGAGGGTCGACTCCGATGACGTAGGGGTACAGCCCTGCCCCGGAGAGCGGCACTGATGCCAACGGAGGCGGCAGTCAAAGCCGAAGAAACGTTGATCCACGTGCTGTGGATCAACGCGGGTCTCAGTTGTGATGGTGATTCGGTGGCACTGACTGCTGCCACCCAGCCCAGCATCGAGGAGATCGCCCTCGGTGCCCTTCCGGGCCTGCCAAAGATCGCCGTCCACTGGCCCCTGATCGATTTCGAGTGCGGGTCGGCCGGCGGTGCCGACGACTTCCTCGAGTGGTTCTGGAAGGCCGATCGCGGCGAACTCGAACCGTTCGTGCTGGTGGTCGAGGGATCGATCCCCAACGAGAAGCTGCACGACGAGGGGTACTGGTGTGGCTTCGGGAGTGACCCGGCCACCGGACAACCCGTGACGACGAGCGAGTGGCTCGATCGTCTCGCGCCGAAGGCGACCGCGATCGTGGCGGCCGGAACCTGCGCGACGTACGGCGGAATCCACGCGATGGCGGGAAATCCCACCGGCGCGATGGGCGTGCCCGACTACCTCGGCTGGGAATGGAAGTCCAAGGCCGGGATCCCGATCGTCTGCGTGCCCGGTTGCCCGATCCAGCCGGACAACCTGTCCGAGACGCTGACGTATCTGCTGTACATGGCGACCGATCAGGCGCCGATGATCCCGCTCGACGAGGCGTTGCGCCCGCAGTGGCTGTTCGGTGCCACGGTGCACGAGGGTTGCGACCGCGGTGGCTATTACGAGCAGGGTGAGTTCGCCACCGAATACGGGTCGCCGACCTGCCTGGTGAAGCTGGGCTGCTGGGGTCCGGTGGTCAAGTGCAACGTCCCCAAGCGCGGCTGGATGAACGGCCTCGGCGGATGCCCGAACGTCGGCGGCATCTGCATCGGGTGCACCATGCCCGGCTTCCCCGACAAGTTCATGCCGTTCATGGACGAACCGCCCGGCGGCCTGGTCTCGAGCACGGCGTCGGGGCTCTACGGCTCCGTCATCCGGCGCCTGCGTCACGTGACCGCACGAACGGTGGAGAAGGAACCGCGTTGGCGCAATCCGGGTTCCACGCTCGAAACGGGAGCAGTACGTACCTGGTAGCTCGACCTGTCGAGAGGCAATTCGATGACACAGATCATCCCCGAGCCGTCGCACAAGCAGACGGACCCCGGCGGCCTCGTGGAGATGGCCTGGGATCCGATCACCCGCATCGTGGGCAGTCTCGGCATCTACACCAAGATCGATTTCGACAACCGAGAGGTGGTGGAATGCCACAGCACCTCGTCCATCTTCCGCGGCTACTCGTTGTTCATGAAGGGCAAGGATCCCCGCGACGCGCACTTCATCACGAGCCGCATCTGCGGCATCTGCGGCGACAACCACGCGACGTGTTCCTGCTACACGCAGAACATGGCCTACGGGGTGAAGCCGCCGCACCTCGGGGAATGGATCGTCAACCTCGGTGAGGCCGCCGAGTACATGTTCGACCACAACATCTTTCAGGAGAACCTGGTCGGCGTGGACTACTGCGAGAAGATGGTGTCGGAGACCAACCCAGGCGTGCTCGCCAAGGCCGAGAACACCCAGGCGCCGCGGGCGGGCGAACACGGCTACCGCACGATTGCGGACATCATGCGTTCGCTCAACCCCTTCACCGGCGAGTTCTATCGCGAGGCGCTCCAGGTCAGCCGGGCGACCCGAGAGATGTTCTGCCTCATGGAGGGTCGGCACGTGCACCCGTCCACCCTGTACCCGGGCGGGGTCGGGACGGTGGCCACCATCCAGCTGATGACGGACTACATGACCCGGTTGATGCGGTACGTGGAGTTCATGAAGAAGGTCGTGCCCATGCACGACGACCTGTTCGACTTCTTCTACGAGGCGATTCCTGGGTACGAGAAGGTGGGCCTGCGCCGGACGCTGCTCGGTTGCTGGGGCTCGTTCCAGGACCCCGAGCACTGCAACTTCGAGTACAAGGACATGACCAACTGGGGCCGGAAGATGTTCGTCACCCCCGGGGTCGTCGTCGACGGCAAGCTGGTCACCACCGATCTCGTCGACATCAACCTGGGCATCCGGATCCTGCTGGGCTCGTCGTACTACGACGACTGGTCCGACCAGGAGACCTTCGTCAAGCAGGACCCGCTGGGCAATCCGGTCGACCGGCGGCACCCGTGGAACCAGCACACCAACCCGCAGCCGCAGAAACGCGACCTCGAGGACAAGTACAGCTGGGTGATGTCACCCAGGTGGTTCGACGGCACCGACCACCTCGCGCTGGACACCGGCGGAGGGCCGCTGGCCCGACTGTGGTCGACGGCGCTGGCAGGGCTCGTCGACATCGGGTACGTGAAGTCGACCGGCCGCAGCGTGCAGATCAACCTCCCGAAAACCGCGCTCAAGGGCCCGGTTTCGCTCGAGTGGAAGATCCCGGAGCACGGCAGCAACACCATCGAACGCAACCGCGCCCGGACCTACTTCCAGGCCTACGCGGCGGCCTGCGCGCTGCACTTCGCGGAGAAGGCCCTCGAGGAGATCCGGGCCGGGCGCACCAAGACCTGGGAGAAGTTCGACGTTCCCGACGAGGGCATCGGCTGCGGGTTCACCGAGGCGGTTCGCGGCGTGCTCTCCCACCACATGGTGATCCGGGACGGGAAGATCGCGAACTACCACCCCTATCCGCCGACCCCGTGGAACGCCAGCCCCCGCGACAGCCTCGGCACACCGGGGCCGTACGAGGATGCGGTGCAGGGGCAGCCGATCTTCGAGGAGAACGATCGGGATCACTTCAAGGGGATCGACATCATGCGGACGGTCCGCAGCTTTGACCCCTGCCTGCCCTGCGGCGTGCACATGTACCTCGGCAATGGCAAGACGCTGGAGAAGCTGCACTCGCCGACGCAGTACTCGACCGGAGAGTGACGGTGAACGGCGAGGCGGCAGGGGACGAGGAAGCACGGTGGCGCGCGGCGGGTGATCGGATAGAGACGCTTCTCGAGGCCAGTTCGGCGGGCGGCACCGTGGCGCGCGAGCGCGCCGAACAGCTGGTGCGCGAGGTGGTCGACCTCTACGGCGAGGGATTGGCGCGGGTCGTGCGGATCCTCGGCGAGCACGTGGAGGACGGGGCCGAGTGGCTCGCCGACGACGACCTGGTGGCGAGCCTGCTGCTGGTGCACGGTCTGCACCCGCACGACGTGCCGACCCGGGTGCGTGCGGCGCTCGACAGCGTGCGGCCCTATCTCGGCTCGCACGGCGGGGACGTGGAGCTGATGGGCATCGAGTTCCCGGGTGAAGGCGGGCCCGCCGATGGTGGCGGGGTGGTGCGCCTGGAGTTGACCGGCAGCTGCAGGAGCTGCCCGTCCTCGTCGGTGACGCTGGAACTGGCCGTGGAGGGCGCGGTGCTCGCTGCGGCGCCGGAGATCGCCTCGATCGAGGTGGTCGCCGCTCAGCCCGGCTCCGAGCCAGGGCTGATCGCCGCCGAGTCGCTGTTCTCGCACGTGCACGCCCCGCCGGGTCCCGCCGGAACGTGGTGCCCCGCGCCGGAACTGGAGCAGCTCGCGCCCGGCGAGGTGGGCGGGTTCGTGGTCGGGGGTCTGCCCATCCTGGTCTGCCGCATCGGCGACGACCTGCTGGCCTACCGAGACCGCTGCCCGTCGTGTACGCACTCGCTGGCGGGCGCCGTCCTGGCGCGTCGCGCCGGCCACGCGGCGGGCGACGCCGTCCTGCGGTGTCCGACCTGCCGCGCCCATTTCGACGTGGTGCACGCGGGTGCCGGGCTCGACGACGGCGACGTGCACCTCGAGCCGCTGCCGGTGCTGGTCCGGGACGGCGTGCGCTCGGTCGCGGTACCGGTGGGGGTGAGCGGATGAGCACTCCCTTCTCGGTGCTCAAACGCATCACGGCGACCCGCCCGGCTCCGCAGCCGGGCGAGCGCTGTGAGATGTGCGCGGAGGCGATCGGCGATCGCCATCAGCATGTGGTCAACGTGGAGGGGCGGGCGTTGATGTGCGTCTGCCGCGGCTGCTACCTGCTGTTCACCGACCAGGGCGCCGAGCTGCGGTACCGCGCCGTCCCGGATCGCTATCTCTCGTTCCCCGGGTTCGAGCTCGGCCAGGGCCGATGGGACGAACTCGAGATCCCGGTGGGATTGGCCTTCTTCTTCCGGAACTCGGTCCTCGGCCGGATGGTCGCGTTCTATCCCGGTCCCGCGGGGGCCACCGAGTCGGAACTGCCGCTCGACGCGTGGAACGTCGTGCGCGCGGCGAATCCGGAGCTGGACACGGCGGCCGACGACGTCGAGGCGGTGTTGATCCGGATGCCGGAGGAGGGGCGCGGCGAGGCGGAGTGCTTCCTGGTGCCGATCGACGCGTGCTACGAGTTCGTTGGTCGGCTGCGCACGCTGTGGCGCGGCTTCGACGGCGGCCAGGAGGCGCGCGGGTACATCGACGACTTCTTCGCGGGGATCGCGGCCCGGGCCGGTCGGTCTCACGCCGGCGGTGCCGGCCGGGAGTTCGGCGGCGGTGAGGCGCCGTGAGTGAGGTGTCGTTCGCCGTCCTCGACGTCGCCCCGGAGCCCTATGCGGCGGCCCCGATCCTCTCCGCTCGAGTGGCGGTGAGCGCCGCCGCGCCCGTACACGCCATCGCGCTGCGCTGCCAGGTGCGCATCGAGCCGCACCGACGGCGGTACACCGACGCCGAGGCCGCGGGGCTGGTTGACCTCTTCGGCGGTCGGGAGCGGTGGTCATCGACGCAACACTCATTCGTGTGGCTGCAGTGCGCCGCGCTGGTGCAGGGTTTCGCCGAGACCTGCGAGGCGACCCTGCCGATGCCGTGCACCTACGACTTCGAGGTGGCGGCGTCGAAGTACCTGCACGCCCTGGAGGAGGGGACCGTCCCGCTGGTGTTCCTGTTCAGCGGCACGGTGTTCACCAAGGGTGCAGGGGGGTTCGGGGTCCAGCAGATCCCGTGGGATCGTGAGGATCGCTACGACCTCCCGGTCTCGGTGTGGCGGGACCTGATCCGGATGCACTTCCCGAACACCGGCTGGGTGCGGCTCGGCCGGGAGACCCTCGAGGCGCTGGCCGAATACAAGTCCACGCGGGGCCTGGTCGGCCTCGACGAGGCCGTCACGGAACTGCTCGCGCAGACGCGGGAGCAGGCCCGGTGACCACCACCGATGTCGGAACCCGAGTCCGCGCCGTCGCCGACGCGGTGCTCTACGAGGGCTACCTGCTCTATCCGTACCGGGCGAGCTCGCGAAAGAACCAGTCGCGCTGGCAGTTCGGTGTGCTCGGTCCACCAGGGGCATCGTCGGCAGGCGTCGGCGAGGAGCCGTCGCTGTCCGCGCAGTGCGTGCTGGCGCGCGGCGCGCCGGAGGGGGAACGCGCGGCACAGGTCACGGTGACGCTTCGCTTCCTGCAGCTGCAGGCCCGCAGCGTGCAGGAGGCGTCGGGCGCGGGCGGATACCGCGCGGTGGACGAACTGGTGGTGGGGGCGCGGTCGTGGCTCAGTTGGGACGAGGCCGTCGAGCGGGAGATCGAACTCCCGGCGGTGGCGTTGTCGGAACTCGCGGTGGCCAGGGGCTTTCCGATCGACGTGGCGGGCGGCACGGACACCGAGGAGCTGCTCGCGCCGGACGGATCCACCGCGGGACGGATCGTCCGGTCCCGGTTGCCGATCGCCGCAACGGTGACTCTCGGCGCCGCGGAGGACGACGGCTTCACCCGGCTGTTGGTCGAGGTGCGAAACACCGGGCCGGAGACGATCGACAAGGATCTCGCCGTCGCGAGGTCGTTGATCGGTGCGCACGCGATCGTGACCGTCCGCGATGGGTCGTTCGTCTCCCTGCTCGAACCGCCGCATGCGGCGGCCGGCCCCGTGGCCCGGGCCGTCCACCACCGGTGCTTCCCGGTGCTGGCGGGCACGCGCGGAGAGACGGACATGGTGTTGATCTCGCCGATCATCCTGTACGACTACCCGGAGGTCGCCGCGCAGAGCGACGGCGCGCTCTTCGACTCCACCGAGATCGACGAGATCCTCACTTTGAGGGTGATGGCGATGACCGACGAGGAGAAGGCGCAGGCGCGCGCCACCGATCCGCTGGCCGCGCAGATCGTCGACCGCTGCGATGCGATGACGCCCGAGGCGATGCAGCGGCTGCACGGCACTTTCCGCGACCCGCGGCTCGATCCGGGACTGATACCCGAAGTGCCCGAGGGGGTTCCCTGGTGGGATCCCGAGGCCGACGCGAGTGTGCGGCCGGATGTGGACGCGGTGTCGGTGAACGGTGTCCGTGTGGCCAAGGGCAGCGCGGTGCGGCTGCACCCGTCTCGCCGTGCCGACGCGCAGGACCTCTTCTCCGACGGCAGGACGGCAAGGGTCGCGTCGGTGCACGCCGATGTCGACGGCAACACCCACGTCGGCGTGGTCATCGACGACGATCCCGCCGCGGACCTGCACGACTGGTACGGGCGTTATCTCTACTTCGCCCCGGACGAGCTGGAACCGCTCGGTGGCGATGAACCGGGCAGAGAGGAGAACTAGCGATGGAAACAGTGGGGCAGATCGCGACGGTGCTCGTGGTGGCGCTGGTCGCAGCCGGTGTGATCGTCGGCGTGCGTTCGGTTCCCGACATCAGGCGCTACCTACGCATGCGTCACATGTGACGACGGCGGCGCGCGGAGAGATCGGTGAACGACCAACGGCGGGTGCTGGTCGCCGGTATCGGGAACATCTTTCTCGGTGATGACGGGTTCGGCCCCGAGGTGCTGAGACGGCTGGCCGAGCGCGGGCACGCGAGTGAGCCGCGGCCGATCCCGGACGGGGTCCGGCTGGTGGACTACGGCATTCGGGGCGTTCACCTGGCCTACGACCTGCTGGACGGCTGGGATGCCCTCGTCCTGGTGGACGCGCTGCCGGATCGTGGCGCGCCGGGCGCCATCCGGGTCTTCGAGGTCGATCCGGAGCGCGGCGGCGGGGGCGGTGGGCTCGATGCCCACGGCATGGACCCGGCGTCGGTCTTCGCGAGCCTGGACGCGCTCGGCGGCACCGCGCCCCGGACGGTCGTGGTGGGCTGCGAGGCGCGGTGCGTCGCGGACGGCATCGGGTTGTCGCCGGAGGTGGCCGCGGTCGTGGACGACGCGGTCGCGGCAGTGCTCGAACTGGTCGAGGATCCGCCGAGGTGGGTGCCCGCGGCCGCCGCGGATGCGGGAGAGGAGGGCTGAGCGGATGTGCTTGGGGATCCCGGGGCAGGTGGTGCGCATGCTCGACGGCTACGGCGACCAGTTGGCGCTGGTCGACGTCGCGGGCGAGCACCGAAAGATCAACGTGGGGATGCTGCCGGACGACGTGTTCGAGCCAGGGGACTGGATCATCATCCACATGGGGTTCGCCGTCGAGAAGACGGATGCGGCGGGTGCGCAGAGTGCCCTCGCCGGTCTCGAGTTGATGGGGCGGCCTCGGGAACCGGACGAACAGTCGATGTGAGGGTCGCGGGCGGACCCAGGAGGATCTATACTAGCTATCTAGATAGATCCGCCAGGCGTCCCCGGAGGCAGACATGTCGAACAGTGCAGCACGCGCCCGCGGCGTCCCGGAGCGTCACCGCGACCACCCACGCCGCCTGACCGCAGTCGGCGATTCGGTCAGCGACCACGACCTCATCGAGCTCATCCGATCCGAACTGGCCAGCCGTCCCACCCTGAGCCTGGTCGCGGGTCGGGTCTCCCACCTGCTGCTGGCCGGCCAGGTCGACGGCGACGATCCGATCCTCGACCTCATCGATCCGGGCAACATCCTCGACGAGAAGACGGTGATGCGCGACGCCGTCGAGTACATCCTGTCGTTCCCGCACCTCTCCGCGGGAGAGGTCGCCGTCAAATATCGCAAGACCTGGGCCAACCCGAGCGACGCACTGCGCAAGCGGGCCGGACAGATCATCGGCCTCAAGCAGGGCAGGCGATACCGCTACCCGGAGTTCCAGTTCTCGCTGCCCGAGGACGCGATCGAGCTGATCCGCCGGAGCAACGTCGCGCTTGGCGCCGAGGACGACCCGTGGGGCGTGGCGTCCTGGTGGCTCTCGCCCAATCCCGCCGCGGCGGGCCGCACCTCGCCGGTGGACCTGCTCGAAGCGGGTGACCTCGAGCAGGTCGCCGCCCTGGTCTGGGCCGAGGTCGAGGACGACATTGCCTAACCGGGTACCCCCACCCGCGGTGACCGCAGAGGTGGCGTCGATCCCTGCCGGAACGAAGCTGTGGCGCATCCATTCCGGCGCCCCGGATCGACACGTGCTGTCCCTGAACCAGACCCCGGCCCATCCCGTCCACGGCGGCAGGTTCGACTCCCCGGACGGCTCGTTCCACTACAGCTACTTCGGCGACGACATCTCCGTCTGCATCGCCGAGACCTACTGCCGCTCACTCCCGCTCGACGACAACGTGCCCAGGATCCTGCGCAGGAAGAAGCTTGACGGGCGGGTGCTGTCGCAGGTGCAGGTGACCACCGAGTTCCCGGTCGCGCTCCTGCACGGCCGCCACCTGGCCGCCATCGGCCAGGACCTGTGGCTGACGAAATGCGATCCCGTCGACTATCCGCGGACCCAGCAGTGGGCCGCGGCGGTGCTGAACGGTTCGCAGGTGCACGGCATCAAGTACCGCGCCCGCAACGACGAGGACCGGTTCTCGGTGGTCATGACCATCCGCGCGGACACGGACCCGCCCGTCGCGCTGGCCGATCTGATGTGCGTGGTGCGGGACCCGATTCCGCTCGACGACGCTTCGGGCCTGGAACTGGTGCGCTCGCACCTCGCGGTCTACAACGCCACGCTGCGCTGATCGCAGAGTGTCGAGATGCAGGCTGAACCCCGGGTTCCATGTGTGGGCGTTGGCTAGGGTGCCAGCGTGACCTATTCGTGGGTGTTCCTCACGGTCGCCGTCGTGCTGGTGCTGACGCCGGGCGCGGACTTTGCGCTGATCGTCCGCAACAGCGCGTCCGGCGGGCGCAGGTTTGGGATGGCCACCACCTTCGGGGTCAGCTCCGCCGCGGCTGTCCAAGGCCTGCTCGTCTCGTTCGGCATCGCGAGCGTGATCATCGGTGTGCACCCGATCTTCCTCGCGATCAAGTGGCTCGGAATCGCCTACCTCGCCTGGATCGGGTGCTCGATGCTGCTCAGCGCGGTCCGAGGGCATGACGCCGCCACCGCGGGCGAAACCGGACCTGCCCCATGGACCGGATACCGGCAGGGATTCCTCTGCAACGCCACCAACCCGAAGATCTTCGTCTTCTATCTGTCGCTGCTGCCACAGTTCGTGCAGCCGGACGCGCCCTGGTGGGTCTGGCTGTTGCACGCCTGGACCCTGCCACTCATCGGAACCCTCTGGTGCTTGCTCGTCGTCGCGTTCGTGGGTTCACTACGCCAGCAGTTCGAACGCCGCACGGTTCGACGGACGATCGACGCCGCCGCAGGCGTCGTCATGCTCGGCTTCTGCTCCACGCTCGCTCGCGAAGCCTGATCCAGCCCGCCCGCCGAGCGATAGGTAACGTCCCTGTGGTGGTGACAGACGCGGCGCAGTCGTGGTGGGAAGAGTACGACGACAACATTCTCCGCGCGCGCGAAACCGGCTGGGGCGGGGAAGAGCCGTTGCTCTCGCGAGAGATGCGCGAGCTGCTCGACGACGTCGACGCAGCCTTCGCGGTCACCGGCGCGCAGACACCCGGGTGGCCGAACCCCTATAAGGACGGCCCCAGCCCGGGAGAAGAGGCGTACGAGCGTTCCAGCAACCCCGAGAAGTACCGGATCGTGGTGGCCAGAGCACAGGCATGGACCCAGGTTCTCCTCGACCGCGGCTGGGCGCGCGAAGCATCGCATGTGGACTGGGCGCTTCCTCCCATGGAGCCCGGCGGGGCCGACACCGTCCTCGAGCCGGCCGCCGCCGGCGCGGTTCCGCTGGTGTTGACGACGCACACACCCATGGACAGCGATCATCCCTTCAACATCACGATCGCCGCGGGCGACCCCGCGGTGCGGTTGGACACGCTTCCCGACTGTGCATGCGATGGGTGCGACAGCGGGTCCGCCGGCCTGCTCAAGTACCTGGACATGTTGGTGCTCTCTGTCGTCGACGGTTCTCTCGACGTTGACGTTGGCGACAACTACTACTGGCTGCGCACATCGTTCAGAGTCAAGGGCAGCGGGACCCAGAATCGCCACGCACGGACGGCGTTCACGGCTGCACCGTGGCCCGCGAACTGGACAGCCCGCCCGTTGGCACCACCTCTGAGTCGGGGTCGGCGTTGATCTCCTACACGAGTTGTCGACCTATCCCACCTGTGGAACTGACGTTGGCGAGATCGGTCGGTAGGTTCTGATCGCTCAGCCCGCGGCCTCGGTCCGTTCGAGACGGCGATTGGTCTGTGCGAGCTGCCACCCGGTCCAGTGCTGCAGGCGGTCGGTGTCCTCCGGGGTCAGCCTGTCGCACACGAAGTCCCAGTGCACGGCCACCGTGTCGCCCCTGCGGAGATCGGGGACGAACGAGCCGCCGGCCGCCCGATGGCGCACCGGCCGATCCTGTTCGTCGCCGAGGTGGAGCGCGCCGTCGTAGGTGAGCGGTCGCGCACGCACCACCACGTACTCGGCGCGCACCTCGATCACCGTCCCGCAGGTGATCCGGCAGGAGTCGAGCACCTGGAGGGGCTGCGGCACACCGGAGCCGAGCAACCGGGACCACGGATAGACGCCGAAGACGTGGAAGCCGTGGGTCGGCGCCGCCTCGGCGAGCAGGTCCTCTGTGAGGTGCTTCCAGTAGTGCCCGGCCTGGGGCGCCAGCCGGGAAAGCAGCTCCCGGCCGAAGCCTTCGCGGTCGATCTCGTCGGTCAGCTCGTTGCCGGTCCAATAGGCGCGCACCACCGACGCGTCCAACGGGTCGGTGCGCCCGGTCATCTCGGCGATGACCTGTTGGTACGGCCAGGCACCGCTGAACCTGGCGGCCAGCGACGGCACGTCCGCGATGGGCCCGTCGGTGCCCATCCCGTCACCGCACGCGACGGCCTCGAGGGCGCGCGCGTCCGCTGGGCCGCAGTAGCCGAGCGTGTTGGGGGCGTAGGCATACTGCGCGAACAGTCGGTGACCGGGCGGGCTCGGCACTCAAGCCTCCGTTGTGTTCTTGCCGACCAGCATCGCCGTCTCGCGGTGCAGTCGACCGAAGTTGTAGTACGCCGCGCAGGCGCCCTCGGGTGAGACCATGCAGGTCCCGATCGGGGTCTCCGGTGTGCACGCGGTCCCGAACACCTTGCACTCCCAGGGCTTGATGACACCCTTGAGCACCTCGCCGCACTGGCACGCCTTCGGATCGGCGACCCGCACCCCCGGCATCGAGAATTTCTCCTCGGCATCGAACTCGGCGTAGTCGTGGTGCACCTTCAGTGCGCTCTGCGAGATGAAACCGAGTCCGCGCCATTCGAAATGCGGTCGCAGCTCGAAGGTCTCGGCCATCAGCTTCAGCGCCTGGGTGTTGCCCTCGGTCTTGACCACGCGGGTGTACTGGTTCTCCACCTCGCACCGGCCGTCCCGGTGCTGCTGCAACAGCATGTGCACGGAGGCCAGGATGTCCAGCGGTTCGAACCCGGCCACCACCATCGGTTTGCCGTACACCTCCGGCACGAAGCGGTACGGCCTGGTGCCGACGACGGTCGACACGTGACCGGGGCCGAGGAAGCCGTCGAGCCGCAGGTCGGGGGATTCGAGGATCGCCTTGATCGGCGGGACGATCGTGACGTGGTTGCAGAACACGGTGAAGTTCTTGACCCCGAGTTGTCGGGCACGCACCAGCGTCACCGCGGTGGACGGTGCGGTGGTCTCGAAGCCCACCGCGAAGAACACCACCTCCCGATCGGGGTTGTCCACGGCGATCTTGAGCGCGTCGAGCGGCGAGTACACGAATCGGACGTCGGCGCCCCTGGCCTTCGCCTCGATCAGGTTGCCCCGCGAACCGGGCACCCGCATCATGTCGCCGAAGGTCGTGAAGATGACGCCCGGCTGCTCCGCGATCGACATGGCGTCGTCGACCCGGCCCATCGGGATGACGCACACCGGACAACCGGGGCCGTGCACCAGTTCCACGGTCGGCGGCAGCAGGTGTTCGATGCCGTGGCGGTAGATAGTGTGGGTGTGGCCGCCGCACACCTCCATGAATTTGAACTCGTCGGTGCCCGCGAGGTCGGTGATGGACCTCACGAGCGCGCGGGCTGCGGCCGGATCACGGAATTCGTCTACGAATTTCATCGTGCGTTCCTCGCTGACGGAAGATGCCCGAGATCAGGCGATTTCGGACGAGTTGTACGCGTCGATCTCGTTGGTGTAGTCGGCGCCCATCTTCTGGACCTGGTCCAGCGTCACCTGCGCCTCGGCCTCGTCGATCTTCGACATCGCGAACCCGACGTGCACCAGGACCCAGTCGCCCACGACCAGGCCCTCATCGGCGAGTAGGCGGACGCTGATGACCCGACGGATCCCGTTGACGTCGACCTTGGCCAGGTGCTGCTGGGCGTCGACGATGTCAACCACCTGCCCCGGTATGCCCAAGCACATAGCCGTCCTCCTTTCAGGAGTTCCTGTTGCTCAACAGATTCGCGGCAGCGGGTCGCCGACGAGCATGTCGACGATCCGGCTGCCCCCGAACGCGGTCCGCAGCGCCACGATGCCCTGCGGCTCGGCCATCACCTCACCGATGACGGCCGCCTGCGCGCCGCCGGGCTGCGCACGCAGCGCGTCGACCGCGGCGTCCGACTCGGCGCGCGGCACGATCGCGATGAACTTGCCCTCGTTGGCCACGTAGAGCGGGTCGATCCCCAACATGTCGCACGCGCCGAGCACCTGCGGCTGGACGGGGAGCGACTGCTCGTCGATGATCACCGCGAGACCGGAGACCTGCGCGAGCTCGTTGCAGACCGTGCCGACCCCGCCGCGGGTGGCGTCGCGCATCCACCGGGTCGACGGTGCGGCCTCGAGCAGCGCCTCGACGAGCGAGTTCACCGGCGCTGTGTCCGAGTCGATGTCGGCCTCGATGGCGAGCTCGCCGCGGGCGAGCATCACCGCCATGCCGTGCTCGCCGATGGTGCCCGACACCAGGACGCGGTCACCGGGCTGCACCCGGTCCGCGGACAGCACCCGGCCCGCGGGGATGACGCCGACGCCCGCCGTGCAGATGTACATCCCATCCGCCGCGCCCTTGCCGACCACCTTGGTGTCCCCGGTGACGATCTCGATACCGGCCGCCTGGCCGGAATCGCGCATGTCGGCGACGATCTCACGCAGCGCGGAGATTTCGAAGCCCTCCTCGATGACGAATGCGGCCGAGAGCCATTGCGGGCGGGCACCCGAGACCGCGAGGTCGTTGACGGTGCCGTGCACGGCCAGGTTCCCGATGGACCCGCCGGGGAACCGCAGCGGTTGCACCACATACGAATCGGTCGAGAACGCGAGCCGCTCGCCCGACGGGAGCGGCAGCACCGCGGCGTCGCCGAGCTGTTCGAGCTCCGGGTTGCGGAACGCCTCGACGAAGACGGAATCGACAAGGGCCGCCGAGGATTTGCCGCCCGCACCGTGGGCGAGCGTCACCACCGATTCGAGCAGGCGCGGACGGCGTTTGCGGAACTCGTCGATGCGGTCGAGTACCCGGCCCTCGCGTTCGGCCGCGGTCGAGGGTCGGTCGCCGACCTGTGAGCTGCTCATCTGGGACCGCCTGTCGTCTCTCGCGGCCCCGGTGTGGGTTTCGCGAGGTTGTCCTGCACCGCAGACCAGAGCTGGTATCCGACCAGCGCGTGGCTCTCCTGGATGCGATGGATGCTCTGGGACCGGATGGTGAAGCAGAAGTCCAGGTCGTCGCTGGTCGACATCCGGCCGCCGTCGTGGCCGGCGAACCCGACGGTCAGCAGCCCGCGCGTGCGGGCCTCGGCCAACGCCGTCATCAGATCGTCGGAGTTGCCGGAGGTGGACAGCGCGATGGCGATGTCGACCGGCTTGGCGTGGGCGATGATCTGGCGCGAGAAGATCAGCTCGAAGCCCACGTCGTTTCCCAGCGCCGTGACCACCGCCTGGTCGGCCGCCAGCGACCAGGCCGCGACCGGCCGACCGCGGGCGGGCCGGCTGAACAGCGAGGCCAGGGTGGCCGCGTCGGTGGAACTGCCGCCGTTCCCGAAGGTGTACAGCCGCGCGCCCGCGCGGAAGCGCTCGGCCATCCGGGCGCCCGCCGAGGTGATCCCGTCGCCCCATTCCTCGAGCGAGACCCGCTGCAGCCGTGCGCTCTCGGCGGCCTTGCTGCGCGCCGACGCGGCCAGGTCGGTCAGCAACGCGTCGGCGTCGTTCTCCTCCGCGTCGATGAAGGGATAGAGGAAGTTGGTGCTCTCCTGCTCGCTCATCGCGACACCTCGGCGTTGTCGATGCGGGTGATCGCCGCGCCGCCGTGCACGAGGATCAGGTCGTTCGCCTCGACCTCGCCGAGCACGGTGACGTCGACGGACTCCTCGCCGGAGCCGGTGCGGACCAGCGCGGTGTCCAGCGCGGTGGCCGGAGGCAACACCACCTCGGCGAGCCTGCCCTCGTCGCTGCAGGTGACGCACCCGTCGTCGGCGCACGCGTCCTCGTCCGGGGTCAGCAGGCCGGGATGTTCGAAACAGACGTGGGTCAGCTCCCACAGCAGGTGGTACATCAGCACGAACCTGCCGGTCGCCGGGATCATCGGATCGTCGGAGGCCACCCACAGCGTGTGATCGGCGCTGCCCGCCGGCGGGCGCGGGCCGGAGCCGATCCAGATAGTGTCGGCGCCCCACGCGGGTGCGCGCTGCATCGCGTCGCGCACCTGGGGCTGGTCGGCGGAGGCCACCGCGATGATCACGTCGCCGGGCCGGGTGGCGACGCGGCACTGCGCGACCGGGTCCGGTTCGACCAGCGCGACGGACGGCAGTGCCCGCTTGCCCATGATCACCGGGTGCACGAACTCGACCGCGACGTGATGGGCGTGCGGCTCCCACTGCGGCGAGATGACCCACAGCGTGGCGCCCGCGTTGAACCTCCTGGCGAGCGACAGCGCCGCGGACGCGAGATCCGCGGAGAGATCGTCGTCGATCAGGGGGGCGTCCGAATGCGCCGTCGTGGTCATCGCCGTGCTCCGATCTCCGATTGGTCGGTTCTGGTACCGCGCCGGTGGGCGGCGCGCTCGAGGAACGCCAGGCCGAGGACCGCCTGGCCGAGCGAGAGCCCGCCGTCGTTCGCGGGCACCCGCTGGTGGGTGAGGACCTCGACACCGTTGCCCTGCAATCGCGTTCGCAGCAGGCTCAGCAGGAGCCGGTTCTGGAAGACGCCTCCCGTGAGCCCGACGGTTCCGGTGCCGGTCCGGTCGGCGATCCGCAGGGCCAGCGCCGCGGTCGCGGTCGCGAGCGCGTGGTGGAATCCCAGCGCCAGCGAGGCCGCGGACTCGCCCCGCCGCAGGCCCGCGACGAGACCGGTCAACAGCGCATCGAGTCGCAGCTGCCCGCCGTCGATCGCCATCGTCAGCGGCGCGGGTCTGCCGGCCTGTCGCGCGAGGGCCTCCAGTTCGATGGCGGCCTGCGCCTCGTAGCTCACCCGGTGGCAGACGCCCAGCAGCGAGGAGACGCCGTCGAACAGGCGCCCGACGCTGGTCGTGCGGACGGCGCCCGCGCCGGAGGACAGTTGAGAGGCGACGAGGAGGCGTTCCGCGGCCGCGAGCGCTCGGGTGCAGGGCAGGTCGTCGACCTCGCCGATCCCGGCCTCGTGCAGCAGCGACAGCGCGACGCGGGCGGGGTTGCGGACCGCGGCGTCGCCGCCGGGCAGCCAGAACGACTGCAGGTGGCCCGACCGCTCGGTGGTCAGGATGTCCGGGCCGACCAACAGGAGCTCGCCGCCCCACACGGTCGCGTCGCACCCGTATCCGGTGCCGTCGAAGGCGACGCCGAGGACCCTCGAGTCGAGGCGGCCGTGCTCGGCGAGCAGGGAGGCGACGTGCGCGTGGTGGTGCTGCACCGTGCGCAGTTCGATCTCGTTCGCGCCGGCGTACCGCGCCGCCCACTGCATGGTCGAGTAGCCCGGGTGATCGTCCGCGACGATCAGCGCGGGCGCGGCCCGGTGCATGGTGGTGAGCTGGCGCACCGAGGTCTCGAACGCGCGCCGGCTTTCGAGTGTGCCCATGTCGCCGAGATGTGCCGAGCAGAATGCGAGATCCTGGCGGGTCAGGCAGAAGGTGTTCTTCACCTCGGCCCCCACCGCCAGCACCACCGGACCCGGGGAGGGCAGCAGGATCGGGAGCGGCGCATACCCTCGCGACCGGCGGATCGGGACCTCCCGGTCCTCGGATACCGCCAGGACCGAATCCTCGCAGGGCACGGCGATGTCGCGATCGTGCATCAGGAAGAGGTCGGCGATCCCGGCGAGCCGCGCGCGGGCGTCGTCGTTGTCGAAGCAGAGCGGCTCGCCGCTGGTGTTCCCGGAGGTCATCACCAGGACACGGGGGTGCTCATCCGGTGGCGACCCGGGAGCCGGCGAGAAGAGCAGGTGGTGCAGCGGGGTGTAGGGCAGCATCACTCCGAGTTCGTCCAGGCCGGGCGCCACTTCGTCCGCGACGGGGCCGGGTCTCCGGGTTCGCAGCAGCACGATCGGCCGCGCGGGGTGGCCCAGCAGGCGCTGCTCGGCGTCGGACACCTCGACGATCCGCTCGGCCGTGGCAGTGTCCGCGGCCATCACCGCGAACGGCTTGGCGGGGCGGCGCTTTCGGATCCGCAGACGCCGCACCGCGCCCGGCTGGGTCGCGTCGCACACCAGGTGGAAGCCGCCGAGCCCCTTGATCGCGACGATCAGGCCGTCGTTCAGCGCCCGCTGGACGCCACCGAGCACCTCGTCGTCCCCGACGGTCCGGACGCCGTCGCGCTCCAGGAAGATCCGCGGGCCGCAGTCGTGACAGCTGATCGGCTGGGCGTGGTAGCGCCGATCCTCCACGGTCCCGTACTCGCGCAGGCAGCGTGGGCACATCGCGAACGGGGCCAGCGTCGTCGCAGGACGGTCGTAGGGCAGGTCGGTGATCACGGTCAGGCGCGGCCCGCAGTTGGTGCAGTTGATGAAGGGATGCCGGTAGCGGCGGTCGGCGGGGTCCCGCAACTCGCGTAGGCAGTCCTCGCAGGTCGCGACGTCCGGGGAGATCAGCGTCCGCGAGCCGGGCACGTGCCTGCTCTCGGCGATGCGGAAGGATCTCTCGCCCTGCGGGGCAAGGGCTTCCGCGGCGAGGTCGACGATCACGGCGATCGGTGGCGCCTCGGCCCGTATCCGGCGCTCGAACTCCGCGAGGGCCGCGGCGGGGCCCTCCGCCTCGATGAACACACTGGCATCGTCGTTGCCGCAGTGGCCGCCGATCGCCAGGTCCGCCGCCAGCCTGGCGACGAAGGGCCGAAACCCCACCCCCTGGACGATTCCGCGAACCACGATCCGACGCCGTTCGATACGGCCTTCCGCCCGGTGTGCTGGCTGTAAGTGGGTTGTCATACCCGACTCCACATCGCAGACGGTTCACCCCGGGTCCGGGGTGCTGGGTGACGACCGGCCTTCATCGGATCTTTCTCCTCGCGCTCCGGACCCGCAAGGGGCATCGGCGCAGCATCCGCAGCATCCGGAGGACCCAGGTGCAGACGCGGAGCGGTCTACGGGTGTGTACTTGATCGCATGAGCCTCGGGCCCGGCTCGGCGGGCGGCGGTGTGTGAGCATGCCGGTGTGGCGGCTGCGTGACTTCCATGACGGGGATCTCGATCAAGCCATCCAGATCCTGGATCAGAGCCGTGCGCCGGGGTCGGAGGAGCCGGTGTTCGCGGTCGCCGAGGTGATGGCTGCGGCCCGGGCTGGTCAGCCCGCCGTGGTGGCCGCGGTCGGGGACGAACTGGTCGGGATGGCGGTGGCACAGACACAGGGCGAGCGGGCCTGGGTGCTCCTGGTGGCACTGGGATCGAGATGGCGAGGACGCGGAATCGGTAGCGCGCTGCTGGCGAATCTGGAACAACGCCTGCGTTCCTCCGGGGTTCAGCGGATCTGTGCGGTGTTGACCGAGGGTGCCACCGGTTCGGCGGCGTTCGAGAACTCCGGCTACACCCGTCGGGACGGTCTCGTCTACTACGAAATGCTCGAGCCGCTCGGCCCGGATCGGGCGTTGCTCGCCGAGTTGGGTGGTCGCATACTGCCCACTGGGTTGTGGCAGGCGATGGCCGGAATGGAGCGGGTGAAGGAAGCCATCGAGCGCCGGGTCGTCTTGCCGCTGGCGGAGCCGGACGTCGCCGAACGGTATGGCGTCCAGCCCCCCAAGGCGGTGATCCTGTTCGGCCCGCCCGGTACCGGCAAGACCAGCTTCGCGAAGGCGGTGGCATCGAGACTGGGCTGGCCGTTCGTCGAACTGTTCCCCTCTCGCCTGGCCGCGGCGGTGGACGGTGGGTTGGCCGCCTCGTTACGGGACGTCTTCTCCGAACTGGCCGAGCTCGAGGAGGTGGTGCTGTTCATCGACGAGGTCGAGGAGATCGCGGCCGCCCGCACCGGGTCGGCGGCCAATGCCGCGCATGGGGTCACCAATGAACTGCTCAAGCTGATCCCGTTGTTTCGGGAACGCGACCGGCGACTGATGGTCTGTGCGACGAACTCGGTGCACTCGCTTGACTCTGCGTTCCTGCGCCCCGGTCGATTCGACTACGTGATCCCGGTCGGTCCGCCGGATGCGCCCGCCCGTCGTGCGGTGTGGGAGCGGTACCTCGGTGCCGCACACGGTGCGGTCGACGTGAACCTGATCGTGAATTCCAGCGAGCTGTTCACGCCCGCCGACATCGAGTTCGCGGCGCGGAAGGGCGCGCAGACCGCCTTCGAGCGGGAGATTCTCCACCGCCGCGGCGAGCCGGCGAACACCGACGACTATCTCGCGGCCATCGCCGACACGCGGCCGACCCTCAGTGCCGAGTTGCTGGCCGAGTTCGACCAGGACACCGAGCAGTACACACGCCTGTGACGTTCTGACCTGCGCCGGAACACCCGCCCGAGGCGGGATCGGGCGGTAGCGTGACCAGACGGAACGAAACGGAGTCGGTATGCCCGATTCGGCGCGTCATTCGACACCCGCGATGCGGGTCCTGCTCGTGCTGGCGTGTGCGGTGCTGGCCGCGGCATTCGGAGCGCCCGCGATGGCCGCCCGCGCCGCCCCTGCCGGCCCGGAGTCGCCCGCGTGCGCGTGGCGCTTCATGTCGAACGAGACCGTTCTCAATGTCGCGTTCCCGGACGCCAACGCGACCTACTGGGTGCTGCCGTACGCGTTGGGGGGCGACGACCGGATCGAGCTGAGCGGGGACTATCCCGCTGCGCGCTACTTCTCGCTCAACACCTACGGCACCGACCTGAACACGGTCGACACCCTGCGCGACGACCAGATCGTCCCGGATCGAGGCAGCGGGAACCCGTTCGTGGATCCCTCGCCGGCCGGGTCGCCGGAGTCGGCGGGGCGTTGGCACGCCACCGTGGTGCCCGGCGAGGCGGACCACGCGCTCAACCAGATCCGGGCGCTGCCCGCCGGAGCCGCGAGCCAGACCGTGCCGATGGGCTTCCTGATCATCCGGGTGTACGTCCCCGACGACGCGGCCTCGCCGCCGGGAGGGGTGCCGCTGCCCGCGGTCGCCCTGGTGCTGAACAACGGCGCCACCACGATCCCGATCTCGACCTGCCCGGCGGCATTCGACCCGGCGGACGCCACCAACGGACCGATGGGGCAGGCGATGGAGGCGACCTTCGACCGACTGATCGCGGGCGCGGCATCGGGCGCGTTCCCCGGGAACGTGCCCGAGGCGACCTTCGTGAACCCGGCCAGCACCTCCGGGCTGTTCCCCAACGGCGACAACAAGTACATCGGCGCCGGACTGACCTATCAGCCGGGCCGGATCGTCGTCGTGCGGGGACGGGCGCCGACCTTCCCGGACACCCGGGAGGGCGTGCCGGTGACCGAGCCGGGGCAGCAGGTGCGGTACTGGTCCATGTGTCAGAACGACCAGGTGTCGCCGTATCCCGTGGTCGCCTGCGCGGCCGACTTCCAGACCAACCTCGATGCGCGCGGCTACTACACCTATGTGGTGGCGGTGCCGGAGGACGTGCCCGCGGCCGCCGCGTCAGACCCCACGGTGACGGTTCTGCCCTGGGGTTCCACCGAGGTTCCGAAGAAGGTGCTGTTCCTGCGGCACATGCTGCCCAGCCCGGCCTTCTACCCCCAGTCGGTGCAGGCGTCCCAGGCGGCGAACTCCGACCCTGCGACGACCATGGGGGAGTACTACCCGCGGGCGACCTACTGCGCGCGCGCCGACTTCGAGGCGGGCGGTTACCTGGCCTGCCTGGACGGGGACGGCTGAGTCCGGTCGGCCGGGCGGCCGGTGAGCCCGCACAGCGCCGCCACCTGTCCGATGGTCAGTGCTCCGCCATTGCCGGTCGCAAGGGCGAACCGCCCGTCCGCCCGGACCCGCACCGCGACGGCCGCCTCCCGGCGCATTGGATCGCTCGCACGGTCGAGAAGGTACTCGTCGTCGCCCGCCGGGGTCGGCGTCACCGCGCGGACCACACCGCGCGCGTATGCCTCTTCGATGAGACCGTCGATCATGACGCTGACTCCTCACGTGTAGGCACTGTGCCCGGCCGTGAGTATTAGGTACGCCTTACCTTATTGTCAAGCCGTCATTCCCGGTCAGCAGACCTCGGCGAACGGCGTCAGCCGCCCCCCTGACGTGGGTTGTCACCCCAGGGTGGGCAATTCCTCGCCCTGGGGTGATGGCGGCGTCGGTGCCGCGCGGCCCAGCATTGAGGAGTAGCGAATCCGGAACTCGGATTCATCCGAATCGACCACAGAGAGCTCGGCATGAACGCGATGAACACACCGGCGTCGACCGCGACCGGGGCAACCGGAGCCGGCGGCTCCATGACCACTGAGGAGATCAAGGCCCGCCTCGGCGCGATGTTCGTGTCGGCCAGGCCGGAGGGGCGACGCCGGGGTTCCGGGCTGCGCAGATTGGATCGCGGAGCTCCGCTGTGATCGGTGCGACTGCGTCGGCACGCGCCGTTTCGGAGTGACCGACAGTGGGTATGCCGCCTTCGTGATTCTCGACCACCACTACGAAGCGGGGTTCATGCCATGATCGTGCTCGGATTGATCTTGCTTCTCATCGGCTTCCTGACCGGCATCTCCATCTTGTGGACGATCGGCATCGTCCTGGTGGTCGTCGGATTGATTTTGGCCCTGCTCGGTGCGACCGGCCGGGCCGTCGGGGGTCGGAAGTACTGGTATTGACGCTACCGACGTTGCCTACGGACTCGGCTGGGGCACATTGCAATCGGTGACCTTCGGATTCACGCCGGCGTAGTTCAGCGGCCCGGCCAGTACCGTGACCGCGATGGTGCCGACGCCGGCGCAGTTCTCCGGGGTATTCGTGTAGTAGCCGCGCTGGCCTGCCGCGATGGCCCCGACCACGAGCCAGATCAGCACGACGAGAGTGATCAAGCGCATCACGGACCTCCGACTTCGCGCGGTTGCGACCTGTCAGAGCAATACCCCGCCGTGAAGCAGCGAAACCTACGTCGACGCCTCCCGGGTTGTCCGTCTGTACAGCGGCGGTGCCATCCGGGAGGCGTCGGCTTCGGCCGATCAGTCCTTGAAGGCGTCCTTGACCTTTTCGCCGGCCTGCTTGAGGTTGCCCTTGGTCTGATCCTTCTGACCGCGGGCCTCGGTTTCACGATCGCCGGTCGCCTGGCCGACCTTCTCCTTCGCCTTGCCTGCGAGCTCTTCAGCCTTGTTCTTGGCCTTGTCGGTCGCTCCCATGGGGTGCCTCCTTGTGGTCTTGGCTCAGTGATTGCGCAGAGAGTTGATGAGTTCCTTCTTGTTCAACTTCGAGTAGCCGCTGAGTCCGAGTTCTTTCGCCCGTTCTTTCAGTTCGGGCACCGTGCGGTCTTTGTACGACTCGGCCTCGCCCCCGGTCTTCCCTACGGATGAACGACCTTCGGTCGCGGCGGCATTCGAGATCCGTGCCGCCTTTTCCTTCGAATCGCCCTCCTTGCGGAGTTTCTCGTACAGGTCTTGATCCTTGAGGTGGGGGTCTGATCCCTTTCGCGGCATCGACTTCTCCTTCCTGGTCCCGCCTGTGGGAGCCGGGCCGGCGAGCAATGATCTGCCCGGGCTCTGCCCCACACTGGTACCCAGCCCGAGGCCCGCCGAAACCGAGACGTCAGCCCGATTCGTCCATCGCCGCCCGGAGCGAGGCAAGAGTCCGCGCCAGTATCCGCGACACGTGCATCTGGGAGACCCCGACCTGCTCGGCAATCTGCGTCTGGGTGAGGTTGCCGAAGAACCGCAGCATCAGAACCGTGCGTTCACGCTCGGGCAGCGCTGCGACCAGCGGCCGGAGAGCTTCACGATTGTCGATCGTGTCGAAGGCGGAGTCGAGGTTTCCGACGGACTCGGCAAGTGGCGGCGCGCCGGGGCGCTCCGTACCGGGGGCGTCCACCGACGTCGTCTGGTACGCATTGCCCGCCAGCAGTGCCTCGTTGACGTCGGCGCGACTCACGCCGAGCTCCGACGCGATCTCTGTCGGCGTCGGGGACCGGCCCAATTGTTGACTGAGAACCCCGGTCACCTTTCCGATGGCCACATGGAGTTCCTTGGTGCGGCGCGGAACACGCAGCGCCCAGCCCGCGTCGCGGAAATGGCGACGCACCTCGCCCATGACGGTCGGAACGGCGAAGGACACGAACTCCGTGCCACGTTCGGGGTCGAATCTGTTGACGGCGTTGACCAAACCCACTCGGGCGACCTGGACGAGATCCTCGTGCGGTTCGCCGCGGCCCGTGAACCGGCGGGCTATGTGCTCTGCCAACGGCAGGCAGCGCTCCACGATCTCGGCTCGAACGGTTGCTCGTGCCGGATCGTCGGGCGTCATCGCCGCGAGTACCTCGAACCGGACATTGACATCCGAGTACTCGTCAGAATCAGGGCCCGAGTGCCGGCTCACCCGGGCGTGCCCTCCGCACGGCGAGTGAAGTCGATCGTGAGGATCAACCGGGATCCATCTTCGGGGTCGGGTGCGTGGTGTGCGGAGACCTCGTCGGTGAGGGTTCGCAGCACATGCCACCCGAACCCCTGGTCCAATCCACCCACCGCTTCGTCGGAGCCGGCCGATGTCGATCCGGAGAACACGAATTCTCGGTCGTGGACCTGAACCCGACACCGGAGCAGTGCCTCCGGTAGCGCCGCCCGCACCAATCGGGTGGCGGCCTCGTCGACGGCGAGTCTCAGATCGGCGATGGTGTCGAGATCGAAGTCATTTTGTGTCGCGATGGCCGTGACCATCGCGCGAACCAGGAAAAGTTGGTCGGCGTCGGCCGGCAACCGGAGCTCCAATTCCGATCCGGTCTGCTCTCCGAACTCTTCGGCGTGCGCCCGTGACATACGGCCTCGTTCCCCCACGTGGGATGTTGCGTTCGCTGAACGCAGACTACCCACCTTCCTCATCGCCGAAACGAAGGTATGGCCTCGCTCAGATCGATCTGGTAAGAAAGAGACAGGTTGAGCCAACAGCCGGCGGTAGGTCGAGCAATCGTCGCAGCTCCCGAAAATCCACTCGAATGCCTGATGAACGATCGCAACACCACCGCTTCACTCCGCACTGTCAATTGCGATGATGAGGAGGGTGTCGTGCTTCAACGTCACCAGTTCAAGGGAACGGATCGAGTGTCGCGCCCGGTGGAATCTCCGCCGAGAAGAACATCGACGGTTGTCGTCCCGATCAGTGGAGATGTCGATGCAGCCACGCTGCCAGCCGTGCGGGAACAGATCAATGCCGGGATCGACGAGGCAGCTGACAGGCTCGTGGTGGACCTGTCGCAGGTCACGTTCCTGAGCATCAGGGGTGCGGAGGTGCTGGCCGACGCACAGTGGCGAGCCCGGGCCGACGGGGTGGAATTCTCAGTGATCGCCGGGTCGCGCGCGGTCGACCACACCCTCCGGGTTGCCGAGCTGGACAACCGATTCCGCTGCTTCGCTTCGGTCGAGAGCGCGCTCGCGCTGCAGCATGATGGTCGATCGCGTCCTGTCGATACCGCTTCCCTCGGGGCTTGGCAGGCGGTCGGCTGATCGCAGCCCCTCGGGCCCGTGGTCATCGCGGCGCCGGCGGCGGTGGTGCGGGCGGCACGGGCTCGGGGGATGGTCCCGGCACCGGTCCCGGTTGCGGCGGCTGTGGCCCCGGCGGCGCGGGGTCGGGTGCCGGCCCTGGGAGGGGCGGGGTGGGGACGGGCGGAGTCGGGATCGGTGGCTGTGAAACGGGGTCACCCGGTTCCGGCTCGCCCGGATCCGAAGCGCCGCTGATTCTGGTCATGCCCCGGTGATACCCGCCGAGTGGGTGCCGGAAACCGGACCCGATGAGTGAATCGGAGGCGTGCAGTGCAGATCGGATACAAACTCTTCGCGGAGGGGTACTCGCCGACGGAGCTTGTCCGCCAAGCCGTCCGCGCCGAGGTGGTGGGCTTCGACTTCGTCGAGGCAAGCGACCATTTCCATCCGTGGCTGGACAATCACGCCCACTCCGGCTTCGTCTGGTCCGTGCTGGCTGCCGTCGCCGCGCGAACCAAGACGGTGGGCCTCGCGACCGGTGTCACCTGTCCGTTCCTCCGATATCACCCCGCGCTGATCGCGCAGGCCGCGGCCACCACCGCCCTCCTGAGCGAAGGCCGGTTCACCCTCGGTGTCGGTTCAGGGGAGCGTCTGAACGAACACGTCGTCGGTAGGGGGTGGCCTGCGGTCACGCGGCGGCACGAGATGCTCCGCGAGTCGCTCGAGATCATTCGGTTGCTGTGGTCGGGCGGCTATCGGTCGTACGAGGGCAAGCACCTGACGCTCGAGGACGCGAGGGTGTTCGATCTGCCCCGAGAGCTGCCGCCAATCGCGGTCGCCGCAGGCGGACGTTCCGCCGCGACGGTGGCGGCCGAGCTGGGGGACGCGTTGTTCGCCACCGAGCCGCGGCCCGAGATCGTCGAGCGCTACCGGGGGGCAGGCGGCAAGGGGCCCACCTATGCCGAGGTACCGCTGTCATGGGCGGCCGACGACTCCGCGGCCGCCGAGTCGGCCCGCGAGAAGTTCCGGTTCGGAGTGCTGGGCTGGAAGGTGCAGGCTGAGTTGCCCAACCCCGCGGGTTTCGAGGCCGCCTCGGCGTATGTGACCGACGACGACATGCGCGCCGTGTTCGGTTGCGGTCCAAGGGTTGACGACCATCTGGCGGTGGCGCGGAAGTACGTCGATGCCGGCTTCGATCGGCTGGTGCTGATCAACGCGGGACCCGATCCGGACGGCTTCTTCGACTTCTTCGCCGACGAGCTGTCGGGCCCGCTGCGTCAGTTGGGTGGCTGAACTCCGATGCGTGTTCGGCGCCAATCGCTTCCGCCATGAGCTGTTCGGAGCCGGCATCACCGCCGTCGAACGGGCGGAATCGGCGGCTCGGGATTCTGAACCGCCGATCCCTCGGTTCCTGCGACTACCCGGGCGGCCACAGGCCCTGTCCCTTGAGTGCCCGTGCATACCGCGATCAAACGCAGAACGAGGCCTTATCCGCCCGGACGTTGCCCGTCGGCTCGGATCGACATCGTCAACAGGATGTGGTTGAAATCCTCGCGGAATCCCTGCGGTGTCGCGATCAGGCTGGAGATGTCGCGGAGCAACTGACGGGCCACGTCGCGCAGTTTGACGTTCGACTCTTGCGAACGCCAGGTCAGAACCTCGAAGGCGCGGTCAGCGGAGATCCCGTATGCGAGCATCAACGCGCCCTTCGCCTGCTCGATCGCGGCTCGTGACGAGGCGATCTCCGCGACCGCGTCATCGATCGATTCCTGGATGTCGGATTCGAACGCGTCGGTGACGTCGATGTAGAAGCCGAACGTCCCGATCACGTTGTCATCGTTGTCGAGCAGTCGGTCGCCGACGACCACCACGCGATGGGTCTCGCCCTCCGTGTCGATGATCCGGTGCCTGCTGCTGAAGGGCGCGCCGTGGGCCCGGACGTTGTCGAGGATCGCGGCGACATGTGCCTTGTCGTCGGGGTGCTTGTGCGAGAGCAGTAGCTCGGTGGTCGGCACGACCGACCCGGGCGCGTACCCGTGCATTCTGGCAACTGCGTCCGACCATTCCCACGCGTCGTCCGCGACCCGAAAGCGAAAACTGCCGACGAGCATGCCCGACTCGCCGCCGACGGGCGTCGTCGCGCTGAACTCAGGCTGCGCCTCGGGCGCGACTTCGCTCACCCTCTGAGTATGGACCCATTTCCAGGGCAGTGGCGATCAACGAGAAGCGGACCTTCTTCGGAGGCATCCGGACGGAGAGGCGTGGCGTTTCACGCCGCGTGCGGACGGGTAGCAAGGGGCGGTGAACCGAACACGCAACCCGGAAGGCGGGATCCGAAGACCCCCACACCCATTCGATCGACCGATGACGTGATCCAGTTCTTGGTCGGTCAGCACGAACAGATCAAGGCGCTGTTCAACGACGTTCTCGCCCTGTCTGGGAAGGCTCGCGGTGAGGCGTTCTTCGCGCTTCGTCGATTGCTTGCGATCCACGAGACGGCGGAGGAGGAAGTGGTCCATCCTCGGGCCCGGCGTGACCTCGACAATGGTGGCCCATTTGTTCGCGGCCATGCTCGACCGAGCACGCGACGCGATCGACTGGCCCCTCGGTGAGGAACCGGGCGAGATGAACGCAAACATACTGGAACTGCTGTTATTGCTGTTCGCGAGTGGCGGGATCGTGGTGATCGTGCGGGCGAAGGTGCGCCATCCGGCATACCGGAGGCCGCCCGGTATGAGCCAAGGCTAGAGATACCGGCCACTGCGCGGCCATGATCGACCCGCCCGTGGTCACGCACTGCCTGCCGCGATCACATCGACGAGGGCTTCGCAGAAGGCCGGAAGATCGCCCGGGTTGCGGCTCGAGACCAGGTTGCGGTCGACCACGACCTCTCGATCGACGACGGTGCCGCCCGCATTCGCGATGTCGGTCCGGATGCTGGGGTAAGCGGTCAGGGTCCGGCCGCGCACCGAGTCCGCCTCGACGAGGGTCCACGGGCCGTGGCAGATCGCGCCGACGGGCTTGCCTGCCGAGATGAAGTCGCGAACGAAGTCGACCGCCGCGCGATCCTGACGCAGATGATCGGGATTGGTGGTCCCTCCGGGCAGGACCAGTCCGTCGTATTCGGCGACCGTTGCCGCCGCCACGCGCTCGTCGACCGGGTATCGCCCCGCCTCGTGCACGTCGCCCTTCATCGCCTGGATCTCGCCGGTGTCGAGAGACAGCAATCTCACCTCCGCCCCTGCGTCCTCGAGCGCGCGTCGCGGCTCGACCAGCTCGACCTCTTCGACGCCGTCGGTGGCGAGTACGGCCACCCGCTTTCCGGCGAGCTTGACGGAATTCATGGTTCCTCCTGTTCCGTGGGCAGCGACTGCCGGTGTGACCGACGATCTATCCCGTGGCGAGAACGTTCGCGGACATGCCGAGGTAGACGAGCATCGCAATGAACAGGACCCAGCCGGCGCCGTGCCAGACGGGCCATGTCCCACCCTCCCGCCACAGGCGATAGGTGCGCACGAAGGCGCCCAGGCCGCCGAGCAGGAGGATGACAGTCGGTCCGAGCGCCAGAATGTAGCGTTCCGGGTTCGAACACACCGCGGTCGAGGCCTCCGCGCACTCGTCGCGGTTCGACAAGCCCCAGGCCAGGGAGACGGCCATCACGGTCAGCGCAAACCCGACGACGGCGAGCGTGTACACGGCGGCGCCGCGGAGCGTGTCGCGATCGCCCCAGCGCTTCTCGACGTCCCGCTTCCCGACGTCCTCGGCCATGCTCTCCTCCCGATCGAGTGCCCTGTCGGTCAGGGGATGCCCGGTAGGCACGCGGTCGAAACGGATCGAGTTCTCAAACGTTTCGGCGGCGCTCCGGTGCGGTAATCAAGAAGCGACCTCGGGAGGACAGATGTTCACACATGCATCCAGCGGCCGGCACGCAAAGAGACCGAGCCGATGGGGTCGGCGGATCGGTGTGGCACTCGCCGGCTTCGCGATCGCCGCGGTACCGGCGTGCGGCTCGGACGACGGCACGCCCACGACTCCTGAAGCGCCGTTGACCAATTCTTATGGCCCCGGAACAGGAACGATGACCGCACCCGGCACGCCGGCCGAATCCATGGTCGTCACCATCAGGGACTTCAAGTTCGAGGTCCCGACGACGGTCCGGGCGGGGGCCGAGATCTCCCTGGTGAACCAGGATGACGTGGAGCACTCGGTGACCTCGAACGAGGCGGGGAAATTCGACGAGGACGTCGACGGGAACAACACCGCAACCTTCGACGCACCGATGAACCCGGGCACCTATCCGTTCCACTGCACGTACCACCCCGAGATGCAGGGGATACTCGTCGTCGAATGACGTCGGCGGAAGGGGTGCGCTCCCCGTCCTGATCGGTGACTACACCGGCTTCGGATCAGCCTGTCGATCGAGGTGGTTCTCGGCCATCCAGGCCGCGATCTGTGTGCGCGAGGTGAACCCGAGCTTGGACAGCACGTGTTCGACGTGGCCCTGGGCGGTACGGGGCGAGATCACCAACATGGACGCGATCGCCTTGTTCGAATGGCCCGCCGCGACCAGGTGCGCCACCTCGGTCTCGCGGGGGGTCAGCACGGGCGCGACCGGCGTCGTCCGGGCCTGGGCGACGCAGCGGTCTCCGAGCGCATACGCGACAGCCTCGTCGAGACTCATGGCGGCACCGGTACGAAACGCCTCGCCGTAAGCGCGGGTACCGAGCGCGTCGCGGGCGAGCTGTTCGCACTCCTCATGGTGGGCCAGGAGATAGGGGAGGGTCGCTGAGCTGCTCCCGACAGTCCGCGAGAGCGTCTCGGCGGCGCCCATCAGCACCGCGGCACGCGTCGGCTCGTCCTCGCGGGTCGCGATCCAGGCCAGTGACTCCAGGCACCAGCCCGTCATGACAGGGTCATCGACCTTCCGGATCAGCCGCAACGCCAGCTCTGTCACGGTTGACGCGCGACCGGTGTCTCCCGTGCGGAGCGCCGTCAGTCCGAGGGTCCATGACGAGTACGCACGGAAGAAGGACTCCTCCCGTGGGGTGGTGATCGCCAGCACCTGCTCGTGACACGCATTGGCTGTCGCCTCATCCCCGGACAGTCCACTCGCGATTGCCAGGCCGAGGAGGCCACCCAGTTGTCGGCCGATCCGGGACGCGCTCGGACCTCGGTCGGCCCCGGTAGCGGACGATGCGCCCGCGCTGGCGATTGCAGTCTGGAGCGGTTCTACCGCCGCCGCGAGGTCACCGCTGAACAGCGCCCGGTATCCCCTCGCGTAGTTGCCGATCTCGAGTGACTCCGCGCTCCCCAGCTGCTCCGCAAGCGAGCAGCACTGTTCCGCCCGCGCCGAGGCCTCCCCGAGTTGACCCTGCATGCCTGCCAACACGCCGTCGCAATACAACATCTCCACGCGCTCCTCGGCCTTCATGGCGTCGGAGCTGGTGAGGCAGCGGCCCATCCATCGCCTTGCTTCCGCCAGCATGCCCCGGCACGACCAGAACATGAACAGGGCATTGGCGGTGCGTGCAGTGACATCTGGATCGATGCGGACGACCGCGTCGGTCAGACCGAACGCCAGAGCATCCCGCAGGTTCGACTGTTCCCGATCGAGTCTGGCGATCCATTCGGTTTGGCGGGGGCCGATCCACTCGGACTCGGCGCGCTCCACCACCTGCTCGTACCACGCGAGGTGCCGCCGCTGCGCCAGCGGAAGGTCGCCGGATTCGCGTAGCTTCTCGCGGCCGTAGTCGCGGATCGCCTCGGACATGCCAAGGCGCACGACCTCACCGACCTGCTCACGGGCCAGGATCGACTTGTCCACCAGGGACGACACCGCGTCCAAGAAATCGTTGGCAACCAGCGCCTCGGGGCAGACGCCCTCGGCCGCATCGAGCTCGAAACCGCCGGCGAAAACCGACAGCCAGGCCCATAGCTGCTGCTCGCGCGCCGTGCACAGGTCGTAGCTCCAGTCCACGCACGACCGTAGGGTCTGTTGTCGGGTCGGCGCGACCCGGGAACCGACGGTCAGCAACTGGTACCGGTCGGTCAGGCGGTGCAGGATCTGTTCGGCGGTCATCGCCCGGATCCGCACGGCCGCCAGCTCGATCGCCAACGGAAGCCCGTCCAGCCTGCCGCAGATTCCCGCAACCGCCGCGCAATTGCTCTCCGTGAGCACGAAGTCCGGCAGGCAGGCCGTGGCGCGTGCGACGAACAACGCCACCGCCTCGCAATCGGCCATCGCCTCGAGCGGCGGGGCCTGATGGGTGCTGGGCACCGCCAACGGCGGCACCCGCATCACCTGCTCGCCGTCCACCCCGAGGACCTCGCGGCTCGTCGCCAGGATCTGCAGCTCTGGACACGCTCGCAGCAGTGTCTGTACCAACGCAGCAGCGGCGCAGAGCACGTGTTCGCAGTTGTCCAGCACCAACAGCGTCTGTTTGCTGGAGAGGCGATCGATCAGCAGGCGAGAGACCGAACGTCCGGGCCGATCCGGCAGCCCGAGCGCCGCGGCGATGGTCTCGGGCAACAACGCAGGATCATGAAGGTCGCCGAGCGCGACGAACCACACACCGTCGGCGAACGCGCGCCGCGAATCCTCGGCTACCCGCAAAGACAATCTGGTCTTGCCGACCCCGCCGATGCCGGTCAACGTGACCAACCGCGAGGTGGACTGCAGCCGCCGTGCCTCGGTTATCTCGTGGCGCCTGCCGATGAAACTGGTCAATTCAACCCGCAGGTTTCCGGGCTTTTCCTTGACAGAGGTTGTCATCGAACGTCATCTCGTTTCGCGGTGTGCTGTGATCGACGCTATCCCTGGAAGGCTATGCCCGGCCGATGGTGGCCATATCGTTGCGTTCATTTTGTTCAGCCGCTCGGCTCATACTCGGTCCACCGCACCGATCACCCCGGTATGCAGGGCGTTCCCGTACGTTTCGGCCGCGTCGGCGCGGGGGAGGGGCGTGCCCCTCGAGACGAGTTGGTAGGCCGGATTCAGGGCAGCGGCGTCCCGGACAGAGGCGCCCGCGCCCACCGTGTACCGCTGCGTGGTGTTCATGGACTCGTGCCCGAGCATTCGCATCAAGGTGTAGATGCTGACGTTCTGGTCCGCCATGGCGGTGGCGAAGGTATGCCGAAGCTGGTGGACGAGGGCGCCCTTGGCGCGGTCACCGTTGATCCCCGCGCGGCGATAGGCGCGTTCGACGCGGTACTGCAGCGTCCCCCTGGTGATCCGTCTGCCGTCGCCACCGACGAACATGGGGTCGGCGTCGGTGAACCGCTCCCACGGGGAGACCTCGGCCCGCGGCCTGCGTCGCGCCGTGTCGGGGAATCGCTCGGAACGGCTGACGAGGTAGTCGCCGAGTACATCGACCACAGCCGGCTCGACGGTGACGACCCGCTCTTTGTTCCCCTTACCGTGCACGTGGATCACCTTGGCGTGGCCGTCCCCGTCGTCGATCGCGTCGCGCAGGTCTCCGAGATCGACCGCGATGAGTTCGGCGGAACGCATCCCGGTCAGCAGCCCCGTGAGAATGAGCGCGAGGTCGCGTTCCGGCCAGGCGCGCGCGCCGTTGTCGTCCGACGATTGGAGCGTTGCCACGAGCCGTTCGATCGAGTCGGCACGAAACGCCTTCGGCAGTGTCTTGGGTGCCTTCGGCCGCAGCACCGCCGACATCGGGTTGGCGACGATGGCGTCGACGGAGAACAGGAAGTCGCACAGCATGTTCCAGGTGGACCAGCATCGCCTGATCGAGGCCGCCTGGTGGGTCCGCGCGTAGTCGGCGAAGGCCGCCCGCACTGTCGTCTTGTCGAGCGCGTCGAGGGTGAGGTCCGCGGCGGTCACCCCGCGGGCACGCGAGAGGGCATCGGCGATGAGGGTGTAGTCCTGACGGTAGGCCTTGAGGGTGTTCGGTGAGGGTTTGGCGGTGCTGCGGTGGACCAGGAACTCCTCGAACCAGGGGGACAGCCGATCCCGTGCCCGACCTCCCGTCGGGACGCTCTCGTCATCGGGGTCTCGCTCCGTCACCATGAGCGGGCACGCTAGCGGCAGGCACCGACATCGAGGGGAGCGGGTCCGGGGATTTCCGTCAAACACGTTGGGGCAGGGGCCTTTGGGCGGCAGCGGCCGCCGCCGACACGGGAGCGCGTCGATCCGAGCGATCGGGTGGTCTTGATAATGTCATAACGCCGAGGATATCGGCACTCGTGCCGCAGCGGGGGTCATTCGCCGTAGTCGGCCGCCTGTTCGTGCCCGCTCGCGTCTGCCGGCAAGGAGAAGGGGGGCCTGCGTCGGCGTCCGGGGCGTGTGCGGTCGTGATTCCTCGTGTCGAGCGGAGGGCCTGCCGCGGCCGCCCGCCCGCGACGGTGAGTCGTCCTCGCCGCGGGGGAGTGCGGTGGCGCCAGGGCGTGGTCGCGATCCCCCCGGTCGACAGTGGAGGGGGAGTCGACGTTCTTTGCGGCGCCCGCTCTTGCATCAGTCGTCGAGGTGGTACGGCGGGGGAGTTGGCTGCGTTAGCCGGGTGTCGATTCCAGGGGAGGCGATCGGCGATCGGGCCTTGCGGTCATTCGTCGCGCGGCGGTATCCCTGGTGATAATGACATAACGCCTGGCCTATCGGCTCCTGAGCCGAACCGAGGGAACCTCCCACGGTCTTCTCACGTCCACCGACGCTGCCGTCCGTTGGCACAGAAAAGGGGAGGGCCGCGCCTCGGCCGCGGACGTGCCGCGACGCCCTAGGCTCGGGTGCAGTGTTCCGTGCGAATGTTCCGGCAGGGGGTTGTCGTGGAGACGGTCGAACTATCGGTGGGGACGATCGAGTACGAGGACACGGGTGGGCCGGGGCCCGTGATCGTGTTCCTGCACGGGCTGACCATGGATGGGACGCTCTGGCGGCACGTGGTCGCCGACCTGCGCGACGACTATCGGTGCATCCTGCCGACGTGGCCGCTCGGCGGCCACCGGATTCCGATGAAGCCGGATGCGGATCTGTCGCTCTCCTCGCTCGCTGTGCTGATCGGGGAGTTCGTCGAACGGCTCGGGCTGACGCAGGTGACGCTCGCGCAGAATGACTGGGGCGGAGCTCAGGTCCTGATCGCGAACGGCGACACCTCGCGGATCAGCCGGATGATCATCACCGCCAGCGAGGCCTTCGAGAACTATCCGCCGCCGCCGGCCCGGCCCATCGCGGCAGTCGCCCGGATCCCGGGCGGGTTGTTCCTGACCATGCAGGCGATGCGCCTGCGTGCGATGCGACGATCGCCGAGAGCGTGGGGAGGGATGAGCAAGCGCGCGGTCCCGACCGAGGTGATGGACGGCTGGTTCCGTCCGGCCACGGAGAACGCGCAGGTGCGGCGCGACCTTCGGAAGTACGTGACTTCCGTGCCGGACCGGGACACACTCCGGACCTGGGCCGCCGCGTCCGCCGGCTACCAGGGCCCGGTGCTGGTCGTGTGGGGGACCGAGGACCGGGTGATGCCGGTCGAGCACGGCCGCCGCCTGGCCCAGCTCTTTCCCCGCGCGGAGCTGGTCGAACTCGCCGACTGCTACACGCTGATCCCGGAGGACAGTCCGCGCGAGCTGACCTCCGCCATCCGCGGGTTCCTCTCGTCGACGTGACCGTCGGCCGAGTCGTCGTCGAAGGATCCTCCGGCCGCGCGAAGAAGGTCCGGTGCCCGACGGCCCGGTACACGCGGCGTTTCGGCCGAGTCACGTGCTGATTGCGCGTTCCTGACTCGCGAGTAGCTGACGAGGTGCGCGAATCGTAAGGGCGTGGACACCGTGCGCCACGGGGTGGACACAATCCGTCTCTAGGGTCATTCGCATCTCCACCCGCTGTCTGTCTTCACCGTCGCAGCAGCTCAGCGTGCCCCTCTGCGTCGATCGACGCGTCACCCATCGGCTGGCTTCGTCCGGCAGCGCAGGGACCATCGGTCCCTGCGACAGAACGAGAAGGAATCTCACCGACCATGAAAATGACCAAACTTGCGGCCGTCTCGGCCATGACGATCGCGTCGATGGGAATCATTGCCGGTACCGCCTACGCGGATCCCACGCCCGCCACGACGGCGGGCGTGGGGTGGAACGTCACCCGCAGCGGCAACCAGGTGATCCTCGATACGGCCGCGGGTTCGCTGGCCAAGGAGAACAACCACCTGATCGTCCGGGACTCGAGCGGCGCCATCGTCGAGTCGGTGCCGCTGGCGCTCGCGGTCGACGGCATCGCGCACCCGGTCACGGCGACGATCGACGGCCGCACCGCGACGCTGACCGCGGACACCAGCCCGGCCGCGGCGACCCCGGTCGCCCTGCCGGTCAAGGACATCGACCTGCCCGCCGCCGTCGCGGGGGTCAAGGACAACATCACCATGACGGGCGCCGTCGGCGGCTTCCTCGGCGCCGCGACCGGTCTGGTCGGCGGCTGCATCCTGGGCGCGGTCGCAGCCGGCGTGGTCTCGGCGCCTGCGGCAATGCTGTTCGGTGCGGGCCCGCTCGCGGGCTGCATCGGTGGCGCGCTGCTGGTGGGAGCCGGCGCGTCGTTGGCGGGTACCGCGATCGGGGGACTGGGCGCCGTCGCCGCCAACGCCCAGCCCTTCATCACGCTGCTGAACGCGCCGCCCGCCGCCAAGAAGTAGTCCGATAAGCGATATCGGCGCCCGGCACGGGGCCGGGCGCCGATACCGGTCAGGTCAGTCCGGAGCCGTGTCGGCGGCCCGGCCGAGGTGGCGGGCGAAGAACCGGGCCGAGCTGTCGCGCTCGTATTCGGGCACCTGGTTGTGCCTGCCCGGGTGGGCGTGCATTGCCTTCTCCCTCGAGGCGAAGGCGTCGAACAACGCCACCGCGGAGGTGTGGTCGATTTCGTCCTCGTCCCACGGAATCCGGTACTCGACCGGGACGGTGATCTTTCTCGCCGCCTCGATCAGAGCGTCGTGCACGTAAACCCCGCCGAAGCTCACGGCAGCGATCCGGGATTCGACCGCGGTCAACATCAGCCCTGTCACGACGCCCAGATTCACCCCGCCGTAGCCGATCGGCGCTTCGGCGCCGATCTCGGGCAGAGCCTGCAGGGCGTCCAGGGTCGCCTGCCATTCCGGCACCGCACGCTCCGCCAGCGACATGTTGTAGTCGATGACGATAGGGGCGATCGGCTCGATCGCCGCCCTGGCCTGATGGATCGCCTCGACCCACCGTTGATCCTGAGGGTTTCGTGGCCGGTCACCGTGCCCGGGCGCGTCGATGGCGGCGACGGTGAACCCATAGGTGGTCACGCTGTGGAGTGCACTGGCCACCAGCCCCGGCGCCTTCTTGTGCATGCCGCCGGAGTGCCCCAACAGCAGCAGCGGTGCGCCAACCGTTCCGGATGTGGGCGACCAGAGCACGCCGGTGATCTCGTCCAGAGTGAAATTGCGTTCGATGACACCGCTCGACGGTGTCTCAGAGGTGAATTGCATGGTGTTGCCTTTCGGGGTTGCCTTGTAGTCGAGGCGCTCCCGGCGACACCTACGTCAATCGCCGAACCGTGAAACGAGTGGGAGCACCCACATGATTACTGCGTTCATGGGTCTCACCTCCTCGCGTGATGCACGGTCTCGTAGACGCTATCAACCTGAAACGAATCCCGTCCAACCTATTTCCTGTCCACCCACCCGACCGGCGTGGTTCAACTGGCGCGTGTCGGACGGATCGCCGTCGCGGGGGATCGGTCAATAGGACCGCCGGCTCGGCCGCGGCGACGAGGTGGTGGAGGAGTGGGCCGGGTGGTGCGCTGGGGGGAGTCGTGGCCCGAGGTCGGCCTCGGGGCACCCGGTCTGAGTGGCGGGGAACCCGGGACGGGTCGGGTCGGGTGGCGCCGCGTCGACTGGGTTCAGGTTCTGGCAAATCCCGACGGGGATACTTGAAAATCACGTATTCTGTTGTACTGCACCGAGTTTCATGGATAACAGTGATTATCCATGAAACTCGGTTGCGGTACCGACGATCGGTGTGCCCGTGCCGCCGGTGGGGGTCTGCGGTAGGTCTCGGTCGCCGGGCGACCGACTGCGGCGGCGAATTGATCCGTTCGGACGATTCGGATGCGTCGGTGCCTGGACGGCGGTCCGTCGGGACGCCGTCGTCCGCACGCGTGCGACGAACCCGTCGCTCCGGCGGAGGTGCTCGCGGGGGCGGTGCCGGGGTCCGTCTTCGGGTGATCCATCCCGTCCGATGGGTGTTCGGTGTGTGCGATGTGCTCGCGTCGATCCGAGGTCTATCCGTGCTCGTGGGGGCGGCCCGGATGCATTTTAGATGACATAATGTCGATTATCGGTTGTGCGCTGAACTGCGTTGATAACGCGTCCGCACGCGCGGCCGGTTGTTCGTTTGTTCCGTCCGCCGCCTTCAGGCGTCTTACTCGGCGCGCTCGGATGTAGAGCGCACCTTGCCGGTTGGCGATTGCCTGCAGACTCCGGCGACGGGTCCGCTGCAGGTTTGCGCGTTCCCTCGAGCCGCGTGGCCCGTGATGCCGGTGTCCGTCGCGCGCCCGTCGGGCTTGCTTCCGGGCACTTGCGACTCCCTCCTCGCGTGGGCTCCCGCTTCCGTCCTACGTCGCCCATTGCGTCACTGTGACGAAATGTTCGGTGCATGGGCTTGGCTGATGGGCGGTGTATTGATGCTCCAGGCCGGATCGGAAGCCGAGTCCGAGCTCGTCGCTCGCCCCCGTGCGCGCAGCGGTGGCGATGGTTCCGGCGCCCCGAACTGACACTGATCGGTCCCGCGGCGAAGTCGGCGCCGGGCATGACCGCGCCTCCCCTCTCGCTCCCTTGGGGCCTACCCTTTGTCATTGCGTCACTGTGATGAAATGATCCCGACGGGTCCGGACTCGTCATCCGCGAACGTCACGTCGATTGAAGCCGACGATCGCGATGATGATCAACACCGCGACCGTCGCCGACGCGACGACCGCGGATCCGGCGGAGAACCCGTGCTGGATCGGATCGTGGCCGGCGTACTGGAAGAAGGGCGAGGTGCGCTGCCACGGCTCGAGCCAGGACACCATGGGCGCGAGACCGTTGACGATGTACGCCAGGACGGCTGCGGCAACGGGCACCGACCTGCTGACTGCTGGGTGACCGGTGATCGCACCCAACGCCAAGGCCAGTGTGCCGAAGACCAACGCGAGGAGCACCGCATGCACCATCGCGGCGGCCACCCCATTCTGGGGCAGGTCCATGTTCGCGAGCGAACCTAGCAGCATCAACGCAACGCCGGTGACCGTTCCCAGGAGCGCCGTGCCGATCAGCATGGCCGCGCCCTTCTCCAATACGATGCGGCGCCGACTGATGGGCGCGGAAAGCAGCAGATCAAGCGTCCTTCGATCCTCCTCTCCCGCTATCGCCGCGGCGCCCGCTCCGATCGCATACGTCAACAGCAGTAGTGGCACCATGAACGACAGGAGCTCGATCTTCACGTAGCCGATCGGTGTGGACATGTCCGCGCCGGACATCGCGAAGAGCGCACGAAATGTCTCCGGCATCTGGTCGAGAAACTCGTTCATCGACGGTTCGCCGCGCACACTCGGCCAGATGGCCACATACATCCCGACCAGCAGTACGAGGCCGATGGCCCATGCGGGCAACGCGCGGCGTTGATCGTGAAGCGTCTTTGTCATCACGCTACGAAACATCGCTGGACTCTGTTCCGTAGTAGGTCATGAACGTCTCCTCGAGGTCGGCCTCGGCGCATTCGAGGTCGACCACCGTGAACTGGGCGATACGGTGGACCAATTCGTTGAGCGCCTGTTCCGGTGCATCGCACCTCAGGGTTTCCCCGTCCACATCGAGGTTGCGAACACCCTTGACGTCGCGGAACGCGTCCGCTCGCACGGGACGGTCGAACTCGACAACCACGTGGTGCAGGGACTTCTGGCGGAGCGTGTGGAGCTTTTCCACTGCGATCAACCGGCCTTCGCGGAGCATTCCGATTCGGTCCGCGACCTGCTGAACCTCACTGAGTAGATGTGATGACAGCAGCACCGTTCCCCCGGCAGCGGTGTGCTCTCGCAGTATCGCGTCGAACTCCCGTTGCATGATCGGGTCAAGACCGGTCGTCGGTTCATCGAGTATGAGCAGCTCCGGAGACGACATCAGCGCCAGCACTAGCCCGAGCTTCTGTCGGTTTCCCCGCGACATGACCCGCACGGGTTTGCCCAGATCGAGATCCAGGCGTTCGGCGATGTCGGCCGCCCGAAACCCTCCTCGGCGAGCCCCGACCTGGCCGAAGTAGGAGACATGATCGGAACCGGTCATCTTCTCGTACAGCGCGAGCTCGCCCGGAACGTAACCGACCCGACGGTGCACCCGAGGTGCTGACGACCAGCAATCGAACCCCAGCACGGTCGCCGATCCCGATGTCGGGCGCAGCATGCCCATCAGGATTCGGAGCGTCGTCGACTTCCCCGCGCCATTGGGCCCCAGATACCCGAAGATCTCCCCCGCATCGACGCTCAGATCCACGTCGACCAGCGCCAGCTGCCGGCCGTAGGACTTGGACAGGCCCGAGGTGGTGATCGCTGGGCGACGGGGCATGCCCCAAGCCTGGACCGCGCGCGCCCCACCAGATCAGGGTCCAAGGTCCCTTCCCCTGATCCAGTGCGACTCGGCAATGTGAATATCGGGTCGACAGTGCACTCAGGGAGGCGACCGTGTCACCGACCGCTTCGGTACAGGACCAGCCAGTGAATCCGCAGGAGTCGATCGACAGGCTCTTTCGTGATCTCCGCACGGGCGCGGCCGGACTAACCGAACGTGAGGCGGCGCGCCGCATGCAGGTATTCGGCCCGAACGAACTCGTCAGGCGAGCCGGGCGAGAATGGCCGGGACAGATCGTGCGCCAGTTCACTCATCCGCTGGCCCTGCTCCTGTGGCTGGCTGCGACGCTGGCAGGAGTCAACGGCGCCCCGGAGCTCGCGTTGGCCATCGTTTTCGTGATCGTGATCAACGCGGCGTTCGCCTTTATTCAGGAGCGCCACGCTGAGCGAGCAGTGGAAGCGCTGGCCGCCTATCTGCCTGCGCATGCTGCCGCAATCCGAGACGGCAGGTCCACACCGATCGAAGCTCGGCAACTCGTGCCTGGCGACGTGATTCATCTTCGGGAAGGCGATCGGGTGTCCGCCGACGCACGCCTGCTCTCGGGCAGCGTGGAGGTCGACCTGTCGACGATGACCGGAGAATCGGTGCCCACCCTGATCATGGCGAACGCGAATGTCACCGTCGGACCGCTCATCGCCGCACCCGACATCGTCTTCAGCGGAACAACCGTCGTCGGTGGCGACGCCGACGGCGTGGTCTTCGCGACCGGGATGCACACCGAGCTCGGGCGGGTCGCGGCGCTCTCGCAGCGGGTGTCGATAACCGAGAGCCCGCTCGAGCATCAGGTGAAACGAGTCGCCTGGTTGATCGCCGCGGTCGCGGTCACGATGGGAGTCGCGTTCATACCGCTCGGAACCCTGCTCGCGGGGCTCTCGCTGGACGATTCGACGAGTTTTGCCATCGGATTGCTCGTCGCCAACGTCCCGGAGGGGCTGTTGCCCACGATCACGCTCGCGCTCGCCGTCGGCGTGAGCGAACTGGCCAGGCGCGGCGCGCTGGTCAAACGGATCTCGGCCGTCGAAACACTGGGATCCACCAGCGTCATCTGTACCGACAAGACCGGCACGCTGACGATGAACAGGATGCGGACCGTCAAGATGTGGACCCCGGGCGTGGTCGTCGACTTCGCCGGACCCCTTCCAACCATCGCTGCGGGATCCCAGCCGGCCAGGGCGGCGCGGGTGCTCGCGGGGTGCTGCACCGTGGCGATGAGCACCGATGGGACCCTCGATGAGAACGCCGATCCGACGGAATCGGCGCTCTTGCACGCCGCGCTTGTCGTGGATCCCGATGTCACGGTCGGGGTCAGGTCCCCTGCCGCGCGGTTCTACTTCGATCCGTCGCTCCGACGGATGTCGATCGTCGCCGATCTCGGTGGCTCCTTGCAGGTCTACACCAAGGGCGCTCCGGAGGAGGTGCTGGCGCGAAGCGCATTCATGGCAGGTCCGGACGGCAATGATCTGACGTTGGGCGGCGCTGAGCGCGACCGAATAGCCGATCTGATCCGTGAATGGTCTGGTGAAGGTCTTCGGCTGCTCGCGATCGCGGACAGGACGCTCGACGTCACGGACGGTTCCACGCTGACGCGAGACGCGGTCGAACGGGACCTCACCCTCCTCGGGATCGCGGCGATGGTCGATCCGCCCCGGCCGGAGGTCGCCGATGCGGTCGCACGATGTCACTCGGCGGGCATCAGGATCGTCGTCATCACCGGTGATCACGGTCTGACCGCATCCCGTATCGCCAAGGACATCGGGATCGGACGCGACGGACTTCGCGTCATCACCGGAACCGAGCTCGACGCCATGCCGGAGGCGGCGCTCGATCAGCTCCTGGCGACGGATCAGGAATTGGTCTTCGCCCGCAGCTCGCCCGAGGCCAAGCTGCGGATCACCGATGCGTTGCGGTTCACCGACCATGTTGTCGCGATGACCGGCGACGGCGTGAACGACGCACCGGCCCTTCGCCGGTCCGACATCGGCATCGCGATGGGACGCTCGGGCACCGACGTGGCACGGGAAGCCGCGACCATGGTCCTCACCGACGACAACTTCGCGACCATCGTCACGGCGGTCGAGGCGGGCCGGCGCGTCTACGACAACGTCCGTAAGTTCATCGTGTACATCTTCGCGCACGCCACCCCTGAGGTGGTCCCCATCCTCCTCTACGCGCTGTCGGGTGGGCAGATCCCGTTGCCGCTCACCGTGATGCAGATTCTCGCGATCGACCTCGGCACCGAGACCTTGCCTGCCCTGGCGCTCGGGCGCGAAGCGCCGGAGCCGGACCTCATGCAACGTGCTCCTCGCCCGCGCGGCCGCAATATCGTCGATTCCACGCTCCTGCTCCGGTCCTGGGCGCTCCTGGGTGGGGTATCGGCGGCCCTCGTGCTGGCCGCGTTCTTCGCCACCCTCGTTCGGGGTGGTTGGTCGATGGGGGCCGATGTGTCGTCGGGGCCCCTGCACCACACCTGGCAGCTCGCGACGACGATGACCTTCCTGGGAATCGTCTCGTGTCAGATCGGCACCGCGTTCGCGGCCCGAACTGAGCGTGCCTCCCTTCGTCAGATCGGGGTGACGACGAACCGTCTCCTGCTCTGGGGAATAGCCTTCGAAATCCTGTTCGCGGCCGCGGTGGTCCTCGTCGCACCACTCCAGCGTGCTTTCGGCACGGTGACCCCGAGCTGGGATCAGGTCGTGTGGCTCCTCCCGTTCCCCATCGTGGTCTGGGGGTGCGACGAGTTCTGGCGCTGGACCCGGCGACGGCGCAACCGCGTCGGATCGGGCACGGGAGGGTCGACATGATCGTGTATCGACGGACTTGGGACGTATGGCCCTAGTCCCCCGGGCCGGCCACGCGGACGCTGGAAACGTAGCCAAAGGAGCAATCATGCGCGCGCGACACATCATGAGCAGCCCGGTCACCACCGTGACAGGGTCGGAGTCGGTCATCGACTGCCTTCGCACGATGGAGACCACGGGCTTCACGGTCCTCCCCGTCGTCGACGACTCCCAGCATCTGACCGGGATCGTCTCGGAAGGTGACCTCCTCCGTGAGCAGTTTCGTTGGTCGCATTCGAAGGCTGCCGACGACGACGAGGCGGGCAAGGCCCCGACCGCCGCAGATGCCATGAGCAGCCCCGTCGTTGCCATGACCGCAGAGGCCGACATCAGTGACCTGGCGTCGGCCATGCTCAAATCGAGGTTGCGTGGCATCCCGATCGTGCACGACAAGGACATCATCGGCATCGTGACCCGCAGAGACTTGATCGGCGTCCTGACGATGGACGACACCCACATCGCCCATGAGATCCAGCACCGCCTCGACGTCTACAGCGGCACTCGGCGATGGGAGGTCCACGTGGCGGGAGGCAGCGTGACCATCGACGGCACGGAGCGCGATGACCCGGAGTGCGGTGTCATCGCTGCGCTGGCCGAGACGGTTCCCGGCGTCAACGACGTTTCGTTTTCCTGATCCTCGGACGGTCCGGGGCGATCACCTGGCCGCGTCCTCGACACGATCGAGGGCGGGCTGCTCTCGTAGTCCCAGGACCTTGCGGAATCCCTCGGCCATCGACTCCCGTAGCGCATCGATATCCGGCACCGCTGCGCCGTCGGAGTCGAGCCCCACGCAGCAATGAGATCCGTAGGACACCATCGTCGCGTTGAATGCCGCACCGAGAGTGGGGCTGAACGCGTAGTAGCGATCGACCCGGGATCCCGCGATGAACAGCGGTTTCGGAGAGCCGACCACATCCGATGCGACGATATCGACGTGCCTGAGCATCTTCCCGAGCAGTGTCGGCGGCAGGACGTTCAGCACACCGGCGATGACAGGCGACAGGGCTATGGCCGGTTCGCTGCGCCACCTGCCGATGATCGCGTGCACTTGCCGGATCAGGACTGCCGGGTCGTCCGTGTCGGCGGGCAGTGTCAGGCGGGCCAGGGTGATCTTGTTGCCCTCCAAGGGATCCCGCTCCGTCCGCAGGCTCATCGGAATCGTGACACGCAGCCTGTCGATCGTGGCCCCGTGCCGGCGGTGGTAGTGCCGCATCGCGAGCAGTACCGCAACGATGAAGGCGTCGTTGATCGATCCGCCACCGGAGGAGGCCGCCTGGGACAGGTCCTCGATCGGCACCTCGAGCACCGCGAAGCGCCTGCGTATGGACCTGGCGGTCATCACGGGAGACAGCGTGGTCGCTATCGGTCGAACGAAACGGGCGACCGACATGAGACTCGCGGCGACCGCGCGCGCCGTTCCGTACGGGTTGCCTGCCACCCACCGTGCGCGTTCAGGTGCCCGCGCAATGATCTGTCTGGACAGCGCGGCGGCGGACAGTCGGTACCACGACGGCACCGCACCGTTCGTTGGTTCGCGCTGAACGGGCGGTGTTGCGAGGGGGCGCTCCCCCTCGCGCGTGAGATCCACGATCTCGCGGGTGATGGCCATCCCACCGACCCCATCGGTGAGTGCGTGGTGCACCTTGAGCACGAGCGCCGCACGGCCGCCGGACAGCCCGTCCAACACCGTCAACTCCCACAACGGCCGTTCCCTGTCGAAGGCCGTCGATCCTGCTGTCTGGGCGAAATCCAGCACCGACTGCATCCCGGGCTCCGTGAGGGTGAATCTCCGCAGATGCCAGGACAGGTCGAAGTCCGGGTCGACGACCCACCGCGGCGGAGCCGGACCCAGTTTCGCCTCGACCACCTTGCATCGGAAGTGGGGCGCGAGAGCGGTGGCCCTGTCCATCATCGACACCACGCGGCGCCAGTCGGGACTTCGGTCGAGTACCAACAGCGCGACGATGGTCGAGCGCAGTGGCGGATCCGCCTCCATCCGCCACGCCATCAGGTCGGCCTGGTTCATGTACAGCGGCGACTCATCGGCCATTGCCACCAACTCATTCGGTCGCGGTGCGTGCGCCGCGGTGTTCCGCGCGCACTTACGCCTCCAGTATGGATCCGTCACAGGCCTCGCTCCAGGAGTCGACTATGACCTTCGGCCCTGTGCCACGGCGGTCGCCCGGCGAATACTGGGGTTATCAGGATCCCAGCTGGCGATGTCGGATCCGGTCGAGGAGTGATGGACATGCCGAAAGATCTGATGGCCATGTGCCATGCGTTCATGATGTGGCTACACCACATGGGCGTACCCATGCCGCCGATGGACGGCATGCACTGACAACACCTCATCCGCATGCCGACAGAGCCGAGGCCGAGCCTCCCGCAGCGGGTGTCCCGCTACGGGTTGACCATCGCCCTGTTCGTTGTCACATCCGCCGGGTTGGTGGCGGGAATCGCGAGTTCCCTGATGGGCCACCGCGACCTGGCCGACGGCTGCTGGATCACGGCGACCGGGGCGGCACTCGTCCCCGCGGCCTGGTCGGTGATCGCGGGGATCCGACGCGGCCGGCTCGGCGTCGACATCATCGCAGTCCTGGCGCTGGTGGGCACAGCACTCGTGGGCGAGTACCTCGCGGGTGCCCTCATCGGCGTCATGTTCGCGTCCGGCCAGGCACTGGAGACAGCCGCCTCGACGCGGGCGACGAAGGACCTTCGCGAACTCGTCGATCGGGCGCCGCGCACCGCTCGGCTGCGCACCGGAAGTGACGTGCGCCGGGTTCCGCTCGAAGAGGTCGTCGTCGGCGATCGTGTGGCCATCGGTCCAGGCGAGCTGATTCCGGTCGATGGCTGGCTGTCGACCCCGGTCGCCATCCTGGACGAATCGGCACTGACCGGCGAACCGATGCACGTCGAACGACGCCACGGCGAGGATGTTCGGAGCGGGGTGCTCAATGCCGGCGGCCCGGTCGAGATCGTCGCCACCGCGACGGCAGCCGACAGTACGTACGCCGGGATCGTGCGTCTGGCCCAGGAAGCGGGTGCCGAGAACGCCGAAATCGTCCGCCTCGCGGACCGGTTTGCGCTGTGGTTCCTCCCGTTCGTCGCGGCCATCGTGGTTGTCGCGTGGCTGGCGAGCGGGTCCGCGACCCGAGCGGTTGCAGTGCTGGTTGTCGCGACACCGTGCCCCCTCCTGCTCGCGGCTCCGGTCGCGATCGTCTCCGGGCTCTCACGTGCTGCTCGCCTCGGGGTGGTGATCCGCGACGGCGGCGCCCTGGAGAACCTCGGCCGGGCCCGAACACTGGTGCTGGACAAGACCGGCACGGTGACCATGGGACGCCCGACCGGGAGCGAGATCGTGGCCGGACCCGGCGTGACCGCAGACGAGATCCTGCGGGCGGCGGCTTCCGCTGACCAGTTCTCGGCCCATGTGTTCGCCGAGGCCATCGTGCGCGAGGCCCGAGTTCGAGGGCTCGACGTGGTGGTTCCCGTCGATGTCGTCGAGCAGCCGGGTACCGGTGTCAGCGCGACCGTCGACGGTCACCGCGTCACGGTCGGAGCCCTCGTCCCCCTCGCTCACCCCCCGCACTGGGTCGTCACCCTGCAGAACCGGCTCGCCTTCGACGGAACGGCAGCGGCGTGGGTCTCGATCGATGGTGTGATCCGTGGGGCGATCGTGTTGAACGACCCGATTCGAAGTGATGCCCCTCGCACCTTGCGTCGACTGCGCGCACAAGGCCTGCGTCGGGTGGTTCTGCTGACCGGCGACCGCCCCGAGCCGGCGCGTGAGATCGGCACGATTCTGGGGATCGACGAGATCTACGCCGAGCAATCACCCTCAGACAAGGTTGCGCGTGTGCGCAGCGAGACGGACGCGGCCATCACCGTGATGGTCGGCGACGGCGTGAACGACGCGCCAGCGCTCGCCGCCGCGTCGGTGGGGATAGCCATGGGCGCTCGGGGTTCGAGCGCCAGTACCGAGGCAGCTGATGTCGTCCTCACCGCAGATCGACTGGACCGGGTGGCGGATGCCATGGTCACGGCACGACGGGCGCGCCGCATTGCGACCCAAAGCGCCGTCGGCGGGATGGTGATGTCCTGTATTGCAATGGGATTCGCTGCGTTCGGCCTGCTCGCACCTGCCATGGGCGCGCTGACTCAGGAGCTCATCGATGTCGCCGTCATCCTCAACGCGATGCGAGCGCTCGGCGGACGACCGGCTGTCGACATCGACCCCAGGACCGACGCCATGCTCGTGCGGTTCAGTTCCGAGCACGACCTCATGCGCGACGAACTGTCGATCCTGCGCGAGACCGCGGAGCTGATCACCGGGGGCGATCTCGGTGCGGCACACGCGGCACTGCGCCGCACCGACGACTTCCTTCGCCGCACCCTCCTGCCGCACGAGCGCGCGGAAGACGCCGACCTGTACCCAGCATTGGCGCGTCCGCTCGGTAGCTCGGAGGCGACCGCACCCATGAGCCGCATGCATGTCGAGATCGAACGCCAATGCCAACGCCTTCAGCAGCACCTGGTCCTCGCCGATAGCGCGGGCGCGCTGAGCGCGGACCAAACCGACGACCTGCTTTCCTGCCTGTACGGTCTCCACGCCCTTCTGAGGCTTCATTTCATTCAGGAGGAAGAGTGCTATTTCTCACTCGCCGCGGATCCGGCCGAGCGCCTCGCGCGGAGTCGCGACGATCATCGGGCCAACCGGACGGGCTGATGCGTGGCGTTCTCGATGTCCCTGGATGTCGTCGCAACCAGTTGGTCCGCCAGGTCACGGAGAGCCCGCGCGGTGGCGAGCTCGTCGCCGATCACCGGCACCTCCGGGTCGGCCGGATCTCGCCTCGCGAACCCGACGCCGACGAGTCTGGATTGATCGATCGTCAGGGTGGCCTTCGCGCGGGTCCGACGATCGCGTTCGTCGATCGTCACGTCGATCATCCAGGTCTTGTCGCTCATGACGTGCTCCTTCACTGACCGAGTTGCTCGTCTCGATCTCCCCGTCAGCCTTCCCGCCGCCCGCGAATCGTTGCAGGGCACAAGGTCCCTTTGTCGGCCCATCCGAAGGGAGGGAACAAGGACCCTAGCGCCGCCGTCGTGGCAGCGGAACAGTGGTCTTTGCGGGGCGGCAGAGGCCGGGCGATCACCCGGAGAACCGGACTAGGGGGCTCGCGGAGGAGGGCATGTCATGAACTGGGACGACCACGCCTCGAATGGCTGGATGTTTGTGCTGATGATCGGATGGTTCACGATTCTCGTGGTGGTCGTGGTCCTCGCTGTCGTGGCGGTGATCAGATTCCAGAACCGGAACGCGCCGGACCGTCATTACGCCGTACCCATGAGCTCCGCGCGTCAGATCTTGCTGCAGCAATTCGCGCGCGGCGAACTGGACGAGGACGAGTTCCGGCGCAGGCTGGCGGTGCTGGACGAGGTTGAACCTTCGTAGCTGCGCGCGCTCAACATCACGGACCTCAAACATCGAATGGGAGTCGAGACGGTGTACAACCCACATCGAGACGAACCGATTGTCGTCGGCATCGATGGTTCGGACCAGGCTGTCAGGGCCGCAGAGTGGGCCACGGTCGAGGCGGTGAGTCGGCGGGTGGAACTGCACCTTGTCTACGTGATCTCGAAGGACGAACTCGAACGCAGATACGCCGAGCGCGTACTTGCCGTCGCCGAGGCCGCTGCGATGCGTGTGGACGGTTCGGTCAAGGTCGAGTCCCGTATGGTGCGCGGACCGCTTGTGTCGACCCTCCGCGCACAGACCGAATCCGCGACCGTGCTCGTACTCGGTTCGGTCGGAATGGGATTCATCCGCCGGGCGATGGTGGGATCCACCGCGTCGGCCCTTGCTGCGGGCGCGGCGTGCCCCGTTGTCGTGGTCCGTGGCTCCGACCCGGACGCAGCGCCACCATCGGCGGGGCCCGTGCTCGCCGGACTCGGTGGACATCACATCGACGATGCGTTGCTCGGATCGGCGATGCACGAGGCCTCGATCAGAAGTACACAGGTACTGGCAGTGCGCGCGCAGATGGATCTGATGCCCGACCTCCGGCGGCGGCGTGCGCTGGAGGTCGAGCGAGAGTTCGACGAGGAGATTCGCGGTCGTGTCGAACGATGGCACACGACGTTTCCTGGGATTCGCGTCGAGACCCTGGTCGTCCAGGACACCGCTGCCGAGTCCCTGACCGCGTTGAGCGCGAATGCGCAGATGATCGTCGTCGGTAGTCGCGGGCGCGGCTTCGTCGAGGGTGCAGCCCTCGGTTCGACAAGTCAGTCACTCCTGCTGAGTGCCCAGTGTCCGATTCTGGTGTACCGCGAGTCGCGATGACATCGGCAACGTTTGCTCATGGATGATTCGAAGGCCGCACGACCGGCGCATCAGCACCAAGCGCCGGACATCCGGGAGACCCACACCGGCATCGTCGTCCTCATCGGCGACCGCTGCTACAAGGGGAAGAAACCGATCGCCACCGGATTCCTGGACTTTCGCTCCGTCGAACGACGTGACGCCGCATGCAGGAACGAACTGAGTCTGAATCGGCGACTCGCGCCGGACGTCTACCTCGGTATCGCGCACCTGACGTCCCCGGACGGCGAATGCCGCGAGCCGATTCTCGTCATGCGCCGGCTTCCCGACCGCTTACGGCTGTCCCACCTGGTGACAACTCGAACACTTGCGGACAAGGATCTACAGCGGCTCGTCGAACAGCTCTGCACATTCCACGCCCGAGCCGAACGCGGCAGCGTCATCGATGAGTGTGGGACGGCCGCATCCGTACTCGCGCGGTGGCGGGCAAACATCGCAGAGATCCGTGGCTTCCACGACCAGATCCCACCGGAACGGGTCCTCGCCGAGATCGACCAGCACGCGGCCCGGTACACGAGCGGCCGGCAACGCCTGTTCGATCGGCGCATCACCGAACATCGAATCGTCGACGGGCACGGCGACCTGATCGCGGACGATATCTTCTGCCTTCCGGATGGTCCTCGGATCCTCGACTGCCTGGATTTCGACGACCGGCTGCGATTCGTCGACTGTATCGACGATGTCGCCTTCCTGGCCATGGATCTCGAGTTCCTGGGCAGGCCGGATCTGGCCCAGGACATGGTTGGACGGTATCGGGACCTCGCCGGGGACACCGCGCCGCGCTCACTGGTCCACCACTACACCGCGTACCGCGCGCTGGTTCGCGCGAAGGTCGACTGCATCCAACATTCCCAAGGCGTCGAACATGCCGGATTGTCGGCGACCCGACACACCTTGCTCACCCTCGAGCACCTGCGCGCCGGGGCGGTCCGACTGGGCCTCGTCGGTGGTCTCCCCGGCACGGGAAAGTCCACCCTGGCCACCCGGCTCGCGGAGGCGGCCGGCGCGGTGGTCGTCAGCAGCGACTCGGTCCGCGATGAGCTTCGACGTTCCGGCGTGCTGCGCGGCGAGCCGGGAGCGTACCGGCGCGGCCTGTACTCCCCCGCAGCGATCTCGGCGGTGTACGACACGATGCTCGGCCGAGCCGAGGAACACCTGCGCAACGGCGAATCGGTAGTCGTCGACGCATCGTGGTCCGATCTTCAAGAACGGCGCCGCGCGCGGGAGCTCGCGGAAAACACCGCCAGCACGCTCGTGCAGTTCCGCTGCGCGTGCCCACCAACGGTGTCCGCACAGCGGATCGCCGATCGGACGGTTGGGTTCTCTGATGCGACGGCGGCCATCGCGGACCGGATGTCCACGGACGCCGATCCGTGGACCGACGCGGTAACGATCGACACCATGCGCACGGTGGACGAGGCCGCGTCCGAGACTCTACGAATCTGGAGATCCCACCATAGTGATCCCTGACCACGTCGGGCAGCGAGCTGCGGAGGGTGAGTTCGGCTCAGGGCCCGCGAACCACGATGATGGGGCACTCCACCAGGTATAGCAGCGCCTGACTGGTCGAGCCGAGCGTCATGCCCGCGAATCCACCTCGCCCGTGGCTGCCGACGACCACGAGCTGCGCTTGTTGGGATCTCGCGAGTAGGTTGCGAACCGGGCGGTCCTTGACGACGATCCGCTGCACGTGCACGTCGGGATGGCGTTCCTGCCACCCCGCGAGGCTCTCGGCGAGCGCCATCTCCTCGGCAGTCGACACTGCCTGCCAGTCGACAGCGAAGGCGAGGGATTCGCTCACGTCACTCCATGCATATAGTGCGCGCAGTTCCGCACGTCGGTGTGAAGCCTCGTCGAATGCGACACCGAGCGCCGGTTCGCTGTTAGACGAGCCGTCCACGCCGACCAGCACCGCGCCGCCAGCCGGATCCGCGAGGACAGGGGCATCCCCCACCACCGCCACCGGGCAGCGGGAGTGCCTGGCGAGCGCAGAGCTCACCGATCCGAGCAAGCCCATGTGAAACGTGCCGAGGCCGTGCTTACCGACCACGACCATGCTCGCGTCCTCGGTCCTGCCCAACAGGATCGGCCTCACCTGGCCGTCCGCGATCTCAGTGGTCACCTCGATGGCGTGAATCGTGCTCGCCGTCTTTACGGCCAGCGGCACGGCGCGGTCGAGAATGGCTTGGGATTCGGCGCGTACCTTCGCGAGACCGGGCCCACCGTATCCAAGGCTGGGTCCACCGGCGGTGTCAGCGGCGAGCACATTGATCAGGTGCAGCGGTAGCTGGTGAAGCGCGGCGTCCTCAGCGGCCCAACGCACCGCGTTGAGGCTGGCCACCGACCCGTCAACCCCCACCAGGACCTGACGCCTGGTCGATGCGTTCACGTGATCTCGCCGCCTTGCGCGGCTGTTTCGCCGATGAGTCTCTGCAGCTTCGCAATTCGCTCGCGCTCGTGTTCCTGTCGACGGGACATCTCGGTGGCCGATACGACGAGCCAATCCCCGGCCTGGGCGCGCATGGCGGTTCTCCTTCTGCCTCGCCTCCGACGGTACGAAGGCGCGATGTGCGGTCGATAGGGCCGTTGGTCACCCGTGGTCCCGGCGTGTGGGTTCGGTAGGCCCTACCGTGGATGGCAGTTGGGCTGAACACTGGATGGGAAACGGTGTGTCCGCCTACCGCGACCGGGAGGTGACCGGTGCACGACATCGTCACGCTGACCATGAATCCCGCCCTGGACATCGCAACTGCCACCCCAAAGGTTCGACCGGACCACAAGCTGCGGTGTGCCTCGCTCCGAAACGACCCCGGAGGCGGCGGCGTCAACGTCGCTCGGATTGCGCACGCTCTCGGTGCCTCGGTCCTTGCCGTGATGCCCACCGGCGGCCCCACCGGCCAGGTGGTGCGCACCCTGCTTGCAGGCGAAGGGGTGCCGTGCGAGGTGGTGCCGATTCGAGGATCGACACGGGAGTGCATCACCGTGGCGGAGACCGACACGGCCCGCCAATACCGATTCGTCCTCCCCGGACCCACCCTCACGAGAAATGAACAGAGTTCCTGCCTGGACGCGATCGAAAGGCTCTCCGCAACCGCCCCCTTCGTCGTCGCCAGCGGCAGCCTCCCGCCAGGCGTGCCGACCGACTTCTATCAGCGGGTGTCGACCGTGGTGCGGGGCTCCGAGGCCCGCTTCGTCCTGGACAGCTCCGGCGAGGCGCTGCGACAGGTGCATTCCGGGGTGTATCTGCTCAAACCGAGCATCCGGGAGTTACGCGACCTCACCGGACGAGCGCTCGTAACGCTGAGCGACCAGGTGCGTGCGGCGCGGGAGCTGATCGAGGCAGGCGTGTGCGCTCGAGTCGTGGTGTCTCTCGGATCTCGGGGCGCTCTCGCCGTCACTCCAGACAGGCAGTACACGATCCCCGCCCTCCCCAAGGAGGTGCGCAGCGGCGTCGGTGCGGGCGACAGCCTGGTTGCGGGCACGGTGGTGGGGCTGTGTCGTGGATCGAGTTTCGGTGAGGCCGTCAGGCTCGGGGTCGCCGCGAGCGCGGCCATGCTGATGACACCGGGCACCGCCGCGTGCACCCGCGACCAGGTCGAGCAGTGTCGATCGGAGTTGCACGGCATCGAAGCGGCCTCGGGTGCGACGGATATGTGCCGCTGACCATCCCGCTCCCACCCCAGCGGTTCTGCGAGTGGTGAGCACACCTCGGTGTCGACTATCCGACACTGGTGAGGAAGTCGATGAGCAGGCGATTGACCGCGTCGGGCCGCTCGAGGTATCCGTAATGGCCGCAGTTGGCGATCTCTTCGTAGCGGGCGCCTGGGATGGCGTGGGCAACTTCGCGGCCGTACACGGGTGGTGTCATCCGGTCGTCGGCGAAGCCGATGACCATGGTGGGGACAGTGATGCGGGCATAGTCTCCGAGCCGGTTGCGCGATCTGTCCATTCCGAGTTGGGCCCGCACGCCAGCCGTGGTTCGGGATGTGGCGGAGAACTCGAAGATGTCGAGCCACTCCTGCGCCTTCTCTGGGTTCTCGAGGGTGTGCGGCGACAGGTGCAATAGTGCGTTCACCGCCGCGGCATACTGTGGTGGCAGTACGATTCCCTGGTCATGGAGGGCCTGCCGCCCCAGATTGAGAGTACTTTCGACCGGATGCGGTCTCCCGGTGGTGGCGAGCATGACGGCCTTCGCGACCAGGTCCGGGCGCGCCAGCGCGAGTTCCTGGACGACCCGTCCTCCCATGGACGTACCGACGACATGGGCCGGGGTGGCGCCGAGATGCGCAATGAGCGCAGCAGTGTCGGCAACGAGATCGTCGATGCTCATGTTGTCCGTGCCCTCGTCCGACGGCGCGATCCCACGATTGTCGAAGGTGGCGACCCGGAATCCGGCCTTCACCAGAGCTGGGACTTGGTACGAGTTCCACACGCGGCCCGGGCTGCCGCTCCCCATGACCAGCAGAACAAGTGGACCGGTGCCGGTGACGGTGTAGTTGAGTCGGATCCCGTTGAGGGTGGCGATGGGCATGTGAGTGGGTCCCTTTCATCGTGCAGGAGGTGCGGGTGGGGTGTCCGTCTATTCGCCGGCCCCGGACGGGATTTGCTCGCCCGTGGCCGGCGGCTCTATCCGGGCGTGCCGACCTGGACGATCGTGGGAAGGCGGGATCGGTGTGTCGTCCTCGCGGCGATGGGCGCCGCCATCACGCCCGCCCTTCTGCGCTGTGAGAGCTCGGTTCACCTGTCAGTTCTTGTCGTGTCGGGGTTCGCGGCGCGTGGACCTCTGCCGAGATGGTGATTCCGGCGCAACGTGCGACGGCATGCCGAAGGGCCCCCGTGTCGCAGATCGTGGACGCACGCAGGAGCTTTCGCTGGATGAGGCATCGTCTAGGGGGCCGATCGGTATCGGGTCTCGTACTCCGCACGTTCCTTGTCGAGCCGAGACTGCTTGTGTTTGTCGAGGAGCTGCGGGTCGAGGCCGTGGCTGACGAGGCGGTGACGCAGGTAGATGTTCTTCAGGGCGAACAGGAAGTAGACGAACGGCAGGAACAGCAGCAGGACCATGCTGATCCGGATGAGCCACGGTCCAGGGATGAACAACAGGGCCGCGAGAATGGGGACGAGGGGAACCAGGCAGCGGATCGCGTACCGGCGGGTGGCTCCGGGCCCCGTGATGTCGTTGACGACCCAGCCGTGGAGGCTTGATGGCAGGGTTCGGCCGCCGAGGTAGCCGAGACGCTGGCGTGTCGTCGGTGTGGTGGTGGGTTGGGTCTCTGGCATCGGTCAGTCCTCTGTGCTGGTGGAGGCGTAGCGGCTTTCGGGCAGGACGAGCGTTCGGGCATAGCTGATCGCTCGCGGGGTGGTGTCAAATACGTGGCGGTCCTCGCTGTCCTTGGTGGTGAACACACCGAGGACCTCGAGCGGGCGCAGATGCTCTGGTTTGGCGCCTGAGATCAGCACAGCGATGTGGCGGTGTTCGAGTTTGGTGATGGCGTCCTTGAGGACGATGGCGCCGGTCGCGTCAAGGGCGGTGACCCGTGACATGCGCAGGATCACGACCTTCACGTCCGAGACCTCGGCGAGCTCGAGGAGGAAGCGGTGCGCGGCGGCGAAGAACAACGCGCCCTCGATGCGGTAGGCGACGATGTGTTCGCGGAGGAGTTCGTGTTCCTCGGCTAGGTGATCGTCGTGCTCGAGGGGTACCTGTTCGATCCGCGCGGACTTGGCGACCGCCCGCAGGGCGAGGATCGCGGCGAACCCGACGCCGACGGCGACCGCGGTGACCAGGTCGAACACGACGGTGACGAGGAACGTTGCGATCATCACCACGGTGTCGGCGCGGGTGGCGCGGGCGATGGCGAGGATGGAGGCGGTCTCGACCATCCGGACGGTGGTGGCCAGCAACACTCCCGCGAGGGCGGCGAGGGGGATCTCGGCGACCAGCCCGGCGGCCAGGTACACGATCGCGGCGAGGATGAGCGCGTGGGTCAGGGCGGCAAGTCGGGTACGGGCGCCGGAGCGGACATTGACGGCGGTCCGGGCAATCGCGCCGGTGGCGGGGACTCCTCCGAACAGGGGTGCGGCGATGTTCGCCAGGCCTTGCCCGAACAGTTCCCGGTCGGGATTGTGGCGCGTGCCGACGCCCATCGAATCGGCGGCCGTCGCCGACAGGAGCGATTCGAGTGCCGCCAACGCTGCGACAGCGAGGGCCGGCGCGATCAGGGAGGTGAGATCACCGAGGCGGAGAAAGCTCAGCGTCGGCGTGGAGAACCCGGACGGAATGGCGCCGATTCGCGCAATGTCCAAGCCGAACAGCTGAGCAACGGCGGTTGCTCCGGCGACCGCGACGAGGGAGAACGGGACCCTCGGGAAGTAGCGTCCGCCGATGAGGATCGCCACGGCCACCACCAGCGCGATCGACGGTGTCAGGATCGACGGGTCCGCCACGAATTTGCGAGCCGCGTCGAACGCGGACTGCCACACCTTCTCGCCTTCCGCGCCGGAGATCCCCAGTGCGGCCGGGATCTGCTGGAGGGCAATGACGACGGCGATGCCGGCGGTGAACCCCTCGATCACCGGGGCGGGCATGTACCGCACGGCCCGGCCGACGCCCGCGAACGCCAGCCCGACCAGGACCGCCCCCGCGATCAACCCGACCGCCAGAACTCCGGTCGGCCCGTACTGGGCGACAATCGGCACCAGGACCACCGTCATCGCTCCGGTCGGGCCCGACACCTGGAAGCGGGAACCGCCGAACACCGCCGCGACCGCTCCGGCGATGACCGCAGTCGTCAGGCCCGCGGCGGCGCCGAGGCCGGTGCTCACTCCGAAGCCCAAGGCCAAGGGCAGCGCCACCAGCGCGACGATCAGGCCGGCGAGCAGGTCCGCACCGGGTGCCCGGAGTGCGGGTTTCCACTCGCTCCATCTGGGCAGGAGTTCGGCGACCGACCGTAAGGCCCCGGCCATACGGGCTCCGGCGGGGCCGGTCGTTTTCGCGGGCCCGGTCGGGACTTCGAGTTCAGACATGTGCAGTTCCTCAGTGTGCCGTGAATCTCTCAAGCAATTCACTTCCGCCGGCAGGGCCTGCTGAGGGGGAATCAGGCCCTGCCGGCGGAAGCGGCGACCCGGCGCGAGGAGGGCGATCCCTCTCCTCGCGCCGGGTCCGGGACGGCACGGAACGCGGGTGGATCGACGTGATGCGCTCCATGCCTGGATCGTGTGCCGCGGCCGTCAGGCCTTGCCGCGGCGGGTGCGGACCCGCACGCGGCGGAAGTCGGCGTCTCGTGTTGTGGCAGGTTTGCCAGGAAGCGGATCGGCGAGAGAAGGCGCACTCAGTCGGAGTTTGAGGGCGCCGAGTTCTTCGCGCAGGACATCGGGCAGGGTGTTGCCGCCGATGGTGGCGTACCACTCGTCGATCAGCCGTGTTTCGGCGATCCACTCGACCGGGTCGACCTTCAGTGCGGCAGCGATCTTGGTGCGGTCGAACTTCATTCCCGCCAGGTCGAGTGCATCGAGAGTTGGCACGTAGCCGATTGGCGTCGCGTCGGCCACGCCTTCGCCGTCGATCCGCGACAGTGCCCATTTGAGGATCCGGGAGTTCTCCCCGAATCCTGGCCACAGGAACTGGTCGTCGTCGCCGCGTCGGAACCAGTTGACGTAGAAGATCTTCGGCAACTTGGCCGGATCCGCCTTCGCTCCGATCTCGAGCCAGTGCGCGAAATAGTCGCCGACGTGATACCCCAGGAACGGCAGCATCGCCATCGGATCTCGTCGCACGACGCCGACCTGACCGGTCGCGGCGGCCGTCGTCTCGGACGACAGGGTCGAGGCTAGGAAGACCCCGTGCTGCCAGCTCAGCGATTCGGCAACCAGAGGGATGGTGGTGGCGCGGCGGCCGCCGAAGAAGATCGCCGAGATCGGCACCCCGGCCGGGTCGTTCCATTCGGGGGCCACGGTGGGACACTGCGCGATCGGGGTGCAGTACCGCGAGTTCGGGTGCGCTGCACGCTCACCCGAGTTCGGGGTCCAGTCTCGGCGTTTCCAGTCGGTCAGGTGGGCCGGCGGCCGATCTGTCATGCCTTCCCACCAGACGTCGCCGTCGTCGGTCAGCGCGACATTGGTGAAGATCGAGTTGCCCCGCTCGATGGTTGCCATGGCATGCGGGTTCGTGTGGACGCCGGTGCCGGGGGCGACGCCGAAGAACCCCGCTTCGGGGTTGACCGCGTAGAGCCGGCCGTCGTCACCGAAGCGCATCCAGGCGATGTCGTCGCCGACGGTTTCCGCGGTCCATCCGGCGAGGGTGGGCTCGAGCATCGCGAGGTTGGTCTTGCCGCACGAGGACGGGAAGGCCGCCGCGATGTAGTGCGTCTTCTTCTCTGGAGAGGTGAGCTTGAGGATGAGCATGTGCTCGGCCAGCCAGCCCTCGTCCTTGGCCATCTTCGAGGCGATGCGCAGCGAGTAACACTTCTTGCCGAGCAGGGCATTGCCGCCATAGCCGGAGCCGTAGCTCCAGATCGTCCGATCTTCCGGGAAGTGGGAGATGTACTTGGTGCCATCGCACGGCCAGGCGGAGTCGGCCTGGCCCGGGTAGAGCGGGGCGCCGACCGAGTGCAAGCACCTGACGAAGTCGACTCCGGTGGTGAGCTTGTCCCACACCGCGGCCCCGGAGCGGGTCATGATCTGCATGGACACGGCGACGTACTCCGAGTCGGTGACCTGTACACCGAACTTCGGTTCGGCCGCGTCGATGGGGCCCATGCAGAACGCGATGACGTACATCGTGCGACCGGACATCGCACCGCGGTAGTGCTCGGTCATCACCGTCTTCATGTCGACGGGGTCCATCCAGTTGTTCGTCGGCCCGGCATCGGCCTCGAAGCGGGAGCAGATGAACGTACGATCCTCGACGCGCGCGACGTCTTCGGGGTCCGAGGCGCACCAGAAGGAGTTCGGCTTGCCCTCGAGGCGGACGAAGGTTCCCTTGCCGACCAGTTGTGTCGTCAGGCGATCCCATTCGCCGGCAGATCCGTCGCACCACACCACGGCGTCGGGCCCGGTGAGGTCGGCGACCTCCGCGACCCAGGACACGATCTCATCGTGCATTGTCGGAGCGGCCCCGATGTCGGTTGCGGGTGTGGTCACGGTGTTCTCCTCGCGAAAGTCGTCGAATGTGGTGCGAACGAAGCTGTGTGCACTGCTATTGGTGCCTGCTGCGGTCGGTGAGATGGGCGAAGATGCGCCCGACCTGGCGGGTGATCGCGCGGATGACCAGACCGTCGTCCGGCGCGGGCAGCGCCTGCCCGGCCGGCGTGGTCAGTGCCAGTGCCCGCGCGGTGGCGGCGAGCACCTCCGAGGTCACCTCCCTCGCGTCGTGCCCACACATGGCGCTGATCAGACCCGGCACAACCAGCTGCCCCACCGAGTACGGGTCCGTCGGGTACGGCACGGTGCGGCCCGGTGCGTCGGTGTCCGCGGCAGTTCCGGCGAGGTCGATCAGAACGTCGTTTCGCTCCATCAATCGACGCAGTGGGAAGGCGTGCGCGTCGCCGCCGTGCCAGTTGGCAATCTGCCCGATCCCGGACTTCATCAAGGTCGGGCCGAGCAGGGGTGCGCACTCGGGACCATTGACCACCACCCTCCCCGAACGAGGCGCGGCGCCGCGTCGACGAAGGAGGGAGATCGTGGTCGCCGCAAGCCCGGCGGTGACCACGTCGAGTTCGGTGATGATCAAGGGCCCTCCGCGCGCCGCCACCTCACCCTTGACCTGCGAGGACTCCCGGGCGGCGAGGCCGGTCACGAACGCAACCGACACGGGTGGTGCGAGTGCGACAATCTGCACCGCGATGACCCTCGCGTCGCCCGTGGTCATGGGCAGCCGCAACACGCGAATCGGTGTGTGCGTACGGATCAAGCCCGCGTACTGCTCCATCGATGTCCACGGCGAGCGCGGCGGGACGGCCCGAGAACGACGGTTTTGAGCCTCCGCAACTGTCACCACGGCTACGTTGAGCCCCAATAGCTGCAGGTCCGCGTGGCCGGAGCGTCCACGCGTGTCGTCGTCCTCGTCAGTCACCCTCGTTGTCCGTTCGTGCAAGGTATGCATTTAAGAAATTCTGCAATTAAAGGTTGGCACGGATCCACGTCCGAGCTTTCTTGTCAGCTGGCGGAGTCGCTGGCCAATGCGGCCGACTCTGGTAGGTCCTCCAACAGTTCAGCCTGGCCCGCAACGACACCGGTGAGGATCCCTCTGGCGATCGTCAACAGATCCGCGACTTTCGGTGAGGTCAGCGCATAGGTGACCGACAGGCCTTCCCGCCTGGCGGTGACGAGTCCGGCGCGTCGCAAAATCGACAGCTGCTGCGACAGATTCGCGGGCTCGATCCCGACCTCGGGCAGCATCTCCGAGACGGCGTGATCGCGCTCGCTCAACAATTCCAGAACCCGGATGCGCGCCGGGTGACCCAGTGTCTTGAAGAAGTCCGCTTTCATCTGATAGAGCGGTTGGCGCGAGTTTGCGACCATGGCGCCTCCTGCTGTTCTCCGATGGGCGGTGAGTCCGCGACATCGTGCCTCGCCGGCATCATTCCACAATCCGAACGCTACTTGCGAATCTTAGCAATTTAGCGAGGTCGACTGATATGAAGAACAAGTTCTAGTTTGGGTTCTTCTTTGAGAGGTAGTTCACCGTGGGCACACCAGTAATCGTCGAGGCAGTCCGTACCCCGATCGGCAAGCGAGGGGGTTGGCTGTCCGGCCTGCACGCGGCGGAGACCCTGGGCGCGGTTCAGGTCGGACTGCTCGAGCGGGCGGGCATCGACCCCCTCCTCGTCGAGCAGGCCATCGGCGGCTGCGTCACCCAGGCCGGTGCACAGTCCAACAACGTCACCCGGGTCGCCTGGCTGGCCGCGGGTCTGCCGTGGCAGACCGGCGCCACCACCATCGACTGCCAGTGCGGCTCCGCGCAGCAGGCCAACCACCTGATCGCCGGGCTGATCGCCACCGGCGCCATCGACATCGGCGTCGCCTGCGGCGTCGAGCAGATGAGCCAGGTCCCGCTCGGCGCCAACGTCGGCACCGAGGCAGGCCCGCGCCGCCCCGCGTCCTGGGACATCGACATGCCCAACCAGTTCGAGGCCGCCGAGCGGATCGCCAAGCGTCGCGGCATCACCCGCGCGGACATCGAGGAACTCGGAGTCCGCTCGCAGGCCCTGGCCAAGCAGGCCTGGGCCGAGGGACGCTTCGACCGCGAGGTGCTGCCCGTGACGGCCCCCGTCATCGGCGAGGACAAGCTGCCGACCGCCGAGACCACAGTGGTTTCCCGGGACCAGGGCCTGCGCGACACCACGCTCGAGTCGCTCGCCAAGCTCAAGCCGGTCATCGAGGGCGGCATCCACACCGCGGGCACCGCCTCGCAGATCTCCGACGGCGCCGCCGCAGTGCTGCTGATGGACTCCGACCGCGCCCTCGCCCTCGGCCTCAAGCCCCGCGCCCGGATCGTCTCCCAGGTGCTCGTCGGCGCCGAACCCGAATTCCACCTCGACGGCCCCGTCCAGGCCACCGCCAAGGTGCTCGAGAAGGCAGGCATGAAGATCGGCGACCTCGACCTGTTCGAGGTCAACGAAGCCTTCGCGTCCGTCGCACTGTCCTGGGCTCGGGTGCACGGCCCCGACATGGACAAGGTCAACGTCAACGGCGGCGCCCTCGCCCTCGGCCACCCCGTCGGCAGCACCGGCTCCCGCCTGATCACCACCGCACTGCACGAACTCGAGCGGACGGACAAGTCCACCGCACTGATCACCATGTGCGCCGGCGGCGCGCTGGCCACCGGCACCATCATCGAGCGGATCTGACCTCGTGGTGTCGGCCGTCGGATGGGTCCGCCGGCCGACACCAGGTCACAATGTGGACCGCCTCGTCGACTGTCGGGCGGCGCACGATTCGGCCTGAGTTCATTCGCGTGGTCGGTCGCCGATCCGGGCGTGTTCCAGCAGGATTCGGCGCTCGGCCATGCCGACCGTGCGGCGGGTCTGCTCGACGGTGTCCGGTGTGACCGACACCGAGTTGATGCCCCTCCGGACGAGGTGCTCGGCCAGTGCGGGCGCGCTCGACACCGCTTGACCGCAGAGCGACGTCGTCATCCCCACCGCTCGGGCGCGATCCAGGATGAGATCGATCGTCGCCAGGACCGCCGGATCCATCGTGTCGAACAGGTCTTCGCAGATGTCCGAGTCCCGGTCGACGCCGAGGACCAACTGGGTGAGGTCGTTGGTTCCGATCGACAGCCCGTCGATCCCGAGACGGGCATACTCGTCCAGCCAGTACGCGACCGAGGGAACCTCGGCCATGATCCAGCGGAGCATGCTCCGGTCTCGCCCCAGCGGGTGAGCGTCGACCAGTTCGAGGCACCGGGCGAGCTCCCACCGAGTGCGGACGAACGGGATCATCAGGTGCACGTTGGCGAACCGCTGGCGTACCCGGTGCAGCACGTCGAGATCGAGGGCGAACAGTTCCGGCTCACGGACATACCGGAAACAACCCCGGTACCCGATCATCGGGTTCTCCTCGACCGGCTCGCATTCGCCGCCGTCGAGATTGGCGAACTCGTTGCTCCGCAGATCGATCGCGCGGTAGATGACGGGCCGAGGCGAGAAGGCCTCCGCGATCCGGCCCACGCCCTCGGCCATGGACTCGACGTAGTCATCCCTGTGCCCCTCCTCCATCAACTTGCTCGGGTGCTTCCCGCCCAGCGCCTCGGTGATCATGAATTCGGCTCTGAGCAGGCCCACTCCGTCAACGGCGAGTGCGGCCGCGGCTTCCGCGGTGTCGGGGGACGCGAGGTTGACATATATCGCGGTGGCGGTCTGTCCCGCTCGGCTGCCACCTGTTCTGGTGGAGGGCGTCGCAGGCGCCGCAACGGCGCGGTCGTGGACGTCGGCTCCGGCAACCACGACGCCCTTGCTGCCGTCGACCGTGACGACCTGCCCATCGGTCAGGACCGTCGTCGCATTGTGCGCACCTACCACGACCGGCAGGCCGAGTTCTCGGCCCACGATTGCGGCGTGGCACGTGATGCCCCCTCGATCGGTGACGATCGCGGCCGCGCGCCGCAGAATCGGGATCCAATCCGGTCTCGTCATCGGGGCCACCAAGACGTCGCCGGAGCGGAGGCGATCGCCGTCCTTCGGGGACGTCAGCACACAGACCCGGCCGCTCGCGGACCCTGGTCCTGCCCCGAGGCCGCTCGCCAGGACGTCGACGGGGGCCGCCTCGCTGGGCTGTGTCGGTTGGACCGATGTCTCCAATGTCGTTATCGGCCTGGTCTGCACCACCCACAGGTCATCGCCGGCAATGGCGAACTCGAGGTCCTGCGGTGCGCCGTAACTCTTCTCGATGGTCGTGGCCAGCTCGGCGATCCGGCTCAGCATCCCCTCGTCTAGCACCCGATGCCGCTGTGCCGCCGGCGCGATCTCTTCCTGACTCTCGCCGGCGGAATCGCCTCGGATCTGAAACGTTTGGGTGCCCAGATGCATCTCGACGAGCGTGCCGGAGTCCTTGTCCATCGTGTAGGTATCCGGTTCGACCTGTCCACCGACCACCACCTCGCCGAGACCGCGCGCGGCTTCGATGACGATCCGCTCGCGCGAGCCGGTCCGGGGATCCGCCGTGAAGACGACCCCGGAACGGTCCGAGGACACCATCGTCTGCACCACGACGGCGAGCGATGGCTCCTCACCGTAGCCGCGTGCGGCCCGGTAGCTCAGGGCCCGTTCGGACCACAGCGACGCCCAACACCGCCGCACCGCATCGAGCACCGCATCGTCGCCGCTGACATTGGTGAAGCTGTCGTGGATTCCCGCGAACGACGTGTCCGCCGCATCTTCGGCGGGGGCAGACGACCGAACCGCGACCCGAATGCCGTCGCCGAGGCGGTGATACGCACCCGCGATCCCGTCTCGCACATCATCCGGTATCGGCGCGGCCAGAACGATCCCCCGCAGCCGCTCGGCCTGGTCGCTCAACGGCCCAGCGCCGGCGTCCGGAACCCGGTGTGCGTACAGCTCAGACCGGACACCGCCCTGCCCCATTGTCTCGAGGTAGGCGTCGGTGGTGACTACGAATCCGGTCGGCACCGCCAGCCTCAAGCGGGTCAGCTCACCGAGGTTGGCGGCCTTCCCGCCCACTGTTGCGGCGTCGGTGAGTCCGACCTCGTCGAGTCCGAGTACGTACTTCGATGTCGTCGCACCTTGGTCAGGCATGGCTCGCCTCCTAGTGGCCGCTGACACTCAGCAAACGCCAGTGCAGGGGCCGAATCCAGGGCATTTAGTCCCTGAATGGCAAATCGACGTCGGCGTGGCGCGCGGGTGCGGGAAGGAGAGACTCGACCGCGCGCTCGATTGCCCGGGCCAGGTCGCCGAGGTCGGCAGTGGTGTCGTAGTCGCCGGTGAGTCCGAAGGCGAGGCGGTCGTGGTAGCTGAGAATCGCGATGCCGATACGCAGGCGCACCGCGATGGGCACGTAGGGGAAGACGTCGAGGATCTTCCGTCCCAACACATGTCGTTCGTCGCGTGGTCCGGGAATGTTGGTGGCAACGGCGACGACGCTGCGCTGCGGGTAGCGAAGGGCCAGTCGAACGGCCCATGCCATCGGCATGAACGGCCCGTACTGCGCCAGGGACGTGAACGCTTTACCCCCTTCCGCCTCGCCCTGGTTCTTGTGCGCCGTGAGCCGTTCGTGCACCGTGACAAGGCGTTCGACGTCGTCCTCGATGTCGACGGGAAGGAACGGCAGCATCAGCGAGACCTGGTTGTGTGTCGAGTCACGGTCGCGTCCTGAGCGCACCGACACGGGTACGAGGGTTCGCGCCGCGTGGGCGTCGGGCTGCTCGCCTCGTTGCAGAAGGACTGTGCGTAGCCCGCTCGCGATTGCCGACAGGGCGACGTCGTTGACGGTGACGTCGTAGGCGTCGCAGATCTCGCGGACATCCGCCAGCTTGGCTCGGGCCCCGCAGTACCGACGCTGCCGGCCGATCGGCCCGCTCAGAGAGGTAGCCGACGAGGTGGTCACCATCCCCGTCAGTAGCCGTGCGAGACCTTCGACAGCTCCGGCGGCCACCGCTGCCATTCGCTGTGGAGCGGTCACGACGGTGGACAGAAGCCGAAGCTGACGGCGCGGAGACATCAGGGACTCCACGAGTCCCGCAGCCCGCACCCGCGGCGGCGCCGGTCCGGGCTCCGGGGTGACTCGCGGGTCCGGCTCGTCACACATGGCATCGAACAGCTTCGTCCCGGTGATGCCGTCTGCCAGACAGTGATGCAGCTTGGCGAGGATTGCCCACCTGCCGTCGGCGAGGCCCTCGACAACCCAGCACTCCCAGAGTGGATGGTCGCGGTCCAACCGGTGTGCCATCACCCGTCCGACGAAGCCGAACAGTTCGTCGTCCCCTCCGGGCTCGGGGAGCGCGACGCGTCGCAGGTGTCGGTCGAGGTCGAAGCTCGGGTCGTCTGCCCACGACGGGGCGCCCACATCCATGGGGGCGGTGTGCAGTTTCTGCTCCGCGTGCGGAAGGTTCAGCAGACGGACGGCGACGGCCTCGCGGAACTCGTCCTGGTCGGGAGCCGGGCCTTCGATGATCGAGAGTGCCCCGATGTTGAGGCTCGCGTGTCGATCGGAATCCTCTGTCTCGAGAAAGCCCGCGTCGAGGAAGCTGAGGTTGTCGGATGCCATCTGTCTCACCTCGGCTTCGGGCGGTCGTCATCCTGAAACATCAGGTGGTCGGGGCCGGTGACCGACCACCAGGGCTGGTTGTTGTGTATCGACGGTGCCCTACAGGCGAGTGCGACGGCCGATTCGACTGTCCGTCGGTTCGGGATCGTCGGGATCGTCAAGTGTCCCATCGCGGCGGTCTCATTCCCGATCACGATGCCTCCGGACTGTGTCCGGCACCGGTGGCTCCTCGTAGAGGGCGGCACCGGCAGTCACACCCGCCCCCGCCGCGACGATCAGCGTGCGGGTGCCGGCCGCCATGCGGTGACGGCCGTGGTCGAGCGCGCCCACCAACGCGGCCGTGTGCATGCGAACGTCTTCGGCCACGCTGATCCGGGTCTCGGGAACACCCAGTCGGGTCGCGAGCGCTGCTCGGTAGCCAGGGCGGGCCGGTGCGGCCACGATCGTGTCGACTTCGTCGAGGCCGCGGGAGGCGCGCGCCAGGCACGAGGTCACGGCCGCAGCGGACGCGGACGCATAGCGTTCGTCCAGGGAATCGGACTGGCTGATGTGGAGGACGTTCCGGTTGTCACCTTGAGCGACCGTGGCTCGGAACGACTCGCCGTCGTCGGGCTCGTTCACCCAGGTCACCGAACCCAGCCCGTAGCCACCGCCACGCCAGCTGCACAACATCGCTCCCCCGGTGGCGGAGAACGGAAAGTGTTCGCTCATGCCATGACCGGGATCGGCGTCACTGGCCACGACGAGCGCGCATCGGATCGCATGCGAGCGCAGGAATCCATCGACGATCTGCAGGCCTGTCAGCATTCCGCAGGTGCCGTTCGCGACGTCGAACGAGAACGTGCCGTGGGAATCGGTGTGCGGGTCCTCGGGGTGCGCGCCGATGTCTTCCTGGATCATCGCGGCGAGTGCGGGCTCACCGAGGTTCCGATCCCGGTACAAGCCCGTGTTGACGAGCAGATCGAGATCGTTCGCACTGCGCCCGGCACCCTCCAGGCAGGACTTCGCCGCGGCCACGGCAAGATGCAGGGCGCTGTGCCGTGATCGCCACCGACCGTGCACGATCTCCAGTCGATCAATGACGGTGCCCATAACCTGCCACCAACTCCTCGTCGATTTCCACCAGGACGATTCCGATCTCCAGGCCGGACGCGAGGGCGATCAGTGCAACCGTCTCCCCCGGTCGGATTCGGCCAGCCTCGAGCTCTTCTACCAGTGCGACGGTGTGGCTCGTGGAGGCCGTGTTCCCGTATTTGTCGACGGTGATGACGGCGTCGTGCCGGGGTGAGTCGCCGAACGATGCCATCACTTCGGCCATCCCCTTACGGATCGCTCGAGCAGAAGTCTGATGTGTGATCACGTGGTCGATGTCGTGAATGGACAGGCCGAGGGTGTCGAGGACCTCGTGCAGCAGAAGGGGGGTGTCTGCGATGGCAGCCTTCTGGATCCCCCGCGAGTTGGTGAACATGCGGGCGCCGGGATCGTCACCCTTCGGGTACGCGAGGCACAGCCGGCTGTAGTCGGCCACCGTCGTGAACCCGGCCAGCCGGATCCCGGCAGACCCGGCAGGGGCACGCTCGAGAAGCAGAGCAGCGCCTGCGTCGCCCAGGGTCAGCGACGCCAACTCCTTGCTCATGATGTTGTGGATGTGTTGGGCCGCGTTCTGGCCGAGCTGGGAGATGTACTCCCCACTGACGATCAGGGCCCGTTCGATCAGTCCCTGCCGAATCCAGTTGTTCGCCACGGTGACACCGGTCAACATCCCGGCGCAGGCGTTCGCGAGGTCGAAAGTCATCGCTGTCCCGGCGCCGAGGGCACGGGCGACGGCGCTGCTCATGGTCGGTTCGAGCCACTGGGTCAATCCGTCACGGAACTTGGTGATACTGCAGCTGATCGCGACGTCGATCGATTCCGCGGTCCGCCCGGAATGCCGCAGCGCATCCTGCGCCGCAGTGGTCGCGAGTGTGTAGGAGTCGTCGTCTCCGACCGAGATCCGACGTTCGTGGATCCCGGTCAGTCGTTCGAGGTCGATGTGCGTCGTATGGCGGGTGGCCGCCATCAGGTCGTCGGTTGTCAGCCGCGTCGCCGGCAGATGCCGTCCGGCACCGGCCACCCGGGTGTGGAAGGGCAACCGACCATCTGGGTTCTCGGTCTCCATCACGAGCCAATGCTTGACCATCGAACTGCCACCTCCGCCCCTCTACGATCTCGCAGCGCTGGCGTGCGGACCAGAGTATTTCGGCCTCTCTTCGGGTTTCTCACAGCCGTGCCCGGCGGCGACGCTGGTTTGTCTGTCGATGCCTCGGCGGGAATCCCCCGGGGGTATCTCAGCGTTGTATACACAGATAGGGACGTGTGAGGGCGGCCCCCGAACAGCGAAAAGCGGACACCATGATGCACGCACACGGAAGGTCGGACGACAACGAATCCGGACGCCCGGACTCGTGTGGTGGGCTGTATAAGCCGACGGCGATGGTGGTGGCCCCGACCTTCGCGCCGTTGGCGGAGCAGTTCTTCGGGCTGTTCAACCGGACGCCGGACGGTGGTGGCGCGCTGGCGGTGTACCTGCACGGTGAACCGGTCGTCGATATCTGGTCTGGCTGGTCCACTCCGACCACGCGCTGGCGGTCCAGCACCGTCTCTATGTCGTTCTCGACAGGGAAAGGCGTCGCGAGCACTGTCCTTCACCGCCTCGCCGACCGTGGGCTGATCGACTACGACGCCGCGGTCGCCGAGTACTGGCCTGAATTCGCGAGCGCGGGCAAGGATTCCATCACGGTGCGCGAACTGCTGAGCCACCGGGCCGGACTCCATCGTGTGCGTGGCCTGGTACCGGGACGCTTGGCGCTCCTGGATCACGACGGGGTGGTGACCGCGCTGGCAGCGGCCGTTCCCGACCGACGGCGCGGTGTCATGCCCGGCTATCACGCGGTGACCTTTGGATCGCTCGTCGCCGAACTGACCACCCGGGTCACCGGAATGTCGTTCACCGACTTGGTCCGAACCGAGATCGCCGGCCCCCTCGGCATCCCCGAGTTCTGGTTCCAGGTGCCAGATGAAGAGCGCCGACGCATCGCGAAAACCTTTCCGCGAATCACTCCCTTCGGGATCCCATGGGATGTGGCGTCCCACCTCCTGTCGCGGACCCCGGGGCTGCACAACCTCGCCGCCGCAGGCATGCCGGAAGGGTTCGACGAACTCGTCAGGAACCCGGCAATCCACGACCACGTCATGCCCGGCTGGAACGGGGTCTTCAGCGCCCGTGGCCTGGCTCGCATGTACGGGGCGATCGCCAACCGGGGCATGGTGGACGGCACCCGATTCCTGAGCGAGGACGGCCTCGCGCAGATCGGTGAGGTGCAGACAACGGCCAGGGACTACGTGCTCGGAATCCGGATGAACTGGCGGCTCGGTTACCACGCCGCGTTCGTCGCGAGCCGAACACAGTCGCCGTACGCCTTCGGTCACTACGGCCTCGGTGGCTCTGGGGCCTTCGCCGACCCGGACACGGGTCTGTCGGTGGCGTTCGTGACCAACCGGATGGGCAACACCCTCACCCCCCTCGCCGACCTGCGGTTGGCGAAACTGGGTGCGGAGGCCGAGTCGATCGCGCGGCGACTGTAGCCAGGACTCCTGGTCGCGCTTCACATCGCAGGCAGAGGCACCTTCTCGGCTGGAGTCGTTCGGAGGGTCGCGCCATTCCGTGGTTCGCTTTTCCGAAGGGTGCTCAGCACAGGCGGATCCGTGATACGCACACTCGTGGGTGGTTGAGTAGATGAGGAGAATCCGACGAAGCGACGTTGCAGGCGTGTGTCCGTGACAGGGTGCCCCGGGATCCGTTGCGGGACCTCGGTCCCGACGTCATCGAGGACGCCATGACAGCCGCGCTTTCCTATGGTCCGCGTGGACTGGCGACGACGACATTCACCGACAGGCCTGAGTCCCCTGTACCTCGACTGCGACGCGCACCCAGCGGCGCTTGCCCCACGGACTGAACGATGGAGATTGCCCTGCTCCTGGCGATCGCGACGACATTCGCGTTCGACCTCACCAACGGCTTCCACGACTCGGCAAACTCGATCGCCGCGCTCGTCGCCACCCGGGCCGCCCGCCCCGGACACGCACTGATGCTCGCCGCGGCCGGGAACTTCGCGGGACCGCTGCTCGTCGGAACGGCCGTAGCCGACACAGTCGGCGGGGTCGTCGAGTTGCCCGCAGATACAACGATCACGGCGGTCGGCGCCGCGGTCACGGCGGCGATCGCGTGGAACCTGCTGACGTGGCGGCTGGGGCTGCCGTCGAGTTCGTCGCACGCTCTCGTCGGTGGACTGGTCGGCGCGTCTCTGGTCGCCGCGGGCACAAGCGGTGTCCACTGGGGCGGGTTCACCGACGGGCACCCCACGGGCATCGTGGGGATTCTCGTCGGCCTTGCAATCTCCCCCGCCTTGGGTGCGCTCGCGTGTGCACTTCTCGGGGCGCTCGCGTGGAGGCTCATGCGACGGGCCCGGCATCGCACACTCGACCCGGTTCGCAAGGGAGAATGGGTCACGGCCGCCACCCTCGCGTTCAGCCACGGAGCCAACGACGCGCAGAAGTCCATGGGCGTGATCACACTCCTTCTGGTCGCGGGCGGGCAGCTCACAGAATTCACGGTGCCGTTGTGGGTCAAGCTTGCCGCCGCGACGAGCCTGACCGCCGGTACCGCATTCGGAGGCTGGCGGATCGTACGGACCGTGGGCCGCGGCGTGTACCGGATGACTCCGCTCGATGGACTGGTCAGTCAGGGCGGCGCCAGCAGTGTGATCCTCGGGGCGGCGCTGGTCGGCGCACCGGTGAGCACCACGCACGTCGTCGCGGCCGGCGTGGTAGGTGTGGGGGCACAGCATCGCAAGCAGCACGTCCACTGGAAGGTGGTCAAGGAGATGGGCTCGGCATGGATCGTCACGCTACCGGTGACCGCACTGCTCGGGGCGGCGCTCTTCCCGGTGTGGGAGGCGATCTGATGCGCTGGCCCCGCCTACCGACATCCTGGTTCCTGCCACGTTCGTTCGACGTGCTGAGCAAGTTGCATGCGCAGCTCGCGATCGTGGAGCAGGGCATGCAGGTCCTCCAACGGTGGGGACACGGGGAGGCCGCGACCCGCGATGCCGTCACGGAGCTCCGGGTCATCGCCGCGGCCGAGCATGCCGCACGTCGCGATCTCAACATCGCGGTCCGCGACAGTTTCAGTACTCCGCTCGAGGCGGAAGACCTGTTCGAACTAGGGGAACGTCTCGGCGAGGTCACCGAGGCCGGGTATGCGCTGATCCGGGAGTCGGAGTTGTCGTGCTCAGGGCCGACATGCACCAAACCGGACCCGTGCCTGGTCGCGCTACTCGACACACTCGCCGCGGCGGCTGTCCCCCTTGCGGAGGGACTTCGAGCACTGCCGGGTGGCGCCGCAGCGATTTACGCAGATCGCGCGATTGAGGCATTGTCGCCCGCAGAGCACGCGTACCGCGCCGCGATCGCCGACCTCGAGCATGAGCCCGACCTCCGGACGGAGGCGCGCCGGCGGGAGCTGTATCGCCGGGCCGAACACTTGCATGACGCGATCCTTCGGGTGTCGCGGCGCACCTGGTACGCGGTGTACAAAGCTCAGTGAGGAAAGCCGCTCCGCTCCCAAGGACGAGGCCATCGCTCATGCGGGACCGGAGATCGTCGCGCCTGCCGGGAGGGTGTGGACCGTGTCGTGGATCGCGACCCGGACCGGTGCTGCGGCACTCTGATTCGTGGAGACCGTCACGGCGGTGTGGTCGCACCGTATGTGCATCCAGTGGTCGCGGTAATGGATGTCGAATGCGAGGGCACGCAACTCGGTCGGCAGCTGGGGGTGTAGCCACAGCACGCCCTCCCGTACGTCGATGCCGGAATAGCAGCGCTGCAGGATGTCGATGCTGCCCGCCATCGCGCCAAGGTGTATCCCCTTTCGCGTGCTCGCGACCGGCCGCTCACCGAGATCGCAGGCGAGCGCCTCGCCCAGCATCTGCCATGACTGTCGGCGGTTCCTCCGCGACAGCACCCAGGAGTGCACGATTCTGCTCAGCGTCGATCCGTGCGTCGTGCGTTGGAGGTAGTAGTCGACTGTCGCGGGAATCACCGCGGGATCGAAGGCGTAGCCGAGTGTTTCGATCAGCGATGTGAGCTCCTCGGCACTGAACAGATAGAGCAGCATGAGGACGTCGGCCTGTTTGGACACCTGGTATCGACTCGTCGAATCTCCCTCCGCTTCGAGGATCAGGTCGAGCCTTCCGATATCCCGGTACCGCCTGCGGTAGTCGTCCAGCGGCAGCTCCGTGAGCCGGCCATATCCCTCGAACTGACTCAGCACGCCAGTGTCGAGGAACTCGAGACGCAGCCGCCGCGCCATGTGGTCCCAGAGCCGGAGCTCGTCGCCATCGACACCCAGCTTGTCCCAAGTGCGACGGTCGGCGTCCGGACCCAGGATCCGATGGGCGTCGAGAGCGCGGGCGAGCGACCACGCCAGCATCACATTGATGTAGGCGCTGTTGTCGATGCCGCTACCCGGACTGTCCGGATATCCGTCGTGGAACTCGTCCGGGCCCATCACCCCGCGTACGTCGTAGCGGTCGGCCTCGGCATCGTATGTCGCGAGGCTCGCCCAGAATCGCGCGTTCTCCACGAGGAGCTCCGCGCCGAAGGCGGTGAGGAAGCCGAGATCGCCCGTGGTCTCCCAGTAGTGCCACACGTTGTAGACGATCGCGAGGTTGATGTGGAACTGCCGTCGCGAGTTGTCGGGCACCCATCGGCCGGAGATCGGGTTCAGCAGTGCCAACGGCGTCTCCTCGCGGCCGTCGCTGCCACTCTGCCAGGGGAAAAGTGCACCCGCATATCCGAGTGCCCTGGCGTGTTGCCGAGCGACCGGTAGTCGCCGGAAGCGGTAGAGCAGCAGTGCGCGCGTGAGTTCGGGAAGTCGCAGTGTGAGGAATGGAAAAACGAACAGTTCGTCCCAGAAGATGTGGCCACGGTAGGCCTCGCCGTGCAACCCTCTCGCCGGAACGCCCACATCCAGGTCTGCCGTGTGTGGCGACAGGGTCTGCAGAACGTGAAACACGTCGACATTTGCCGCCTGCTTGGTCCCGTGATCCGCGTCCGGCGTCATCTCACATCGTGCCCAGAGGTTGCTCCAGGCGGCAGCGCTGGCGGTGAGCAGTTCGTCGAAGGAACCGGCCGAGGCAACCGCCTGCACCGCGGCCGCGAGCGGTTCCGAGATCGCCCTGTCCTTCGACGTGTAGACGGCTACTGCCTTGTACACGGTGACTTTCGCCGCGCGACCCGCGGCGAAGGACTGCTCGAGATGGATCCCGTGGTGCGAGGCATCGATTCGTTGGTTCTCCGTGCCGGAGTTCTCGTCGTTCATCGACGACGTGGTTCTGCACGCTACTACCACCCGCACACGCGACTGTGAGGTGTGAGCGCTGAGCCACATGATGTTCGGGGGTTCGACGCCCGACTCGACCGACTCCAGGTGGCGGCCGTTGAGGGGGCGGTACTCCGCGACATTGGTGTTCTCGATATCGCCGTCGAGGCCCGACCGCACCGTGAGTCTTCCGGACCAGTTCTCGGCCACGATGGTCGTTTCCAATGCCGCGAGGTGGGGCGTCGCCATGGATACGAGGCGCCGCTGCCGTATCCGGGTTCGTCTGCCGTCCGGATCCCGATACACCGTCTCGCGCATGAGCAGTCCCCGCCGCAGATCGAGACCGATGTGGTGATGGTCCATTGCGGTGTGCTCCGGCGTCAGCCAGGGGCCGTCGTCGATTCGGAAGGCCACCGGTAGCCAGTTGGGAACGTTGACGATGCTCTCGTCCTCGCGTTCGATGCGCCCGATCCTCGACGTCACGCGGTTGTAGCATCCGGCAACGTATGTGCCCGGGTAGTGCACCGCATCGGCCCTCGCCTCGGGCAATGCTCCCCTGGTCGCGAGAAATCCGTTGCCCAGTGCGAAAAGTGACTCTCGTGCACCCTGAACGGCCGGTTCGAAACCGACGTGCTCGAGAAACCACGCCGGCGAGGTGGTGTGCGCGCACAGTTCGCACGACGAGTCGGGGGACGAGCCCGCACGCACCGTTCCTCCTATGCTCCAGTCGAGTTCGTCGAGTCCTTCCACGACAATCTGCGCACCACTGCCCGCCAAGGCCGAGGCCCTTTCCGGTGGAGCGATTCCGATGACCAATCCGAAGCCACCTTTGTGGGCGGCGGTGACACCGGACTCGGCGTCCTCGATCACGACCGTTCGGTTGGGGTCCGTCTCCAACCGCCTCGCGGCTTCCAGGAACAGTGCGGGATCGGGCTTCCCGGGCAACTGCAGACGTGCGGCATCGATTCCGTCGACCCGGACGTCCACCTCGTCGAGCAGGCCTGCCCGGGACAGGACCTGCGCGGCGTTTCGACTGGCGCTGACAACGGCGACGCCGACACCCACGCTGTGGAGGCTGTGCAGGAGTTCGACTGCCGGTGCGAAGGTGCGCACGCCCTCGGTCCGGAGCAGGTCGTGGAACAACTGGTCCTTGCGCTCGGCCAGGGACCGTACGCACAGCGGGTTGGCCGCGTCGGGATCCGGTTCGTCGGGGAGGGAGATCGACCGGGCGGCGAGGAATGAACGGACACCGTCGGAGCGGCCCTTTCCGTCGACGTACGCCCGATAGTCCGCGGCCTCGAACGGCGGTTGTGCTGGGTGATTCCGTGCGAGGAACTCGTCGAAGGCCGATTTCCACGCCCGTTGGTGGAGGGTTGCGGTGTCGGTGAGGACCCCGTCGAGGTCGAACAACACCGCCCGATAGGTGTGCCCGGCGATGAGCACGCCCGAATCGGGTTCGGTTCGCCACTCAGATGTCATACCTCCACCTGGGGGTCGGCAGGCTACTCGGGCGCGCGGACGATCATGAGCGGGCAGTCGACCAGGTGCAGCAGGGCCCTGCTGGTCGATCCCAGCAGCATCCCCTTGAACCCGCCCCGCCCGCGACTGCCGACCACCAACAGTTGCGCGTCGTTTGAGATGGCAGCCAGTTCCCGGACGGGTTTGTCCTGCACGACGACTCGGCGAATGCCCACCTCGGGAAACTGTTCCTTCCAGCCTGCCATCCGTTCGGCGAGCGCCACGTGTTCCTGGGCTTCGACGGCGGACCAGTTGACCGGGAGGCAAGTCTCCCGGTCGCCGAAGGTGGTCGACGACAGGTCTACGTCGGTCCAGGCGTGGACTGCGGTGACGTCGGCCTGCCGCAAAGACGCCTCCTCCATCGCGGCCGCGATCGCGGGCTCGCTCGTTGGTGTTCCGTCGACACCAACGATCACCGGTCCATCCAGCACCGGCTTTCCTGGCTCCGGAAGACCTTTGACGACGACAACTGGACACGGGGCGTGGGCCGCAACCGCCGAACTGACTGATCCCACGATTCCGCCGGTGAGTTCCCCGAGCCCACGCGAGCCGACGACGAGCATCCGTGCGTCCTGCGCAAGGTCGAGCAGCAGGGGTGCCGGGCGGCCGCCGAGCAGTGCGGTCTGTACCGTCACCTCACCGAGGCGCTCGCTCTCGGAGTGCGCGATGTCCGTGGCATCGCGAAGAAGTCGTCCCCCCGCGACCTCCTGCTCCCCGATGTAGATTTCCGCCGAGGACGCCGATCTGAAGACGTCGAACGGCTTCGCATAGATGGCAACGAGCCACAGTGGGCTGTGCCGTAGCGCCGCGTCCACTGCGGCCCACCGCACCGCGTTGTAAGACCCGGCCGAACCATCGACCCCGACCAGGATGGGTGTTGCCGTGGTCATCGAGCGACCTCCTCCATTGTGCGCGCCGGTCTACCTCGGATCTCAGGCCCGCACGATCAACAGGGGACACGAGACCGAGTGCAGTAGCGCCCGACTGGTCGAGCCCAGGAGCATGCTTGCGAAGCCGCCGCGTCCCCGGCTGCCCACGACGACGAGCTGAGCGCGCCGGGAGTATTCGAGCAACGACTTGACCGGCTCCTGCCTGACGACGATCGAGTGCACATGCACGTCTGGATAGTCATCGGCATATCCGGCAAGGCTTTCCGACAGGGCCGCGGCCTCACGGGACTGGATCGGCTCCCAGTCCAGTCCATCGTCAGAGAACCGTGGCGGCAGGGTGAGGTCCGACCAGGCGTGGACAGCAATGAGGTCGGCCTTGCGCAGAGACGCCTCGAGGTAGGCCTCTGCGATTGCGGGTTCGCTGTTGCGGGTGCCGTCCACACCGACGACGACCGGTCGGCGCGTGACCCCTTCCGGCTCCGCCAGCGCCTTGACCACCGCTACCGGACACCGGGCGTGCCCGACGACGGCGGAGCTGACCGAGCCGAGGAGTCCACCGGTGAACTCGCCGAGACCTCGAGATCCTACGACCAGCATGCTCGCGGTCTCGGACTGCGAGAGGAGCGTGGCGGTGGCGGGCCCGGTAAACAGTTCGGTGTCGATGCTCAGGCCCTCCCCGGCGGCGAGCCTGGCGTGCGCGGCCGCGGCGCTCAGTCTCTCCTTCGCCGCCGTTTCCTGTTCGTTGTAGAACTCGGGCGGCATTCCGATCGGCACCGCGTAGGAGCCCGGGACGTACATCGTCGTGACGATCTTCAGTGGTGCACCACGTGCGACGGCGCACTCGGCCGCCCACCACGCCGCGTCGGTGGCTGACTGCGAGCCGTCGACTCCGACCACGACAGGTGAATGGGCTTTCATGTCCCCTCCTCGGGTTCGCATGCGACGCACTGCGTGGCGCTCTCCCTCATCGTTCTCGCCTGGCGCGGCGCTCGACAAGGGTCTTTGGTCATTGCCGGTCACGGCGCGCTCGTTGTCCGTGACCGGCGCCGGGATTGATGACCATCGGCCCTACGGACACCACGGGACCCTGACGAGACTCGTACTCAGAAGGCATCGCCGACACATCTCGCCCACCTCGACCGGCACGGAGGCAACAGTGAACACGACCGTTCCTGACGCGAACGTGATCCAGATTGCCGTCGACCTGGCCTGTCGCGCGCCATCTCTGCACAACAGCCAGCCTTGGCGCTGGCACTATTCGAGCGGTCGATTGGACCTCTTCGGCGACCGCTCGCGCCTGCTCGGTGAAGCCGACCCCTCGGGCCGTCAGCTCGCGATCAGTTGTGGCGCCGCCCTACATCACCTCGAGATCGCGATGACCTCGCTACGGTGGCGAAGTGAGGTGACGATACTCCCCCGGCGGGAGCCGCCCGGGCCCCTCGCGTCGCTTCTGTTTCACCGTGACGCGCACCCGCAATCCCACGATTTCGACCTGCTCACGGCCATCCGGCGCCGGCGCAGCGACCGACGGCCCTTCGCTCCTCCCCCGCCTGCATTCCTCGGCCAGTTGGATCGCTACCAGGATCTCGCGGCGCAGTACGGCGTAGACCTCGACGCGCTCGGACCACAGGAAAGGAGCGCCCTGGCAGCGGCGACCCAGGCAAGTGCCGCGGCCAGGCGGTACGAAGCCGGATACCAAGCCGAACTCCACTGGTGGGCGGGGCACGATCGGCCGGACGAGGGAATTCCGTCGGGCGCCCTGGCCACCGCCTCCGAGAGCGCCGATGTCGCGGCCGGACGCCCCTTCCCGACGCCGATGAGGAGCGAATCGACGCAGTCACGAGGGCCCGATGAGTCGAGCGTGCTTCTGCTCAGCACACACTCCGACACGAAAGCCGAATGGCTTGCCAGCGGAAGGGCATTCTCCGCCATTGTTCTCGATGCCACCGTGCGTCAGCTGGCGACCTGCCCCCTGACCCACCTCACCGAGGTGAGGCAGAGCCGCGAACTCATCCGGGGCCTGGTGTCGGGAGTGGGTACGCCTCAGATCCTGATCCGCGTCGGCACGGGGGGCGCACCCGCTTCCGTCCCAGAAACCCCACGTCGCCCCCTGATCGAAGTTCTCAGCATCGATTGATCGACGTATCCGATGCAATCAGGTCGATGCACCGTACTCGGGGGGCCTGATCTCGATGTGTACTGCCGACCCTTCCCGCCGTCGAGTTGTCGGCAACCCGGACTCCGCGATCACACGGAGCATCGTCTGGTTCACCGCGAGTACCTCGGCGATGAATGTTCGGACGCCGTTTCGCTCCGCGAGGCACGTCAGCCGTGCCAGCAGTTCGGATCCCACACCGTGCTGCTGATGGCCGTGTTCGACCGCCATGGCGAGTTCGGCTGTCGAGGGATCATCCAGGATCACATAGTTCGCCGCGCCGATCAGCACGCCGGACTCGAACGCACCGAGACCGCAGTGGGCCGGATCGTGCCGCGTTGCCTGCTCGGCCACCGAGTTCAGTCGTCCGGGCCGAGTGGTGAAGAACCGTAGATACGAGTCGTGGTCGTCCAGCGATTCGTACAGTGCCTGGACCTCGGACGCATCGTGCGGCCCCAACTCCCTGATCGTGACCGAGGACGCACACCGCGCAGGCGATGGACTGGGGCGCGGGTCCGGCATGGTGACTCCCTCACGGTTCGAAGATCAGACTAGTTCGCTGTCCGTTCGGGGAAAGAGACCTTTGTCGTCGGATTCGGTGACCTTTCGACCGGTCCGCGCACCATCCGTTGTCGTACGGTGGAGGAACGTCGCCGCTGGCGGGAGGTACCGCATGATCACCGTGTTTCTGGTGGACGACCATGAGGTCGTGCGCAAGGGGTTGTGCGACCTCTTGGAGGTGGACCCCGACCTGAAGGTGGTGGGTGAGGCCGCCACCTACGCGCAGGCACACAGCTTGATTCCCACGGTCCGCCCCGACGTCGCTGTGCTCGACGTGCGCCTGCCCGATGGCAATGGAATCGAGCTGTGCCGGGAGCTCATGTGCTTGATGCCCGAGTTGCGCTGCCTGATCCTCACCTCGTACACGGATGAGGAGGCGATGCTGGACGCGGTGCTGGCGGGCGCGCATGGGTATGTCATCAAGGACATCAGGGGAATGGAACTGGCGAAGGCCGTTCACGACGTCGGAACGGGCCGGTCGCTGCTCGACACGCGCGCAGCCGAGGCGTTGATGTCGAGGCTGCGGTCGATGCACGAGGACCCCAATCCCCTGCCGAGCCTGACCGATCAGGAACAGGTGTTGTTGTCCTTGATCGGCGAGGGTTTGACCAATCGGCAGATCGCCGCGCGCATGTTCCTCGCCGAGAAGACCGTGAAGAACTACGTCTCCCGATTGCTGACCAAACTGGGCATCGAACGGCGTACCCAAGCCGCCGTACTGGCCGCGAAGATGACGCCTCGGCACGGGTGATCGGGCTGAGTACGCCTATTCGCCCCGGTCAAGTGGAAGAATCGGCCAGGTGACGCCTGGCGAACCCGGCACCGGCGACGGACAGGGCCCTCCGAGGCTGTCCGCCCTCTCCCAACTGCGGCTGCGAGAACTTCTGACCGAAGTTCAGGACCGCATCGAGCAGATCGTCGATGCGCGGGATCACATCGATGCACTGATGAATGCCATGCTCGCTGTCGCGTCGGGGCTGGACCTCGAGGAAACCCTCCGTTCCATCGTGCATGCGGCGATCGGCCTCGTGGATGCCGGCTACGGCGCCCTCGGTGTCCGCGGATCGGACGATGACCTCGTCGCCTTCATCTACGAAGGCATCGACGAGGCGACCCACACACTCATCGGTGACCTACCCCGCGGGCGCGGAGTGCTGGGGTTGCTGGTCCAGGAGCCCAAACCCATTCGGCTCGACGACCTCACGGCTCACCCCAGCTCCGTTGGCTTCCCGGAGCACCACCCGCCCATGAGGACCTTCCTTGGCGTGCCGATTCAGATCAGGGGGGAAGTATTCGGCAATCTGTACCTCACCGAAAAGTCGGGCGGGCAGGTCTTCACCGCGGACGACGAGGTCATCGTCGAAGCACTCGCCGCGGCAGCGGGAATCGCGATCGACAATGCGCGTCTGTACCAGGAATCGCGAATCAAACAGTCCTGGCTCGAGGCCACCAGGGAGATCGCAACCCAGCTGCTCGCCGGCGGCGCGCCCGTAGACGTTCTCCAGACGGTTGCGGATCGAGCACGAACGCTCACCGCCTCCGACAGCGTCCTCCTGGCGGTTCCCGACGATCCGGACCTGCCCGCCGACGAGGTCGATAGGCTCGTGGTCAGTGTCTCCAACGGCGCGCTCTCCGATGCAGTCGTCGGTACGAAGATCCCACTCAAGGGATCGAGTTCTGGTGAGGCATTCAGGACTCGTCAGCCGTTCCTGGTCGACAGACTCGCCTTCGACCCGGGGTTCGAGGACTCCGAGCAGGTCGGACCGGCAATGGTGCTTCCCCTGCGCGCGCAGGATTCGGTCGCCGGGGTGCTCGTCGTCCTGCGCGCCGAGGGGCGGGAGCAGTTTGATCCCGAGCAACTCTCGTTGATGGCCGCGTACGCAGACCAGGCGGCGGTCGCACTCCAGCTGGCGAACACGCAGCGGCGGATGCGCGAGCTCGATGTCGTTGCCGACCGGGATCGAATCGCCCGCGACTTGCACGACCATGTCATACAACGCCTCTTCGCGGTCGGACTGTCCCTGCAGAGCACTCACCAACGGGCCAAGTCGACCGAGGTACAGCGGCGACTGTCGAACTCCATCGACGACCTCCAGGAGATCGTGCAGGACATCCGGACGGCCATCTTCGATCTGCATTCTGGAGACGAGGGGGCGGGCAGGCTCCGACGACGACTGCACGAGGTGATCGCCGAGACGACCGCAGATGCCGGACTGCGCATCACGATTCATATGTCCGGGCCTTTGTCGGTGGTCGACCCGAACCTTGCCGATCATGCGGAGGCCGTCCTACGGGAAGCCCTGAGCAATGTGGTCAGGCACGCCTCCGCGACCGCGGTCACCATCTCGGTGAGCGTCCTCGACGATCTCACCATCGAGGTGACGGACGACGGGATCGGTATCTCGGCCGACGCTCGCCGCAGCGGCCTCAACAATCTTGCATCTCGGGCGATCGACAGCAACGGATCGATCACCGTCGAGAGGGGGGGTCCGGAGGGACGACTCTGCTGTGGTCGGCGCCGCTCCCGAATCTCTGACCAACGCCCCTGGGGACAACAGCGGAACGTCTTTCCCCGGGAACAGTGTGTCGACCACTGCGCGAGCGACGATCGGTGCGGCACGCGCGACGTCGGGTGACAAACCCGGGCCGTGTGCCATGTCAGCGACCTCCACGCCGATGATCACCAACCTGTCCGGCATACGACCGATCGCATGTCCCAGTGCGATCGCTGCGCCCAGATCGAATCCGTGGGTGCCAGTGGCGGCGGTGGTGTCAAGATCAGCCGGATCCAGGACGTGGACCCGACCGGGCTGCGGAAACTCCATCCTCAGCGCGTCGAGCACCACGGCGACAGCGGCGCCGCTCCACGACTCGATCAACTCAACCGGATCGCCCTGTGAGATCAGGACCTGCGCGGGGAGGCCGCCACGGCGGAGTGCACGTGCTATTGCCGGGCCCACGCCGTCGTCGCGGCGGAACTCGTCGCCCAGAGCAATGAGTACCGCCGTCATCGTCGGTCGATTGTGAGATCGAGGAAATGTGTTGCGCAGGAGATGCACGGGTCGTGGTTGCGGATAATCCGCTCGCACAGGGATGTCAGTTCAGCATCGTCGAGATCGAGGTGCCGCTCGATGACGCCGGCGAGCTCGTGTTCGATCGCGGATTGATTCTGCGAGGTGGGCGGGACGATCACCGCACGTTGAATCACGCCGCTGTCGTCGAGATCGTACCGGTGGTACAGCAGGCCGCGTGGGGCCTCACTGACCCCGTGGCCTGCCGCTGCCCGCGGACGCATCTCACGGGCCGGCTGTGTCGGCCGCTCGTAGGAATCGATCAGCCGGAGTGCCTCGTCGACGGCATAGACGACCTCGACGGCTCGGACGACGATGCTGCGGAATGGATTTCGGCACTGATCACCCAGTCCCGCCGCGGCGGCGGCCTGGCGTGCGGTTACCGACAAATGCGCGTTGTTGAGTGAATACCGTGCGAGTGGTCCGGCCAGAAAGCGCTGTCCGTCCAGCCGCGCGTGCAGCGCAGTGGAGTGGGGTACCTGATGTTCGATGACGTGGTCGGGGAAATCGGTGGCAGGGAACTCGGTGCCGGTCGAGGTGTGCACAGTGCCGGACTCGATGGCGTAGCGGTCGGGCTGATTCAAGGCGATCATCTCGTACGGGAGTTCGTGGTCGGGGAAACCGAATCGGCCGACCCACGCGACGGTGTCCAATGCGTCGTCGAGTGCGTATCGCAGTTGTTCTCGCAGGGGTGTGAGCTCATCGCGGGTGGGCGTTCGGTAGAAGCCGCCGACCCGCACGTTGACCGGGTGGATCGGACGACCGCCGAGCAGCTCGAGGATCGCGTTACCGGCCTTCTTCAGGGCCAATCCCCGCTCCAGATGTGCGCGCTCGGTGCGTGCGAGCGCGATCGAGTCGGCGACGCCGAGGAAGTCCGGGGCATGCAGGAAGAAGATGTGCAGCACGTGGCTGGCGATCCACTCCCCGCAGTAGAGCAGTCGGCGCAGCCGGACAACTGCGTCGTCGGGTGGGGCGTTGCAAGCGTCTTCGATGGCGTTGCACGCACTGACTTGATATGCGACCGGACAGATTCCGCATACCCGTGAGGTGATGTCCGGCGGCTCTCGAAAGTCGCGGCCGCGCAGGAAGGACTCGAAGAATCGGGGTGGTTCGTAGATGCTCAGCTCGGCGCGTTCGACGCGGCCGTCTCGGACCGAGATGCGTAGCCTGCCCTCGCCTTCGACGCGAGCCAGGGCACGTACGATCAGGCGTCTGTCCTCGTCACCCATGAACCGTCCCCTGCTCGTCGGTGTCGCGGTGGGTGAAGGATATGAACTCGGGTGCGGCGACGTTGAACGTGGCCAGCACCCTGTGGATGGCCGCGTCGTCCATGCCGCAGATGCGCAGCCAGGTGGCCATCGAGGCGAGATTCGGCCCTTTCATCGGTCCGAAGCACCCGTAGCAGCCGCGGTTGTGCGCCGGGCACAGCGCGCCACAGCCGGCGTGGGTGACGGGGCCAAGGCACGGTGTCCCGTCCGCCACCATGACGCAGGTCAAGCCGCGCCGTTTACATTCGTTGCAGACGCTGGTGTTGGGAGTGTCGGGTCGTCGACCTGCGAGAAATGCGGTGAGCACCTCGAGTAGCTGGCGCCGGTCTATGGGGCAGCCGCGTAGCTCGTGGTCGACCTGCACATGAGCGGCGATCGGAGTGGACGTCGCGAGGGTGTCGATGTACTCGGGTGAGGCGTAGACACTTTCCGTGAACTCCTTGATGTCGGCGAAATTGCGCAGCGCCTGGATCCCACCGGCCGTCGCGCACGCCCCGATCGTCACCAGAAACCTCGACTGTTCCCGGATTCGATGGATGCGTTCGATGTCCTCAGCGGTCGTGATCGAACCCTCGACGAGTGAGAGGTCATAGGGTCCGTCCACGGTCGCGCTCGAGAACTCGAGGAAGTAACCGATGGTCATCTTTTCGGACAGTGCGAGGAGTTCGTCCTCGCAATCGAGCAGTGAGAGCTGACATCCGTCACACGAGGCGAACTTCCATACCGCCAGAATCGGTTTCGTCATCACAGCTCCCGAACATGGAGTAATGGCCCTGCGGTCGCGTAGTCGACGACGGGGCCGTCGCGGCAGAGGAGGAGTTCCCCGAGTTGGCAGTGACCGCACAACGCGATGCCGCACTGCATGTTCCGCTCGAGCGATACGCGGACATCCTCAGCGGCGACCCCCTTGCCGATCAGTACCCGTGCTGCGAATCGCATCATCGGTTCCGGCCCACACAAAAGGGCGGTTGTCCGTCCCGGGTCGAGAGAGAGCCGTCCGACCGGTTCGGTCACGAACCCGACCGGACCGTCCCAGTCGCCGGTCGGCTGGTCGACGGTGATCTCCAGATCGATGGCCCCCGAAGCGCCCCACGCGTCCAGTTCTCTGCGAAAGAGGAACTCATCGGGACTACGCGCACCGACCACCAGGACCACCCGGCGATATGCCTCACGTCCAGCAAGGATTGCCAGCAGAGCGGATCGCACCGCCGCCAACCCGACGCCCCCGGCCACGATCACCACGTCGCGGCCCGCGCATGAACCGAGATCCCATCCGGTGCCGAATGGCCCGCGAACGCCGAGCGCCGACCCCACGGGTGCGTCGTGAATTGCGCGACTGACGGCGCCGACGGCACGGACGGTGTGCTGCAGTTCGGGGGCCGCCGGGTCTCCGCTGATGGAGATCGCGACCTCACCGACTCCCGGGACGGCCAGCATCATGAACTGCCCCGGATCGAAGGTGGGCAGTGCCGCTCTGACCGGAACGAGAGTGAGAGTCACGGAGTCGTGGGTCTCGGTCGTTCTGTCGCCCACCCGATACCGGGTGGGCACCATCGGATCCGACGCGGGGGCCATGTCGTCACCGCGCCGCTGGGTTCGTTTGTCGCGGTATAGAATCCGGCTCGCCGTACAGGTCCAGCAGTCGCGCCCGGGTGGCCTGCAGGCGATCGACGAGGGCGCCGGACAACGCGCGTACAACGGCGTAGCCGAACGCCGGATCGGCGGAACTCGACTCGTGGAGAATCGCGGCATCGATCTCACGTGCCCGCGCCTCCGACAGCGCGGTAGCGGTGAAATGCCACCGGTGCGGTGCGGTCAGCCATGACCAGCCCAGCACGTCGCCGGCGCCGAGCGTTTGTATCGGAACGTCACCGCGTCCGGGGACGTAAGTGTGGAGCATGACCCTGCCGTCCTGCACCAGCCAGAGGCGACGAGCGAGGTCACCCTCACGGAACACGTGCTCGCCTGCGGCGAACTGGACAAGCCGTGACAACCCCAGCAGGGTCTGCAGGTGTTCCGGATCCAGCCCGGCAAGTCGCGGGTTCGGTTCAGATGCGGGATGATTCATCCCGATCCTTCGGTAGGGTCCGGGCCGATTGTCGGGAGGGCGCCGGTGAGACGTGCGGCCTCTTCGGTGATGTCGATGCCGACCGGACACCAGTCGATGCACCGTCCGCATCCCACACACCCGGACGAGCCGAACTGGTCGTACCAGGTGCCGAGTTTATGGGAGATCCACTGCCGGTAGCGGCTTTGTCCGGACTCCCGGACGTCGCCGCCGTGCAGGTGCGAGTACTCCGGTTCGAAGCACGAGGCCCAGCGCTGCCAGCGTTCGGCATGCGTTCCGGACAGGTCCGTGACGTCCTCGACAGTGGTGCAGAAGCACGTGGGGCACACCATCGTGCAATTGCCACATGTCAGGCATCGGGAAGCCACGTCGTCCCACACCTCGGCATCACGGGCGGTGCGCAACAGCTCCCGCAGGTCGACGTCCGGCATGTGCCGGCCCATGTGCTCTGCTGCTGCGCAGACGGCCTGCGCGGCGCGCTCGACTTCCTCAGATGCGGCGGTACCGTGCGGTACCCGGGCCAGCACGTCGGCTCCACGACTGGTCCCAACATCGACCAGATAGCGTGGCCCGCCGTCGCCGAGGCGTTCGGTCAACCGCAGGTCATACTCGCCGTTGGCGCCGGGCCCGGTACCCATGGATGCGCAGAAGCACACCCCGCCCGGCTCGGTGCAGTCGACAGCAACAATGAACAACCGCGAGAACAATGCGGCGGTGCGGCCGTCGGCGGGGGTTCCCTCGCACAGCACTTTCCGGAGGACGCGGATCGCGGCGAGGTCGCAGCCCCGAACGCCGAGGAACGCGTATGCCACCTCCTCGTCCGGAGGGGTTTCGAAATCACCGTCGCCATCGGTCGACCACAGTTGGCGACGCGGAGGATGCAGGTACTGCTTCCAGGACTGCGGTCCTGACGAATGCCCGAAGACGGCTGCGTCATCCCGCCGGTGCACGCGGTACAGCCCGGGCGCGGTAGTCACTCCCCACCCGTCCGGTAGACGATCGCCGGACTCGAGTTCGCGCAGGACGATGGCGTTGTCGTCAAGGGTCGGCCCTATTACCCGGTAGCCGTCGTGGCGCAGCACCGCGATCAGGCGGTCGAGACCGCGGCGCTCGAGTACTGCTTCGCCCTCCGCGGGGTCGGACCCTGGTGTCTCGGGATGTGCGATGCCTTCCACAGGCCCCTCCTCGCGCTCTGAGCGGGGACGCGTGGTACATCACTCGATCTCCGCCGTTGGTCGGGCTCGCCGGTGTGTTTTCCCAGTATCGATGGTCGGTGGACGACGGTCAATCGCCTGGTTGGCCCGAGCCGGGCGAGTCCCGCGACAGGTCCCGAGCGATCTCCCCTGCCCAGCCGTCGATCTCAGCCCAGTCCCGAAAGTCGCCTGCGGGGAGCAGTCGGCGCCCGGCGGGGAGCCGCCGGATGGTCCGTTCGACGACGGTCAGTCGTCCAGGGTCCAGGACACCTTTGAAGGCGCGATGGTCGCGTGCGTGCGCCGTCTTGCGAAGGTCCTCCACCTCGGCGAACTCGGCCTCATCGACCTTCTCGTGGCCATCCGGTTCAGTGGTCTCGGTGCCGAGCGGGCCGCTGCTGAACAGCCACACGGGGCGGGTGGCGAGTTCCTCGGAGTGGTTCCGGACGAAGCTGGTCAGCGGCTTGAGCCAGTGTCCGTAATACAGGGCGGAACCGAGGACGAACGCCTCGTAGCCGGTGAGATCACCGACGGCGTCGACCGGGTGGGTTTCGGCGGCCCGACCGGAGGCCGACAGAGTCGACGCGACACGTTCGGCGATCTCGGCCGTTGCGCCGTGCTTGCTGGCATAGACGACCAGAACTGTCATGACGATTCCCCGTCGTAGTGTGCGAATGCGTTGACCACGTCACCATCACACCTCGTTGGGTCCAGCCCGCGATAGTGACCAAGGTCCACTATGTCGGGGGCTGGTCATGGGAAGTCGACGACCTTCTTCGCTCACGACCGGACGATCATGAGCGGGCAGTCCGCGGTGTGCAGCAGCACTGTGCTGGTCGAGCCGATCAGCATGCCCGCGAAGCCGCCCCGGCCGTGGCTGCCGACCACCAGCAGTTCCGCGCCTGCCGCCCGGTCCCGCAGTTCCGCGGCCGATCTCCCGCGCACGACGGTCCGCGTCACCGAGGTCGCCGGGTAGCGCTCTGACCAACCGGCGAGGCTCTCGGCGAGAGCCGCCTGTTCGGCCGCCTCGACCTCGTCCCACGGCAGGTCGAGCTGGTCGTCGAACGCCCTGGACAAGGTGAACGGCGACCAGGTGTGGACCGCGTCCAGGCCGGTCGCGCGCAGTGAGGCCTCCTCGAACGCCGTCTCGAGAGCCGGCAGGCTGTTCTCGGTTCCGTCCACCCCGACGACGACATCGCCGGTCCCGGAGGTCTGCCCTGAATGGCCACGGATGATGACAACGGGGCTGTGGGCGTGTGCGGCGAGCGCGACGGCGACCGACCCCGCGAGCGCCGCGGTGATCTGGCCCAATCCGCGGCTTCCGACGACGACCATCCGGGCGGACTTCGACGCTTCGAGCAGGGCCGGTCGCGCCGGCCCATCGAGCACGCTGGTGGTGATCTCGGTCGTGGACGTCGCGGTGCGTGTGGTGCGGGCGATCGCGGCGGCCTCGTCGAGGTGGGCGTGGACCGCGCGATCCCGGTCGGCGAAATAGCTCGGTGGTGGACGGATCCCATCCCCGTATGGGCTGGAGTCGCCGAGAGCGGAGACGATGTGCAGCGCGCACCCGTGGAGTTGGGCTTCCCTGGCGGCCCAGCTGACGGCCGCGTATGCGCCAGTGGATCCGTCGATTCCGACGACGACCGGGGCGTTCAGTTCGACAGCGTCCACAGTAGGACCTCCACAACCGCGAGTTCCCCCATCATCGCCCCGACAGACGAAGCCGAGTAGGGCCGGAGGTCCTCGCCCCTTGTTCTGGCGGGCACGACGGCAACGGACCCAAGTACGTGGCCTTTGCGCCTCAAATGAGCTCTCTGGTGGTCAGGTGTGACCTCCGAGGCGGGCGGCGAGCGCGGGACCGATCACGGACAACGACGATGGTTCGATCATCTCGTTGTGCCCGCAGTCCACGGGGCACTCGTCGATGCCACCGGTGACGAGCGGCTGCCACTCCTGCGCCGAGCGATCGGTGCCCCCACCCTGCCCGCGCTGCGCCGGGAACACCAGGAGGTCACCGTCGAACACACCGGGCACGAAGCGGTGCACCAGCAGCCGCGAGTTCGCGTATCCGTCGTTGATCCGCTCGAGGTGCGCCGCCGTGATCCCCGAACTGCCGAGGAACTCGCCCAGCATGCGCGCAGCGGAGTCGTAGGTCAGATCCCGATGCCGCTCGGGCGCACCGACGTCCAGCCCGAGACCACGCAGCAGGTCCGCGACCTCGAGCCGTCCGAGCAGGGGGTCCGAGCCGTCGTCGGGGTAACTGTCCATGACCGCCAGGGTCGAGACGGACTCACCCCGACTCTGCAGTTCGACAGCCATCGCGTGCGCGAGGACGCCGCCGAGGGACCAACCGAGCAGGTCGTACGGCCCCTCGGGGGCGATCGCGCGCATCTCGTCGACGTACCGCCGTGCGAGCTCCTCGATCGATCCGTACCCCGGACCGCCGGTGATCGCGGGCAGTTGCAGTCCGAACACGGGTCGATCGGCGGGCAGGTATCGGACCAGCCCGGCGTATCCCCACGACAACCCGATTCCGGGATGGACGCAGAACAGCGGGCGGCCGGTTCCGCTGCCGCGCAGCGGGATCACGACCCGGAGGGCGTCCTCGACGCTCACGCCCTGGAGAGCGTCCTCGGCACCGATCCGGCCTGCCATCCCGGCCGGTGTCGGATCCAGGAAGAGCATCTGCAACGAGACCTCCCGTCCGAGCCGCTCACGGAGCTCGGCGACCACGCGGGTCGCCAACAGCGAGTTGCCACCGTGGTCGAAGAAGCTGTCGTCGGCGCCGATCCGTTCCACCCCCAGTACCGACGCGAATGCGTCTGCGGCCGCCGACTCCACCGGACCGGCAGGTTCTCGGAACGCGGCCGAGGTGAACGTCGGCATCGGCAGCGCGTCCCGGTCGAGTTTGCCCGTCGGGGTGGACGGGATCCGGTCGAGCACCATGACCGAGGCCGGCACCATGTGGCTCGGAAGTCGCTGCGCCGCGGCGCGGCGGAGCTCGTCGGGCACGAGATGCGAGTCCCCGGTCGCGCGTACATACGAGCACAGCAGCGTGTCGCCCGCCGGTCCGGTGCGCGCGATCGTCACCGCGAACCCGACGCCCGGCTGCGCGGTGAGCACGGCGTCGATCTCGGCGGGTTCGATGCGGAAGCCGCGGACCTTGATCTGGAAGTCGCTGCGGCCGATGTACTCGAGCGTGCCGTCGGTCCGTCGACGGACCAGGTCGCCGGTGCGGTAGATCCTCTCACCGGGCCGGCCGAACGGGTCGGCGACGAAGCGGTCGGCGGTCAACGCGGGCCGACGGTGGTAGCCGCGGGCGAGGGCCGACCCCGCGACGTACAGCTCCCCCACCACACCGGGTGCCACCGGGTGCAGGCGCTTGTCGAGCACCAGCTCGGACACGCCGCGGATCGGTCCACCGAATGTGATCGGGGCACCTGCGGCCATCGGGTCGCTGATGTTCGACATGATCGTGGTCTCGGTGGGGCCGTATGCGTTGAGCATCGTGCGGTCCGGAGCCCACCGCGCCACCAGTTCCTGGGCGCATGGTTCACCGGCGACGACGAGGACCCGGAGCGCGTCGAGCCCGCCGGAATCCACCGACTCCAGCGCGGTCGGGGTGACGAATCCGTGTGTGACGCGACCTATCTCGAGGGCCGCGGCCAGCTCCGCGCCCCCGCGCACGTGCGGTGGGACGATCACCATGGTCGCGCCCGCGCTCAGCGCCATCACGATCTCGAACACCGATGCGTCGAAGCTCGGGGACGCGAAGTGCAGGGTGCGGGCATCCGGAGTGACATCGAGGCGGGTGCGCTCCTCGGCGGCGAGGTTCGCCAGACCCCGGTGGGTGAGCACGACGCCCTTCGGGACGCCGGTCGACCCGGAGGTGTAGATCAGGTACGCGGGGTGGTCGACGCGTACGGTGCCGATCCGCTCGGCATCGACGATCGCCGCGTCCGGCATGACCGCGACCACCTCCGTGGTGTCGGGATCGTCGAGCACCACCCAGTCGACCTCGTCAGGCAGGCGATTCCGCGTCTCGTCGACGGTCACCCCCAGCGCCGCACCGGAATCACCGAGCATGTGCGCGATCCGCCCGGCCGGGTGGCCCGGGTCGACCGGCAGGAACGCCGCCCCCGTCTTCGCGACCGCCCACACCGCGAGCACCGACTCGAGCGAGCGCGACAAGGCGAGCGCGACGTAGCGCTCCGAACCGGCACCGCGGCCGATCAGCATCCGCGCCAGCCGGTTCGACCGCCGATCCAGCTCCCCATAGGAGACCTCGACGCCGTCGCAGGCGACCGCGATCGCATCGGGATCGTGCCCGGCCTCGGCCAGCAGCTCGGGGAACAACAGCTCCTGGGCGTCGGGGTCGCCGTGCGCCGCGGTGAGGTCGCGGAGTTCGTCGTCGCGCAGGATCCCGATGTCGCCGACAGCGCCGTGCGGATCGGCGAGCGCGGATTCGAGGAGCAGGAGGAATCGTTCGGCGACATCGCGCACCGTCACGGCGTCGAACAGGTCCGTCGCGTACTCGATGCTCCCGGCGATACCGGCCGGTGCGCCCGAGTCGTCGAACTGCTCGGCGAGCACGAACTCGAGATCCTCCTTCACCACACCGGAGTTCGGGGCGAGGCCCTCGACGGTCAGGCCCGGCAGATCGAGGCGGGCCCGCGTGTCGTTCTGGAACTCCAATGCCACCTGGAATATCGGCGAGTACGCCGTCGAGCGCGGCGGGTCGAGCGCCTCGACCACCCGCTCGAACGGGAGGTCGGCATGTGCAAAGGCGCCGAGGTCCACCTCCCGCACGGCGGCCAGCAGATCCGCGAACGACTGCGCGGGATCGATCCGGGTGCGCAGCGCCAGCGTTCCGACGAACATGCCGACCAGGTCATCGAGCGCCGGTTCTCCCCTGCCCGCGACCGGCGTGCCGATCACGATGTCATCGGTGGAGCCGAGGCGGCTCAGCAGCACCGCGAGCGCGGCGTGCACGGTCATGAACACGCTCGTCCCGTGCCGCCGGGCGAACTCCTCGAGCCTGCGGTGCAGCTGCGGATCGATCGCGAAGCCCGTGCGCGCGCCGCGGAACGACTGCTGCGACGGGCGCGGTCGATCCGTCGGCAGGCCAAGCAGATCCGGTGCCCCCGCCAGGGTCGACGTCCAGTGGTCGAGCTGCCGCGCGGCCAGCGACCCCGGGTCGTCGGCGTCGCCGAGCAGCCGGTGCTGCCACAGCGTGTAGTCGACATACTGGACCGCTAGCGGTGACCACTCGGGTGCGCGCCCCGACGCCCGCGCCGCGTATGCGCGGACCAGGTCCCGGGACAGCGGTCCCATCGACAGCCCGTCGACCGAGATGTGGTGCGCCACCAGCACTAGGACGTGCTCGTCGGCACCGAGCTCGAACAGCGCGCCGCGGATCGGTACGCGCGCGGTGACGTCGAACCCCGCGGACACCTCGGCGTGGATCCGCCGGGCGAGCTCCTCCTCCCTGACGACCGGCACCGGCCGCAGGACGGGCGCCGCCTCGGCCGCCGGGCGAACCTCCTGCACCGGGCCGTCTCGTCCGGTCGGGAAGACGGTCCGCAACGACTCGTGCCGGTCGACCACGTCGGCCAGTGCGGCGTCGAGGGCCGGGGCGTCGAGGGCACCCGACAGGCGCACCACCAGCGGGACGTTGTAGGCGGGCGACGCCGGGTCGAACTGGTTGATGAACCACATCCGCTGCTGCGCCGCGGACAGCGGGATAACGTCCGGTCGTTCGAGCGCCTCGAGCGCGGGACGACCGGACGCTCCCGTTTCCGCATGCTCGATGCGCTCTGCCAGTGCCGCCGCGGTCGGCGCGGCGAAGAGCGCGCGGACGCCCAGCTCGACGCCGAGGGTCTCCCGGAGCCGGGCGACCACGCGCGTTGCGGACAGTGAATTGCCGCCGAGTTCGAAGAAGTCGTCGCCGATCCCCACGCGGTCCACCCCGAGCGTGGTCGCGAACACCTCGGTCACCGCCTCCTCCACCGGGTTGGTCGGCGCCAGGAACGCCATCGGGGTGTGGCCGAATTGGGGATCGGGCAGTGCGCGGCGATCGAGCTTCCCGGTGGGACCGAGCGGGATCTCGTCGAGCACGACGATCGATGCCGGCACCATGAAGTCGGGGACCTGGGCGGACAACCGGGTTCGGAGGTCGTCGACGGCGATGTCCCGGCCGGCGACCGGAGCCACATAGGAGACCAACACGGTGTCGCCGCCCGGCCCGGGGCGGCCGAGGGTGGCCGCGAACCGGACGTCTGGATGCGCGGAGAGTGCGGCGTCGATTTCGCCGAGTTCGATGCGGAAGCCCCGAACCTTCACCTGGAAGTCGCTGCGCCCGCGGTACTCGAGCTTCCCGTCCAGGGTCCACGCCCCGACGTCGCCGGAGCGGTACATCCGCTCGCCGGGCGCGCCGAAGGGGTCGGCAACGAATCGTCCAGCGGTCGTGCCTGCCCGCCGGTGGTAGCCGCGGGCCAGACCGGGACCGGCGATGTAGATCTCCCCCTCGACACCCACCGGCACCGGCTGCAGTCGCGCGTCGAGCACGATCTCGGCGACGCCGCGGATCGGCCGGCCCAGGGTGAAGGGCACGACCTCCGGCACGCAGTCCTCGATGTTCACCACGATCGTGGTCTCCGTCGGCCCGTACCCGTTGAGCATGCGCCGCTGCGGCATCCAGTTCGCGATCAGTTCCGGTGGCCACGCCTCGCCGCCGACCATCACGGACTGCAGGTCGTCGAGCCCCGCCGGGTCGATCGAGGCGAGGGCGGCAGGCGTGATGAAGGCGTGCGTGACGCGCTGGTTCTTCAGCAACGCGGCCAGATCCGCGCCGCCGTAGACGCCACGGGGCACGATCACCATGGTCGCGCCTGCGGCGAAGCACAGCAGGTACTCGAGCACAGAGACGTCGAAACTGGGTGACGAGAAGTGCAGCGTTCGGGAGTCCGCGGTCACCGCGCACCGATCCCGTTGCTCGTCGGCGTAGTTCCCCAGGCCCCGATGGGTCAGGGTGACCGCCTTGGGCAGGCCGGTGGAGCCGGATGTGTAGATCAGGTACGCCGGATGGTCGATCCGCACGGGCGCCGTGCGCTCGGCGTCGGTCACCGGCTCCGCCGGTCGGGACGCACAGTCCGCGGCGAATCCGGGGTCGTCGAGCGTCAACCACGGCACCGTGTCGGGCAGCCGGTGCCGGTGCGCCGCGACGGTCAGCCCGACGCCTGCACCGGAGTCGGCGAGCATGTGCTCGACCCGCTCCGCGGGATAGTCCGGGTCCACCGGGACGAACGCGGCCCCGGTCTTGGCCACCGCCCACATTGCGAGCACCGACTCGACGGAACGCGGTATACCGAGCGCCACAGAGGTTTCCGGCCCCGCTCCACGGTCGATCAGTGCGCGCGCCAGGCGATTGGACCGGGCGTCGAGGTCGGCGTAGGTGACCTCGTGTCCGCCGGCGACCAGCGCGACCGCCTCCGGATCGTGGGCGGCCGCCTCCACCAGGATCTCCGGGAGCGTCCGGGCGGCGCTGCGAGGTCCGCCCCGCACCGGAACCAGCATCCGGCGTTCGTCGGCGGTCAGCAGTCCGAGTCCGGCCAGGCGTCGCCGGGGATCGTCACCGATCGCGCGCAGGACGTGCAGCAGCCTGCGGGCGGCAGCGTCGACCGCCGTCCCGTCGAGGAGGTCGGGGTGGAACTTCATCGTCAGGCGCAGACGGTCGGTCGCGGACGCGACCACGCTCAGCGGGTAGTGAGCGGCGTCGCGAACCTCGACGCCCTGCAGTCGCAGCCCCGCGATGTCGGCGTCCGCGGATAGCGTGCTGCGCACGGGATAGGACTCGAACACGGTGAGCGTGTCGAAGGCTGCGGCCGGTCCCGCGGCGCGCCGGACATCGGTGAGCCCGACGTGGTGATGATCGAGCAGCGCCACCTGCTCCGCCTGTACCCGATCCAGCAACGCACCAAGGGTTTCCGCGGCATCGAGTCGGACCCGGACCGGCACGGTGTTGATGAACAGTCCGATCATCGATTCGATGCCGGGCACGTGCGGCGGTCGCCCGGACACGGTGGCGCCGAACACCACGTCGTCGCGACGGGTGAGGAGGCCGAGGACGATCGCCCACCCGACCGAGACGACGGTGTTGAGCGTCAGTCCGCGTTCGTGCGCGAGGGCACGCAGTCGCTCGGTCGCCGGGCCGTCCAACTCGTACCGCATGTCCCGCGACGGCGCGGACTGCGCTGTCGTGGCGGACCCGTCGCGGACCAGCAGGGTGGGCTCGTCCGCCCCGACGAAGGCATCGGCCCACGCACGCAGCGCCGCCTGCCGGTCCTGCGCCGCGAGCCATTCGAGATAGTCGCGGTGGGGGCGGACCCGTGGCAGCGCGGAGGTGTCACCGTCGGTCGCATAGAGGACGACGAGTTCCTCGAGCAGCAGCGGCGTCGACCACCCGTCGAGCAGGATGTGGTGGTTGGTCAGGATCAGCCGGTTCGTGCCATCGGGCATGCGCACCAGGCCGATCCGCAGCAGTGGCGGCGATGCCATGTCGAACGGGTGGGTGCGGTCCTCGGCCAGGATCTCACCGAACCGCTCCGATGCCGCCGGTTCGGTGAGCGCGCGCAGGTCGGTCTCGGTCCACGGCGCGGCCACATCGCCGGTGACGATCCGTACGGCCTCCCCTTCCGGTGTGCGCACGAACGCCGTGCGCAGATTCGCGTGCCGGTCGAGCAGGCTCCGGACCGCCCGATGCAGACGCAGTGAGTCCACCTCGCCGCCCAGCGTGAGGATCAGCTGCACCAGGTACGCGTCCACCGAGGCGCCGGCGAGCTCGGCATGGAAGAACATGCCGCGCTCGATCGGTGTCAGCGGCCACACATCGGACAGCGAAGGGAACCGGGCCTCGAACCGCTCGACGGCCGCCTGGTCCAGGTGCACCAGACCCAGATCCGACGGGGTCCGCCCGCCCGCACCAGGCGTGCTCGCCCGCTCGACCACCCCGCGCGCGGCAGCGATCCAGCCCTGCGCGAGCCGTTCCACGTCCGCGGCATCGAGCACGCGGCGCGGGAAGGCCCACGTCGCCCTGATCCGCGGGCCGTCCGGACCGGGCACCGTCACCGCGTTGACGTCGATCGCGAACGCCACCGGCATGTCCGCCGCGACCGCATCGTGCAGCCCGGATTCCGTGACCGGAAGCCAGATTCCGTCACCGCGAGGTTCGGTGCCGCCGTCCAGCCGACCGAGGTAGTTGAAGCTGATCTCCGGCTCGGGCAACCCGCGCAGCTCGGCACCGGTTTCGTCGCCGAGGTACCGGAGCAGGCCGTACCCGATCCCGTGGTCGGGCACGGCGCGCAACTGCTCCTTGACCGACTTCACCGCCGCACCCGCGGCGGCTCCCCCGCCGCGGGCCTGGTCGATGTCGATGCCGGACAGATCGAGCCGCACCGGGTAGATCGAGGTGAACCACCCCACCGTGCGGGACAGGTCGGCGCCCGGTACCACCTGGGGCTCGCGGCCGTGTCCCTCGAGCGCCACCACGACGTCGTCGGTGTCGACGCCGCGGCCGCGCCGCCAGTGCACGAGCGCGAGGGCCAGCGCGGCGAGCAGTCCGTCCTCGACGACGCCGTGGAACACCCGCGGCACCGTGGTCGTCAGGCCCAGGGTCACGTCGGCAGGCAACTCCACCTCGACGCGCTCGAGGGTGCCCGCGATGTCGACCGACGGATCGAGTTCTCCCGCAGCGCGTCCCACGGATGCTCGGGAGACCGTCGACTGCCACAGGTCCAGCTCGCCTGCGCGGTCCCGCGCCGCCCGCACGAGCCCGTCCGCCCATGTCCGCATCGAGGTGCCGATCGGCGGTAGGTCCGGCTGCGCGCCGTCCGCGGCCTGCGCGCAGGCGAGCGCGAGGTCGGGGATCAGGATCCGCCACGAGACCCCGTCGATCACGAGGTGGTGGGCGACGACGAGCAACCGGGCCGCGTCTCCCCCGACGAGGTGCACGAACTGGATCATGATGCCGGACTCCGGATCCAGCAGGTCGGCGGCCGCCTCCACCGCACCCTGGGTCGCATGGTCCGCTCCGGCGACGCCGTCGATCGGGACCTCTCGCACGATCGTGTCGGCGGGCACCGCCCCCGGTGGGCGTACCTCGAGCCGCCACCCGGACTCGGAGCGGGCGTCCGGGCGCAGCCGGGCCCGCAGCATGTCGTGCCGGTCCAGGACCGCGCCGACCGCCCGGGTGAGGGATTCGCGGTCGATTTCGGCGGGCACCGCGAGCAGGACCGACTGCGAGTAGCGGCGGAAGTCGCCACCGCGCCGCGTGCCCGAGCGCTCGACCAGCCACCGCATGATCGGGGTGAGTGGCACGTCGCCGACGCCGCCGCCAGGAAGTTCCGGCAGCACGACGACGTCGTCTGTGCCGGTGAGGTCGGCGACCTCGGCGAGGCCTGCGACGGTGCGGCGCTCGAACACGTCGCGCGGCGTGAACGTCAGCCCCGCGGCCTTCGCCCGCGACACCAGCTGGATGGACATGATCGAGTCGCCGCCGAGCCCGAAGAACGATTCGTCGGTACCGACCGTCTCGACACCGAGAAGCTCCGCGAACAGCCTCGCCAGCAGGCGTTCGGTCCCGGTGCCGGGTGCTCTCCCACTCACGGTCCCCGGTCGCGGTTCGGGGAGTGCGGCGCGATCGAGCTTGCCGTGTGCGGTGATCGGGAACTCCGCGAGGACCGTCGTCACGGACGGCACGAGGTATCCGGGCAACCGACGGCCGACGGCCTCGGTCACCGAGGCCGGATCGAGGGCGGCGCCGGACTCGGGGACCACGTAGGCCACCAGGCGTGCGGCGCCGTCGGTCGGCCCGGGTCGCGCCAGCACCACGGCGGATCCGACGCCCGGAACCGCGGTCAGCGCCGACTCGACCTCCCCCGGCTCCACCCGGAAGCCCCGGATCTGGACCTGGGAGTCGCTGCGTCCCAGGAACGCGAGCTCGCCGTCCGAGGTCCACCGGGCCCGATCCCCTGTGCGGTACATCCGCCCCGCGGGACCGAACGGGTCGGCGACGAAGCGTCCCGCGGTCAGCCCGGGCCGTCCCCGGTATCCCCGTGCCACCTGCGCGCCCGACACGTACAGCTCGCCCGCCACCCCGAGCGGCGCGGGGCGCAGCCGCTCGTCGAGCACCCACACCCGCACACCCGGTAGTCCGAGACCGATCACCGATCCGGTGGAACGCGGCCCGGTGACCGCCGCGAGGTCGATCATCCGCCACGTCACGTGCACGCAGGTCTCGGTGATACCGAACATGTTCACCAGAGCAGGCGCGGTGACGCCGTGCCGTTCGACCCATCCCGCCAGGCGGGCCATGTCCAGCGCCTCGCCCCCGAACACCACCCAGCGGAGCGCGAGGGTGGCGTCGTCGGCCGCGGCATCGGCCTGTGCGAACTGGTAGAACGACGACGGCGTCTGGCTCAGCATCGTCACCGACTCGGAGACCAGCAGGCGGCGCAGCTCGTCCGGGGAACGCGCGGTGTCGTGCCCGACGACAACCAACCGGCCGCCGAACCCCAAGGCGCCCCACAGTTCCCACACCGCGAAGTCGAACGCGAACGAATGGAACATAGTCCACACGTCGCCCGCACCGAAGCCGAGCACGGCGCGGGCGCCGGTCAGCAGCGTCACCGCGTTCCGATGCGTCACCGCGACACCCTTGGGTCTCCCGGTCGAACCCGACGTGTAGATCACGTAGGCAACGGAATCCGCGTGCAGCGGGCCCGTGCGATCGACGTCGGTGACCGGTGTGGCCCTCAGGGAGTCGAGCTGTGTGCGCATGTCCGGGTCGTCGAGACGCACCACGGGTGCGCCGGCGACCAGGTCCCCCGGCACGCTCGCGTCGACCAGCACGCAGGCCGGTGCCGCATCGCCCAGCAGGAACTCGATGCGCGCCGCCGGGTACGACGGGTCCACCGGCAGGTAGGCCGCACCCGACCGCGCGACCCCGACGAGCGCGGCCACCAGGTCGGCCGATCGTTCCATCATCACGGCGACCAGCGACTCCGGACCGATGCCGCGGTCGATCAGCCAGCGCGCCAGCCGGTTCGACCGCGCGTCGAGTTCGCGGTAGGCCATCCGCGAGTCCGCGGCGACCACGGCGATCGTGTCGGGATCGGCCGCGACGGTCGCGGCGAACAGGTCCGGCAGGGTCTCGTACGTCGGCACCGCCGACAGCGTCCCGTCCGCCGACAGCGTCCCGTCCGCCGACACCGGGCCGGACGCGCGCTCTGCGGCCTCCTCGCGCGCCAGCGCCCCCGCGACGTCGATGTCCCCGACCAGGACGGACGGATCGGCCGCGACGGCGGCGAGCACGCGGCCGAACATGTCCGCGAGCGCCGTCGCGGTGGACTCGTCGAACACGTCGGATGCGAACAGCAGCTCGCCCGACAGTCCCGCCGGGGCCCCGGCTTCGAACCGCTCGCCGATCCCGAACTGGAGGTCGAACTTCGCCTCGCCCATCTCGACGTCGAGAACCTCGGCCGTCAGTCCAGGCAGCCGGACGTGGGGATGCTCGACGTTGCGGAACTCGAGCATCACCTGGAACAGCGGGGTGTGCGAGGTGGATCGCGCCGACGCCGACCGCTCCACGAGCTGCTCGAACGGCACGTCGGCGTGTGCGAAGGCGTCCAGGTCCGCGTCCCGCGTCCCGGAGAGCACCGCGGCGAAGGAGTCCGCCGGTTCGACCGCGGTGCGCAGCACAAGGGTGTTCACGAACATGCCGACCACATCGTCCAGCTCGGCCTCGCCGCGCCCGGCGACCGGGGTTCCGACCACGACGTCACGGCCGGCTCCCACGCGGGACAGCAGCACCGCGAGCGCGGCGTGCACCACCATGAACACCGTCGAATCGTGTCTGCGGGCGAGTTCGACGAGCCCGCGGTGGACGCCGGGATCCACCGAGAGTGCCGCCCGCCCACCGCGCGTCGAGCGCCGGACCTCGCGCGGGCGGTCCAGCGGCAACCCGGTCACCGGCGGCGCCGCCGCCAGTCGGTCCTCCCACCAGGCGAGTTCGCGGGCGATCCGTGAGTCCCGGTCATCCCGCGAGCCCAGCATCGAGTGCTGCCACACGGCGAAGTCCGCGAACTGGACCGGCAGCGGCGCCCAGTTCGGTGCACCACCGCTGACCCGCGCCGCATACGCCGTCGCTACGTCCCGGGCCAGGGGTCCGATCGAGAATCCGTCGGCCACGATGTGATGGACCACCAGCACGAGGAGGTGGTCGTCCGCCGCGATCCGCAGCAGCCGCACCCGCACCGGAACCTCCTGTGCCACATCGAATCCCTCGTGCACGATCTCGGCGATGCGGGCGGGTACCCGGTCCGCGGCAACCTGTTCCGGCGTCAGGTCGCCGACCACACCGGGCGCGGGCACCGTCACCTGGGAGGGGCCGGCAGCAGGCTGGGACGGGCCGGCGGCCGGCGATGGGAACACCGTCCGCAGCGATTCCTGTCGCTCCACCACGTCGACCAGCGCGCGCCGCAGGGCCGGAGCGTCGAGGCCGCCCGAGAGCCGCAACACCATCGGCACGTTGTACGCCGCCGATGCCGGATCGAACTGGTTGACGAACCACATGCGTTCCTGGGCCGATGACAGCGGGATGCGGGTGGGCCGGGTGCCCGTGCGCAACTCGTCCCCGTGCGGCGCGGTGACGCGCACACACCGGGGCGCGAGCGCCGCCGCCGTCCGGCACTCGAAGAGGTCACGCACCCCGATCCTGCTGCCGCGCGCGCGGTTGATGCGGGCCACGGCCCGCGTCGCACTGAGGGAGTTGCCACCCAGCGTGAAGAAGTCGTCGTCGACTCCCACCCGGTCGACGCCGGTCACCTCGGCGAACACGGTGACCAGACCGGCCTCGGTGGAGTTGCGCGGTTCCCGGAATCGCGGTGTCAGCGAGTCGAAGTCCGGTTCGGGCAGCGCGGCGCGGTCCAGCTTTCCCACCGGGGTCAGCGGTATCGCGTCGAGCATCATCACCGTGGTCGGCACCATGTGCACCGGCAGGAGCCGGAGCGCGTGGTCGGTCAGGTCGGCGACATCGACGCCGTCCGCGGAGTTCGGCATGACATACGTCACCAGCATCGGGTCGCCGGCTTCCCGTGGCCACGCGACCGTGACGGCGAACCCGACCGCCGGGTGTGCGGCGTAGACCGCGTCGATCTCCCCGAGTTCGATGCGCAGTCCCCGCACCTTCACCTGGAAGTCGCTGCGGCCCAGGTAGTCGAGCGTGCCGTCCGGCCACCACCGGACGACGTCACCGGTGCGGTACATCCGGTCGCCGGGCGCGCCGCCGGGGGCGGGCACGAATCGCGCCGCGGTCAACGCGGCCCGGCGATGGTATCCGCGGGCCAGCCCCGCTCCCGCGATGTACAGCTCTCCTGGCACGCCTGCCGGGACCGGGCGCAGGAAGCCGTCGAGGACGAACACGTCGGTGCCGCGCACCGGGCCCCCGATCGGCACCCTCGCCCCGGGCACCAGGGGTGCACTGATCGTCGTCAGGACGGTCGACTCGGTCGGCCCGTAGCCGTTGAGCATCGTCCGTCCGGGCGCCCAGTCGGCCACCAGTTCCGGACCGACGGCGTCGCCCGCGACGACCAGCACCTCGAGGTCGTCGAGGCGCTCGGTATCGACTGTGGCGATTGCGGCAGGTGTGATGCAGACGTGGGTTATCCGCTCGCGGCGCAGGAGTCGGCCCAGATCGGCACCGCCGTACACGTGCGGCGGCGCGATCACCAGGCACGCGCCCGCAGTGGCGGCCTGCAGCAGTTCGAGGACCGAGACGTCGAAACTCGGTGAGCACACGTGCAGGCAGCGCGCCGTCGACGGAACAACATAGCGGTCCCGCTGCGCGGCGAGCAGGCTCGACAGGCCGCGGTGGGTGACACTCACGCCTTTTGGCAGGCCCGTCGATCCCGACGTGTAGAGCAGGTACGCCGCGTCGTCGACGCGCAGGGTGCCCGGCCGTTCTACCTCGGCGATGGCGTCCGCCGGAAGAGCGGCGAGGTCCGCCGCGCATCCCGGATCGTCGAGTACGAGCCAATGCACGGAGTCCGGCAGATTGCCGCGATCGGAGGCGAGTGCCAGTCCCACGGCGGCGTCCGAGTCGGTGAGCATGTGCTGGACGCGGGCACGCGGGTAGGTCGGATCCACCGGTACGAACGCCGCACCGGTCTTCGCCACCGCCCACACGGCCGTCACCGACCGCACCGAACGCGGCAGGGCGATCACCACCGCCGTGCCCGGCCGTGCCCCCGCACCGATCAGGTACCGCGCCAATCGATTCGACTCCTCGTCGAGGTCCCGGTACGACAGCCGAGCGTCCTCCGAGTCCACCGCGACACCGTCGGGCTCGATCGCGGCCCCGGCGACGAGGATCTCCGGCAGCAGCCGTGGCGGGTTCGCCGGGCCGCCCCGAATCGGCGCGGCCGCCTCGCGCTCGGACAGCAGGTCGACCCGGGCGACGGGGCGCGCCCTGTCGTGCGTGACGGTCGCGAGCGCGCGCCGCAGCCGGTCGGCGATCGAGTCCACCTCGGCCGGGTCGAGCCGGTCCGGCCGGTACTTCAGGTGCAGCCGCAGGCGGTCGTCCACGCGCGCCAGCACGGTCAGTGGGTAGTGGGTGGCGTCGAAACCCTCGACACCGACCACCCGTAGGCCGGCGATGTCGGTGCCGCGCGCGAGCGCCGAGCGGTCGACGGGGTACGACTCGAAGACCGTCAGTGTGTCGAACGTCGCCGCCGGACCCGCCTCCCGTTGGATCTCGGCGAGCCCGATGTGGTGGTGGTCGAGCATCGCCGCCTGCTCCGACTGCACACGACTGAGCAGCTCGCCGACGCTTTCGCGGGGATCGAACGCGATCCGGACCGGCACGGTGTTGATGAACAGTCCGATCATCGCCTCGATCCCGGGCACCTGCGGGGGACGGCCCGACACCGTCGCACCGAACACCACATCGGTGCGGCCGGTCAGTGCACCGAGCACCAGCGCCCAGGCGACCTGTACGACGGTGTTGACCGTGACCCCGTGCTCCCGGGCCACCGCCACCAGCGCCGTGGTCTCCTCGGCGGGTACGGTCAGGGTCGCCTCTCCTGGTTCGGCCGGAATCACGACTCCGTCGAGCGGAGCCTGCGGAGCGAGCACAGACCCGTCCCCGGGTACCAGCAGCGTCGGCCCGTCGGCGCCGGCGAGGGCCCGACGCCACTCCGCGACACCGGATACGTGATCCTGCGCGGCCAGCCACGTCAGGTAGTCGTGGTAGTCGCCCGCCGGTGCCGACGTCGGCTCCCGGTCGGCGGCGTACAGGGCGAGCAACTCCTCGAGCAGCAGCGGCGTCGACCAGCCGTCCAGCAGGATGTGGTGGTGGGTGAGCAGCAGCCGGCGCTCTTCCGCTCCCGTCCGGACCAGTGTGAAGCGCAGCAGCGGTGCGCGGTCCATCACGAACGGCGTCGAACGTTCCTCCGCGAGCAGCTGCCGCCAGCGTTCCCGGCCAGCCGACCCCTCGAGGCCGGACAGGTCGATCTCACTCCACGGCAACGACACACGACCCTCGACGACCTGGTTCACCTCGCCCGCATCGTCTTCGACGAAGCACACCCGCAGGTTCGGGTGGCGATCGAGCAGAGTCCGCGCGGCCCGGCGCATCCGCTCCGGCGACGGCCGGCCGTGCAGCTCGACGACGAGCTGGACCATGTACGCGTCGACCGATCGCTCCGCGAGACGGGCGTGGAACAGCAGTCCCGACTGCAGCGGGGTCAGCGGCCACACGTCCGTCAGCCCGGGTCGCCGTGCCTCGAGGGCGTCGATCGCCGCCTGGTCGAGCGGGACGAGATCGAGGTCCGATGGGGTGAGCCCGCCCGCGCCTTCGGTGTGGGCGTAGGCGGCGAGCGCCCCAAGTGCCCGGTGCCACAGGTCCGCGAGCCGGTGCACATCTGCGGCATCCAGAACTCCGGTCGGGAACGTCCAGGACGACTGCAGGACAGCGCCTCCCGGCCGCGGCACGAACCCCGCCGCGATGTCGACGACGGCCGTCACGGGCATCTGCGGATCGTGGGCGTTGCCGAGCCCGTGACGCGGGGTGGGCAGCCACGCCTGCGGATCGTCGCCGGCCCCCGCGGTGATCCTGCCAACGCCGGCGGTGCCGGCTATCCGGCCCAAGTAGTTGAAGACGATCTGGGGCTCGCGCCACCCGCGGACCCGCGCCCCCGACTCCCCGCCAAGCCCACGGAGCAGCCCGTAGCCGATCCCCCGATCCGGGATCGCCCGTAGCTCTTCCTTCACGAGCTTGACCGCCGCTCCCGCCGCCGCTCCCCCGGCGAACGCCTCGCCGAGGTCGATCGACGACAGATCCGGGCGCACCGGCGAGAGCGTCGTGAACCATCCGACCGTGCGGGTCAGGTCCGCACCGGACGCCGCCGCCTCCTCCCGCCCGTGCCCCTCGACGCCGAGCAGGACGTCGGACCGTTCGACGCCTCGCTCGGCGCGCCAGCGGACCACCGCCATCGCGAGGGCCGTCAGCAGCCCGTCGAGCACGTCGGCACGGAGCGACGCAGGCAGCGCGGCGAGCACGGCCTCGGTGACCTCGGGGGACGCCTCGCTGGTCAGCACCTCGCTCGTGGCAATGACATCGCGCGCGGAATCCAGCGGTCGCGATCCAATGGCCGGGTCGTCGCCGTCCAGGATCCGCTCCCACATCGGCAGTTCGCCGACCCGCTGCGGGGCAGCATCTTCCAGAGCGTGCGCCCACCGGCGCATCGACGTGCCCACCGGCGCCAACTCGGGAAGCCGCCCCTCCGACGCCTGCGCCCAGGCCGACGCCAGGTCCGGCACCAGCACGCGCCACGACACGCCGTCGACGACGGCGTGGTGGACGACCAGCAGCAGCCGTCCGGTGCCGGACGGTCCGTCGAACCACACGATCTGCACCATCGTGCCTGCGGCCGGATCCAGCCGGTCGGCCGCGGCATCCGCCTCGGCGGCGGCGCGGACGTCGAACGCCGCGTCGTCCACCGAATCCACCTCGACACGCGTCAGCACGTCCCTGGCGGTGACACTGCCGATGCCGGAAACCGTCATCCTCCAGTCACTGTCGCCGTCGGGTGCGAGCCGGGCCCTGAGCATGTCGTGCTCGTCCAATACGGCCTGCACCGCGACCTCGAGCGCGATCCGGTCGACTCCATAGGGCAGCGTCAGCATCACCGACTGGGAGAACCTGTCGATCCGGCCGGCGCTGCGGCGGAGCACCCACTCGAGGATCGGGGTGAGCGGCATCTGCCCGATACCGCCGCCGGGCAACTCTTCGAGTGTCGCCGGCCGGGTTGCGGTGCGCGAGTCCGCCACCGCGGCGAGCCCGGCGACGGTCGGGTGATCGAACACGTCACGCGGCGTGAGGGAAAGCCCCGCCGCCTTCGCCCGCGCCACCAGCTGGATCGACATGATGCTGTCGCCGCCAAGGGCGAAGAACGAGTCGTCCATCCCGACCATGTCCAGGCCGAGAACCTCCGCGAACAGCAGGCCCAGGTTCTCCTCGGCAGTGCCGGACGGCGCCCGGCCCACCGACACCTCCGCCCCGAGATCGGGCGTCGGCAGTGCCGCCCGGTCGAGCTTGCCGTGCACGGTCATCGGCATCTCGGACATCACCACGATGTGCGCGGGAACCATGTACCCGGGCAGCCGTGCCGCGAGGGCCTCGTGCAGACGCGCCGTGTCCACCACCGCCCCGGCCGCGGCCACCACGTACGCGATCACCAGGTCTCCCCGGTGCCCGACGGCGCGCACGTCCGCCACCGCCTGACCGACGGATCCGGCTGCCGTCAGGCACGATTCGACCTCGCCGAGCTCGATCCGATTGCCGCGCACCTTGACCTGCCGATCGTCGCGACCCAGGCAGACCAACTGACCGTCTGTGGTCCACCGCACGAGATCCCCCGTGCGGTACATCCGCTCGCCGGGAGCCCCGCCGGATTCGGCGACGAACCGGCCGGCCGTCAGCCCCGGACGCCGGTGATAGCCGCGGGCCAACGCCGGGCCCGCAAGGTACAGCTCTCCGAGCACCCCGACCGGCACCGGCTGCAGCCTGCGATCGAGCACTCGCACGCGGAATCCCGGTGCCGGGTCTCCAATCGTGATGGGCTCGCCCGGGGTCAACGGATAGCTGATGCTCGCCGCGATGGTCGCCTCCGTCGGGCCGTACCCGTTGTGCATCCGCCGTCCGGGGGCCCAGCGGGCCACCACGTCGGGCGGGCAGGCCTCGCCGCCCGACACCAAGCACACCAGGTCGTCGAGTCCGGCGGGGTCCATCGTGGCGAGCGCCGTCGGGGTGAGGAAGCAGTGGGTCACGCGTTCGGCCAGGAGCAGCTCCCTCAGCTCGTCACCGCCGTACACGGTGGGGGGCGCGATCACGAGGGTCCCCCCCGCACCGAACGCGAGGATGAAATCGAGGATCGAGGCGTCGAAGCTGGGCGACGTGAAGTGCAGTGCGCGGGAGTGGGGCGTCGTCCGACAGCGCTTGTGCACGTGGTCGGCGAACGCCGCGAGACCACGGTGAGTCACCTTGACACCCTTCGGGATTCCCGTCGAGCCGGAGGTGTAGATCAGGTAAGCGGCCTGGTCGAGCCGCAGTCGGGTGGTCCGGTCGGTGTCACGGACCGGCGAGACGGCGGTGTGGTCGTGCATGAGACGGGCGGCGTCGAGCGTCCACCACCGCAGCCCATCGGGGAGTACGTCCCGGGACTGGGCGACGGTCAGCCCGAGGACCGCACCCGAATCGTCGAGCATGAAGGCGATCCGATCCTCCGGGTGCGCCGGGTCGATCGGGACGAAGGCGGCCCCGGTCTTCGCGACGGCCCACAGACTGATGATGTACTCGACGCTGCGGGGCATGCCGAGCGCCACCACAGAACCGGGTCCGACACCCACGTCGATCAGGCTGCGGGCGAGCATGGTCGATGCGCGGTCGAGGTCGAGGTACGAGATCTCGTTGCCGTCGTACCGGATCGCAGGCGCGTGCGGATCGATCGCTGCCCCGGCCGCGAGCACGGCGGCCAGCGTGCGCGGTGGTGCGCCGGGTTCACCCCGCACCTCCGTGAGTGCGGCGCGCTCCGCACCGTCGAGGATGTCGATGTCCGCGACCGGCATGCCCGGGGACTGGGCCACCGCCTCCAGGATCCGCACGAATCTGTCGGCGAAGGTCCGCGCGGTGGCCTCGTCGAACATGTCGGTGGCGAACACCAGACCGGCGGCCATCCCGGCTGCGGCGCCCGTGGCGTCGAACTCCTCGGCCACGGTGAGCTGCAGGTCGAAGTTGGCGGCCACGTCGCCGGAGTCGAGCGCCTCCACCCGCAGGCCCGGCAGCGCGAGATCCGGCCGCGCGATGGTCCGGAACTCGAGCATCACCTGGAACAACGGCGTATGTGCGTGCGAGCGGGGCGGATCCAGCGCCTCCACAACCCGTTCGAACGGGATGTCCGCGTGCGTGAACGCGCCGAGGTCGGTCTCCCGGACCCGGCGAAGCAGTTCACCGAACGAGCACGCCCCGCCGACATCGCACCGCAGCACGAGGGTGCCGACGAACATCCCGACCATGTCGTCGAGAGCCGCGGCCCCGCGCCCGGCGATCGGGGTGCCGATCGCGATGTCGTCGGTGCCGGCAAGCCGGGACAGCAGGGTGGCCAGCGCCGCATGCACCACCATGAACACGCTCGCATCGTGGCTGTGGGCGAGCGCGATCAGGCCCCGGTGCAGGCCCTCGTCGACTGTGAACGCGACGCGCCCGCCGGACTGCGAGCGGACCGCAGGCCGGGGCCTGTCGCTCGGCAGATCCAGTACCTCGTCCAGACCCGAAAGCGTGGTGGTCCAGTAGTCGAGCTGACGTGCGAGCGGGGACGATGCGTCGTCCTCATTGCCCAGCCATTCGAGCTGCCACAGTGTGTAGTCCGCGTACTGCGCGGTCAACGGCGGCCACTGCGGCGCGCCGTGGCACATCCGCGCGGCATACGCGGCGGCCACGTCCCGTGCCAGCGGGTTCAGTGAGAAGCCGTCCGCGAGAATGTGGTGCAGCACCACGGTGAGCACGTGGTTGGTCTCGTCGGCCCGGAACAGGATCGCCCGCAGCGGAATCTGCTCCGCGACGTCGAAGCCGCGTGCCGTCGCCGCCCACATCCGGGCGTGCAGGTCGTCCGCATCACGTACCTGGATGACCTCGAGTCCGGGCTCGGCCGACTCGGCGGGCAGGATCTCCTGGCACGGCCCGTCGTCGGTGAGCGGGTAGACCGTGCGCAAGGATTCGTGTCGGGCGATGACGTCGCCGAGCGCGGCCCGCAGCGCCGGGGCGTCGAGGTCGCCCGACAATCGCAGCGAGAACGAGATGTTGTAGGCCGGGGACTGCGGGTCGTACTGGTTGACGAACCACATCCGCAGTTGCGCAGGGGACAACGGGATCCGGGCAGGCCGGGGCTGCGGGATCAGCGGCGATCGGCGCACCCCGCTGCCCTCCCCGCCGACCCTCCTGGCGAGCTCGGCGACGGTGGGGCCGTCGAAGACGTCCCGGATGCCGAGCGAGGCGCCGGTCGCGTCGTTGATCCGGGCCACCAGCTGCGCCGACACCAGCGAATTGCCGCCGAGGACGAAGAACCCGTCGTCCGCACCCACCCGGTCGACACCGAGCAGATCGGTGATCACGCCCGCCACGATCTCCTCGACCGGGTCCCGAGGCGCGACGTGGGAACCCTCGGGAGCACCGGGGACCGGCAGGCTCGCGCGGTCGAGTTTGCCGTGCGCGGTCACAGGGATTCGGTCCAGGATCATCACGGTCGACGGCACCATGTAGCCCGGAAGGAACTGGGCGACGGACGCTCTCACCTCGTCCGGATCGAGAACCACACCGGCGTCCGGCACCGCGTACCCCACCAGCCGGATCCCGACGGGTCCCTCGTCCGCGACCACCACCGCGGACGCCACACCCGACACGGCCGCGAGTGCCGCCTCCACCTCGCCCAGCTCCACCCGGTAGCCGCGCACCTGCACCTGATGGTCCCTGCGGCCGGCGTACTCGAGCGTGCCGTCCACCCGCCACCGGCCCAGATCGCCGGTGCGGTACATCCGGGTGCCTGCCCCGGACGGGTCGGCGACGAATCGCGCCGCGGTCTCCCCCGCGAGACGCGGATAGCCCCGCGCCAGCTGAGCGCCGGACACGTACAGCTCGCCCACCACACCCGGCGGGACCACGTGGAGCCGTTCGTCGAGCACGCGCACCCGCAGCCCGGGCAGCGCGTAGCCGATAAACCCTCGACGACGAGCCCCCGGCGCCCCGGACAACGGGCCGTGGGTCACGTGCACGCACGTCTCGGTGATCCCGTACATGTTCACCAACTGCGGTGCCGAGTCCCCTCGGCGAGAGAACCATTCGGTGAGCCGCCCGGGATCCAGCGCCTCCCCACCGAAGATCACATACCGCAGGCGCAGCAACGCGGCGTCCCCGGCGTCGGCGCGGGTCCGCTCGGCGTCGGCCAACTGGTGGAAGGCACTCGGGGTCTGGCACAGGACCGTGACAGCCTCGTCCTGCAACAGCTGCAGCAGATCGTGTGGCGTGCGGGCCGTGGCGTGGTCGACCAGCACCGCCGTGCCGCCGTGGATGAGCGCACCCCACAACTCCCACACGGCGAAATCGAAGGCGTGCGAATGGAACATCGTCCACACGTCGTCGCCGCCGAATCGGAACAACTCCGCCGCGTTGGCGAACAGCGTGGTCACACTGCGGTGCGAGACCGCCACTCCCTTGGGCCGACCGGTCGACCCGGACGTGTAGATCACGTACGCGAGCGAGTCCGGGTACAACGGCGCGGTCCGGTCGGCATCGGTCACCGGCGCAGGCGACAGCTTGCCGATCGTGGTCGTCACCCCTGGATCGCCGATGTCGACGACCGGAATGTCGGTGCGACGCAGAGCCGAACCGCTCGCGCCGCCGTCGACCAGGACACACACCGGTGCGGCGTCGGCGAGCATGTAGGCGATGCGGTCCTCCGGATAGTCGACGTCCACGGGGACATACGCGGCACCGGCGGTGAGGACCGCGAGAAGAGCGACCGGTAGGTCGTCCGAACGCGTCAGCGCGACCGCCACCAGTGACGCCGGCCCCACTCCGTGGCCGATCAGCAAGCGGGCCAACCGGTTCGCACGCGCCGCCAGGTCCGAATACCGGATGCGGGCGGTGCCCGCGACGACCGCGCACGCGCCCGGGCTGCGCGCCGCGGCGCTCGTGAACAGCTCCGGCAGTGTGGTCGGCGGCACCGCGCGGCCGGGCCGCTCCCGCGCGACGAGTGACCTCTCCTGCTCGTCGGTGATCTCGATGTCGCCCACCACGGCGGCCGGATCGGCGGCCGCCGCGGCGAGGATCCGCACCAGGCGGTCGCCGATCTCGGCCACCGTGGTTCGGTCGAACAGGTCGGTCGCGAACCGCAGTGTCGCGGACAGGCCGGCGGCGCGACCCCAGATGTCGAACCGTTCCCGTACCCCCAGCTGCAGGTCGAACTTGGCGACACCCGTGTCCACCTCGGCCGCCTCCGCGGACAGTCCCGGCATGGCCACCGTCGTGGGCTCGCCGTGCTGGAACTCGAGCAGCACCTGCACCAGCGGCGCGTGGATGGGAGACCGGTCCGAGGCGAACTCGTCGACCAGCCGCTCGAACGGCAGATCGGCGTGGGCGAACGCTCCGAGGTCGGTCTCGCGCACGTGCGTGAGCAGGTCGGAGAAGGTGGTCTCGGGTCGGACCGTGCTGCGCAGGACGAGGGTGTTGACGAACATGCCGACGAGGTCGTCCAGTTCGGGTTCGCCGCGGCCGGCGACCGGTGTGCCCACGGCGACGTCGGGCCCGGCGCCGAGCCGGGCGAGCAGAACTGCGAGCGCGGCGTGTAAGACCATGAACAGCGTGCAGCCGTGCTCGCGAGCGATCCGGACCAGGCCACGGTGGATCCCGTCCTCGACATCGAACTCGATCCGGCCGCCGGAGGCGGTCGTCCGCGGCGACCGGGGACGGTCGTGCGGCAGCGAGATCGCCGCCGGGAGATCGGCCAGCCGGTCACCCCAGTAGGCGAGTTGCCGGGCGGCGAGCGACTGCGGATCGTCCTCCGCCCCGAGCAGTTCGCGCTGCCACAGGGCATAGTCGGCGTAGTGCAGCGGCAGTGGATCCCACTCGGGCGCGCGCCCGGCCGCCCGCGCGGCGTACGCCGCCGCCACGTCTCGGGCCAGCAGCTCGACGGACTGCCCGTCCGCCGATATGTGGTGCAGCACCACGGCCAGGACGTGTCGACGCGACCCGGTCTGGAACAGGGCGATTCTCAGCGGAATCTGCTCGCGGACATCGAAACCGGAGGCGGCCGCCGCCGCGACCGACTCCTCCACCCGCTCCGGGTCCACGACGACGGGTGTCAGGTCCACCGCCGCGTCCGGCGCCGGCAGGATCACCTGGTAGGGGCCCCGCACATCGGCCGGGAACACCGTCCGCAGTGCCTCGTGCCTGTCGATCACGTCACCCAACGCGGTCTGCAGCGCCGCACGGTCGAGCTCGCCCGTGAACGTCACGGCGAACGGAATGTTGTACGCCGGCGAAGCGATGTCGAACTGGTTCACCAGCCACATCCGCTGCTGCGCCGGGGACAGTGGGAGCCGGTCCGGGCGATTCCGCGCAACGAGCGCGGGCCGGTCTCGCGTCGGCCGACCGGGATCGGCGTTCTCGAGAATCCGGTCGATGTGGTGCGTCAGTCCCGAAACGGTCGGTTCCGCGAACAGGTCCCGCACGCTCAGCCGCACCGGCAGCGCCGCATTCACCCGTCCGATCACTCTTGTGGCGATCAGGGAGTCGCCGCCGAGATCGAAGAAGCTGTCGTCGGCACCGACCCGGGCCTGCCCGAGCAGTTCCGCGAACACCGCGGCGACCGTCTTCTCCGTCGGGGTGTGCGGCGCCCGGTACTCGGCGGTGGTCCCGCGCCGGCGAGGTTCAGGCAACGCCTTCCGGTCCAGCTTGCCCGCCGGGGTCAGCGGCACGCGGTCGAGGACGACGATCGTCGCGGGCACCATGTGCGCGGGCAGCGACGCGGCGGCATGAGCGAGGAGTTCGGCCTCGTCGATCTGGGCGTCGGCCTGGGGCAACACGTAGCCGACCAGCACGACGTCGCCGGAGGGACGGGTGTGCCCGGTGGTCGCCGCGAACGCGACACTCGGATGAGCCACGAGCACACTGTCGATTTCGCCGAGCTCGATCCGGAAGCCGCGGATCTTGATCTGGAAGTCGCTGCGGCCGAGGTACTCGAGTTCGAGCGCTGCTGCGCTCGGCCTCCCGTCGCGCGTTCGAGCAATCCACCGCACCAGGTCGCCGGTCCGGTACATCCGTCCGCCGCCCGCGCTGTACGGGTCCGCTACGAAGCGTTCCGCGGTCTGCCCCGGCCGGTGCCGGTAGCCACGGGCCAGCCCGTCGCCCGTCACGTACAGCTCACCGACCGCGCCCACCGGCACCGGCTGCAGCCGCCGGTCCAGAACCATCTCACCGCACCCGCGAGACGGTCCGCCGACCGTGACCGGGGCTCCGGGCCGTAATGCGGCGCTGATCCCGGCGACCACGGTGACCTCCGTGGGGCCGTACGCGTTGAACATCCGTCGGGCTGCTCCGCGGGAGCTCTGGGATGTCGGTGCAGCCCACTGCCGGACCAGCGCGGGCGGGCACACGTCACCACCGGTGACCACGCACTCGAGATGATCTAGCCCGGCGGGGTCGACGGACGCCAGTGCCGCGGGGGTGACGAACGCGTGCGTGACCCGCTCACGGCGTAGGACGTCCGCCAGTTCCACGCCTCCGTACACGCCCGGCGGGGCCACGACCATCGTCGCGCCGGACCCCACCGCCATCAGCAGTTCGAGCACGGACGCGTCGAAGCTGGGCGAGGAGAAGGACAGGGTGCGGGAGTCCGCGGTGATCGCGAACCGTTCGCGTTCCTCCGCAGCGAGGTTCGCCAGCCCGCGATGTGTCACCACCACTCCCTTGGGCAGGCCCGTCGATCCGGAGGTGTAGATCAGGTAGGCCGCGTCGTCGAGGCGGACCGGACGGGTTGCCGCGGCAACGGAAGCCGTGGGGCCAGGCGCCTCGATCGGGTCGTCGAGGACCAACCACGTCATGGTCTCGGGCAGCCGCCCGCTGTGCGCCCGGACGGTCAGACCGAGCGCGGCGCCGGAGTCGGAGAGCATGTGCTCGATCCGGTCCACTGGGTAGTTCGGGTCGACGGGCAGGAACGCGGCCCCGATGCGAGCCACCGCCCAGACCGCGGTCACCGCCTCGACTGAACGCGCGATCGCCAGGGCCACAACGGAATCCGGACCTAGACCGTGATCGAGCAGACGCCTCGACAGCCTGTCGGCGAGTTCGTCGAGTTCACGGTAGGAAAGCCTGCGTCCGTCGGCGACGATTGCCTCGTGGTCCGGATCGGCGGCCACCGCGTCGGCGAGGATCCGGGCGAGTGTCCGCGGGGCTACGTCGGCCGGACCCGCTACCGGGGTCAGCCCCGCGGTTTCCGCGGCGGTCAAGATGGGCACGTCCCCCACCGGCCGGCCAGGATCCGCGGTGACCCCGGCGAGCAGCCGCTCGAACCGATCGATCAGGGAGGTCACGGTCTGCTCGTCGAGCGCGGCGTTGTCGTAGGTCAGTCGCGCGTCGATACCGGCGGGCGTGCCCCGCGTGGTGAAACGCTCGGTGAGGTCGACCGTGAGTTCGGTGTTCTCCGGAGCGATCACGGCGGGCGGGGCGGCGTGGGCGCTGAACGTCACCCGCGGACGGGGCGCGCCCAGCGTCGCGACGACCCGCTCGAACGGAGTCTCCTGGTGCGCGAAGGCGCGGTGCTCGCTTTGGTCCGTCTCACGCACCAGGTCGGTGAACGCGGCGGACGGGTCGATCGGGGTGCGCAGGGCCACGGTGTTGCAGGTGGGGGCGGTGGCGGGCCGGTCCCGGTTCGCGCCGGACCGGTTCGGCACCGGAGCGGCGACGACGATGTCGTCGGTGTCGGTGAGCCTGCTCAGCACGGCGGCCAGCGCGGTGTGCAGCATGGTGAACGTCTCGACGTCGAGGTCGCGGGCGAGCACCGTCGCCGCAGCGTGCAGGTCGCGGTCGAGCGAGCACGAGATCGAGCCCCGACCGGTCCGGCCGGTCGCCGGGCCTGCGCGGGGCAACACCGCCGATTCCGGCTGCCCGGCCAGCTCCTGCGTCCAGAACGCCAGCTCGTCGGTCTCGCGCCGCATGCGCTCCCCGATCAGTGCCGACTCGGCATGGAGGTCCGCCAGCACGGTGGTCGGCTCGGCGGCGAGCAGGGCCTCCACGAGTTCGACGAAGCGCCGGTGGTGGGTGCGCAACTCCTCCTCGCCATATCGGTTGGGATTGCCGCGGAAGTCGACGAGCGCCCTGGCCGGCGTGCCGCTCTGGTAGATGTTGACCAGCAGGTCCTGCACGGGTCCGGAGGTCACGATGTGATACTCGCCGACGATCGGCCCGAGGGTGATCTCCTGGCGGAAGAGCATCACGTTGACCATCGGCCCCGCCAGCCCGTGCTGCACACCGGTCAGCCCGGCGTCGCGCCGGATGTCCTCGAGACTGCACCGCTGGTGGCGCAGGGCGCCCATCAGTTCCAGCTGTACCCGCCGGACGAGGTCGGCGACGGTGTCGTCGGTGTCGACCGTGATCCGGAGCGGCGCGACGTTGACGAGCATGCCACCGGAATGCTGCAGCGGCGCGGTTGTGCGTGCGGACACCGGCACGTTCACCAGGACGTCGCGGCTCCCCGTCATCCTCGACAGATAGCAGGCGAACGCCGCGATCAGCTGCGCCGCGGGCGTCGCGCCGACCCGGGTGTCGGAGGAGTTCAGCCGATCGAGCGCCGCGTCGGTCAACTGCGCGCTCTCCAGCCGGCAACGGGCCGCCGCAGGCCCGTCCCGGTGCGCGAGCGTGGAGCCGGCCTCGATCCCCCGCACGTGCTCGGCCCAGTATTCGCGGTCGACCTCGAACCGGCTCGACGAGCGGTACTTCTGATCCAGCTCGTAGAGCGTGCGCAGGTCGAGAGCCCGGCTCGGTTCCGGATCGACGCCTTTTGACGCGGCGGTGTAGAGGGCCGCGATGCGGTTCACCATGGTCATACCGCTGTAGCCGTCGAGCGCGACGTGGTGGATTCGCGAGTACCACAGGTAGTCCCTGTCGGCGACCTGGAGAATGGTCATCTCCACCAGCCGGTCCCGCGTCAGTTGGATCGGGGTGACGTAGTCATGGTCGATCCACGCATGCGCCGCACCGAGCGGGTCCTTCTCCTGCCGGAGGTCGAACGACGCGATCGAGGTGTCGATCGAGTGGTCGACCATCTGGCGCGGTTCCCCGCCGGTGTCCACCAGACGCAGGAACGGCGACTGGAATTCACGGGCCGCAGTCACCGCCGCCGAACGCAACAGGTCGAGGTCGACGTCGCCGTGCAGCTCCACGTACTGCGCAATGAAGATCGGCGCCGTCGGGTTGAGTTGCTGACCGAACCACACACTCCGCTGGACCGCCGACAGCGGAAACGCATCAGACGAACCGTCCGGTCTGCGATCGGCGGTCTGCGGCCACTCGACGCCCTGATCTTGATCCGATGATCGATCTTTCATCATCAACCTCGTGTAGAGGGCAGCATCGCTTCGCGGTCGGCGTGTCGCCATCTTTCTGTTCAGACTAACGGCATGTGACGGTTGTCGTCTGCAGTGCTCGGGCCGGCCGGTGTCGCGGCCAGGGCGCGTAGCTCCTTCGCCGCGAGACCCGCGGCCCGGTGGGAGTTCACCCGTTCGAAAGTTCCCCCTGCCGCTCGAAACGAAACGGGTTTTCGCATGGTGGCCCTCGGGTACCCGCCGTGAACAGAAAGGAAGTCCCATGTGCCCGCCCGATGATCCGAAGTATGACGACCTGAACCCCTCCCGAGTGCCCGCGGAGTCCGGCCGTCTGACTACCCAGCAGGGGGTGCGCATCGGTCACACCGACGATGCGATCACGGTGGGTGAGAGGGGCCCAACGCTCCTGGAGGACTTCCATCTGCGGGAGAAGGTCACCCACTTTGACCACGAGCGCATTCCCGAACGTGTCGTGCACGCGCGCGGGGCGGGTGCCTACGGTGAGTTCCGACCATACGACGGCTGGCTCGGTGAGTACACGACAGCGCAGTTTCTCCGCGATCCGTCGATCGCGACTCCCGTCTTCGTGCGGTTCTCCACCGTGGTCGGCTCGCGCGGCTCCGCGGACACGGTGCGGGACGTGCGCGGTTTCGCCACCAAGTTCTATACCGGGCAGGGCAACTATGACCTCGTGGGGAACAACTTTCCCGTCTTTTTCATCCAGGACGGCATCAAGTTCCCGGATCTGATCCACGCGGTGAAGCCCGAACCGGACAACGAGATCCCGCAGGCTCAGTCCGCGCACGACACGTTTTGGGATTTCGTTTCGTTGCAGCCGGAGACCCTGCACGCGGTGATGTGGCTGATGTCGGATCGCGCCCTCCCACGCAGCTACCGGATGATGCAGGGGTTCGGGGTGCATACCTTCCGGTTGATCGACGACGATGGTCGAGGCACTTTCGTCAAGTTTCACTGGAAGCCTGCGCTCGGGACCCACTCGCTGGTCTGGGACGAATGCCAGCTCATCGCGGGCCGTGACCCCGACTTCAACCGGCGCGATCTGTGGGAGGCCATCGAGGCGGGTCAGTATCCGGAGTGGGAACTCGGAGTTCAGCTCGTCGCCGAATCGGACGAGCACGCCTTCGATTTCGACCTGCTCGACGCGACCAAGATCATCCCCGAGGAGCAGGTACCGGTCCGGCCGGTCGGTCGAATGGTGCTCAACCGCAATCCGGACAACTTCTTCGCGGAAACCGAGCAGGTGGCGTTCCACACCGCCAACGTGGTGCCGGGCATCGACTTCACCAATGATCCGCTGCTGCAGGCCCGCAACTTCAGCTACCTGGACACCCAACTGATCCGGTTGGGAGGTCCGAACTTCGCTCAGCTCCCGGTGAACCGGCCGCTCGCCGAGGTCCGCACCAACCAGCGAGACGGCTACGGGCAGCACCAGATCCCGCAGGGTCGCAGCGCCTACACGAAGAACAGTCTGGGTGCGGGGTGTCCTGCGTTGGCCGACGAGGGGGCCTTCCGGCATCGGGCCGAGAAGGTGGAGGGCCACAAGATCCGTGCCCGCAGCGACAGCTTCCGCGACTTCTACAGTCAGCCGCGGCTGTTCTGGAATTCCATGTCCCCGATCGAGCAGGAGCACATCGTCGCCGCATTCGGCTTCGAGCTCGGCAAGGTCCGCAACGGCGAGGTCCGCAACCGGGTGCTGTCGCAATTGAATCTCATCTGCCACCCGCTGGCCGCCCGGGTCGCGCCCCAGCTCGGGCTTCCCTGCCCCTCCCACGATCTCCTTCTTGGCAACGGGGCCAGATCGCCGGCACTGTCCCAGATCGGTCAGGAACCATCGGGCATCGTGAGCAGGAGGGTGGCGGTCCTGGTCGCGGAGGGTGTGGATGTGACCGGCGTCGAGCGCCTGACCGAGTGGCTGAGCGAGCGCGGTGCGGTCGTCGAGATCATCGGTCCCGCCGAGGGGGTCGTGCCGGGCGGCTCCGGCGGTGAGCTGATCATCGACCGCGCCCTCCCGACCACGGCCTCCGTGCTCTTCGATGGAGTCGTGGTCCCTTGTGGCCCCGCGGCCGTCGCGGCCCTCCTCGAGAGCCGCGCAGCCGTCCGGTTCGTCGCCGAGGCCTACGATCACGCCAAGCCGCTCGCGGGGTTCGGGTCCGGGCTCCGCCTGCTGCTCGCCGCTGGGGTGCGCGAGCCGATCGCCGAGGAATCGGATGTGGTCACGGCATCCGGCGTGGTGACATCGGCCGCGGCCTCGGATGCGCTGCCCACCCGGCTGTTCACCGACTTCGGGGACGCGCTTGCCTGCCATCGGGCGTGGGACCGCACGTCGGACCTGGTGGCGGCGGAGACGGGGGGTCCTTCCTAGCCGAGATTCCGGCGCGCGGCCGCGGCGGCCTCGCGGTATTCATCGCGATGGGTCAGCAGGTGCGCGTCGAGCCGCGCATGGTCCTCGAGTCCCGGGATGGTGCAGTCGGTCTCGTGGGGGTACCCGTTGCGCGCCAGCCAGGAATTGACCTCGGCCCACGCCCAGGTCTCCCCCGGGACCAGCGTGACCGGCAGCGGGAACGGATCGTGTTGGTGCCGCTGCCCTGTCACCCAGAGCGCGACGGCCTGCCTGGTGCAGCGGGCCCGCTCGGCGATCATCCGGCGATTCACGAGGTCGGGCTGCGTTCGTTCCGCGGCGACACCGCGCTCGGCAAGGGCCTCGGCGAGATTCATGCCCGCGACGGCGCGTCGGTACGCGGCGCCGACCACGGTGACGACATTGAGGTGCCCGTGAACGGTCACCGTGGCGCCGAGGTCGTCGCGGATCCGATTCTCCACGGAGGCCGGCAACAGGGGGGTGATGAACGAGTACCGATAGCTGTTCTCCTCGTGGTCCACCCGGCGAGCGTAACTGCTGGTCCAACGCCGTGTTGACATTCGTCAACACGGCGTTGGGGCGTGGCGGCCGTCTCGTCCGCGCGGTGCCAGTAACCTAATGATCACTCGGTAATCAAGGAGAAGGCATGACCGTCAGTCTGTCCCGCATCACGATCTCGCGCGGCGAGCTGTCCCTTTTCGAGGCGACGCCCGAAGCGGGCTCGGAGGTCAAGGGCACCGTCGTCATGGTTCCCGGCTTCACCGGCTCCCGGGAGGACTTCCTCCCGATGGCGCCGTTCGTCACCGCCGAGGGCTACCGGCTGATCTCGTACTCCCAGCTCGGCCAGTACGACTCGGACGGACCGGACGGCCCCGAGGCGGTCGGCGAGTACACGATCGCCAAGTTCGCGCTTGACCTCGCCGAGGTGCTCGACCAGGTTGCGCCAGGCGAGAAGGTTCACCTCCTCGGCCACAGCTTCGGTGGCCTCGTCACCAGGGCGGCTGTGCTGAACGACCCGAAGCGATTCCTGGACTACGTGATCCTCGACTCGCCGCCGAGTGGTCAGAACCTGGGCGGCGCCATGGACATGGGCCCGATCCCGGAGCTGCTGTGGGCGGGCGGCAACGAGGCCTTGTGGCAAGCCATGTTCGGCACCTTCGAGGACATCTTCCCTGCACCGGTCAAGGAGTTCCTGCACAACCGGATCATGGTGACCAAGACCGCGAACATCGCCGGGATCGCCCTTACCATGGGCACCGAGCCGGACCGTGTCGGGGAGCTGTCCGCGACCGGCGTGCCGATCCTCGTCGTCGCAGGCGAGCACGACGTCATTCCGGTGGACATCCAGGCCGACGCCGCGGCGCGCCTCGGCGTGAAACTCGAGATCATCGCGGGGGCCGCTCACACGCCGAACGAGGAGAAGCCCGAGGAGCTCACGAAGGTGCTCGTCGAATTCTGGGGCGGGGCAGCCTGAGCGCGGATCGCTTTCATGCGGCGGTGAGCGCGAACACCCGCAGGGAGCGGGTCGTGCGGTGTTCGTACCCATGCTAAGTCGAGAACATGTCCTTGAACGCCTGGAAGATTCGCGTCCGTTCGGGCTCGGCGAGGAGAGTCGCCGTGACAGGGATGGCCTTGCCGCCTGTGGCCACTGTCGCGCTCGGGTCGGCGAGCAGATTGCCGGACCAGGCGGGATGGTTCGCTTGGCCGTAGTTGCTGCCGACCACGAAGATCTGGCTGCCCTCGCGGTAGTACACCAGAGGGATCGTTTTCGGCTCCCCCTTCCTGCGCCCGGTGGTGGTCAGCAGCATCAACGGCGTGGCGAACGGACCGAAGACCGTGTACCGACCGGCGCTCCGCTTCAGCAGCCACCGATCGATGGGCACGAGCTTGCGGTTCGCCCATGCGCCCGCCCGAGTCGAGAGAAAGGCGAGGCCCGGTTTCCGCAAAAGTCTGTTCTCGGTGCCCACCGGATATCGGGAAACGGTGAATCGGCCATGAACAAGTTGACTCGCACGGTTCCGATGGTGTCAACAGTTGATGCGTCTCGGCATTGTTGACACCTGCCGGGCGCGAGTACGACGCTCGACTCCATCGTTCGCTCATCCAGTGCCAGGTCCCCCCAGATCAACGCGTCACAGGGTTGATCTGGGGGGCGATCTCGACCTTGGTCAGGCGCCGACGTAGGCCGCGAGGTGCTCGCCGGTGAGGGTGGAGCGGGCGGCGACCAGGTCGGCGGGGGTGCCCTCGAAGACGATCCGGCCGCCGTCGTGGCCCGCGCCGGGGCCGAGGTCGATGATCCAGTCGCCGTGCGCCATCACCGCCTGGTGGTGCTCGATCACGATCACCGACTTGCCGGAGTCGACGATGCGGTCCAGCAGGCCGAGCAGGTTCTCGACGTCGGCGAGGTGCAGCCCGGTCGTCGGCTCGTCGAGGATGTAGACGTCGCCCTTCTCGGCCATGGCGGTGGCGAGCTTGAGTCGCTGCCGCTCGCCGCCGGACAGCGTGGTGAGCGGCTGGCCGAGGCTGAGGTAGCCGAGCCCGACATCGGCGAGCCGTTGCAGGATCTTGTGTGCGGCGGCAATCTTGGCCTCGCCGGCGCCGAAGAACTCCTCCGCCTCGGCCACCGGCATCGCGAGCACCTCGGCGATGTTCCGGCCGCCAAGCGTGTACTCGAGCACCGACGCCTGGAACCGCTTCCCCTCGCACTCCTCGCAGGGGGATTCGACGGTGGCCATGACCCCCAGGTCGGTGTAGATGACGCCCGCGCCGTTGCAGGTGGGGCACGCGCCCTCGGAATTGGAGCTGAACAGCGCCGGCTTCACGCCGTTGGCCTTCGCGAACGCCTTGCGGATCGGCTCGAGCAGCCCGGTGTAGGTCGCCGGGTTGCTGCGCCGGGAGCCCTTGATCGCGCCCTGGTCGATCGAGACCACACCGTCCCTGCGGGACACCGAGCCGTCGATCAGTGAGCTCTTGCCGGAGCCCGCGACGCCGGTGACCACGCAGAGCACCCCGAGCGGGATGTCGACGTCCACACCCTGCAGGTTGTGCGACGTCGCGCCGCGGATCTCCAGCGCACCGGACGAGGACCGCACCGATTCCTTGACCGCCGCGCGGTCGTCGAGATGGCGGCCGGTCATGGTGTCACTCCCCCGTAGCCCCTCCACGGAGCCCTCGAAGCAGACGGTGCCGCCCGCCGTGCCTGCGCCGGGGCCGAGGTCGACGACGTGGTCGGCGATCACGATGGTCTCCGGCTTGTGCTCCACGACCAGCACCGTGTTGCCCTTGTCGCGCAGCTGCAGGAGCAGGGCGTTCATCCGCTCGATGTCGTGCGGGTGCAGGCCGATGGTCGGCTCGTCGAATACATAGGTGACGTCGGTGAGCGACGAGCCGAGGTGCCGGATCATCTTGGTGCGCTGCGCCTCGCCGCCCGACAGCGTGCCCGCCGGTCGGTCAAGCGAGAGGTACCCCAGCCCGATGTCCGCGAACGAGTCGAGCAGGTGCCGCAGCGCGGTCAGCAGCGGCGCCACCGAGGGTTCGTCGAGACCCCGGACCCAGTCGGCCAGATCGCTGATCTGCATCGCGCAGGCGTCGGCGATGCTCTTGCCCTCGATCTTGGAGGATCGAGCCCCCTCGCTGAGCCGGGTGCCGTCGCACTCGGGGCAGGTCTGGAAGGTGATCGCGCGGTCGACGAACGCCCGGATGTGCGGCTGCATCGCCTCGCGGTCCTTGGACAGGAACGACTTCTGGATCTTCGGGATAAGGCCCTCGAAGGTCACGTTGACGCCGTCGACCTTGATCCTCGTCGGCTCCTTGTACAGCAGGTCGTTCACCTGCTTCTTCGTGAACTTCGAGATCGGCTTGTCCGGGTCGAAGAAGCCGCAGCCACGGTAGATGCGGCCGTACCAGCCGTCCATGCTGTAGCCGGGGATCGTCAGCGCGCCCTCGTTCAGCGACTTGCTGTCGTCGTACAGCGCGGTCAGGTCGAAGTCGGAGACGTTGCCGCGACCCTCACAGCGCAGACACATGCCGCCGGTGATGCTGAAGGCGCGACGCTCCTTGATCTCCCGTCCGCCCTTCTCCGTGGTGATCGCGCCCGCACCGCTGACGGAGGCGACGTTGAAGGAGAACGCCTGGGGCGAGCCGACGTGCGGCTGCCCGAGCCGGCTGAAGAGGATGCGCAGCATCGCGTTGGCGTCGGTGGCGGTGCCGACCGTGGACCGGGGGTTCGACCCCATCCGTTCCTGGTCGACGATGATCGCGGTCGTCAGCCCCTCCAGGACGTCGACCTCCGGCCGCGCCAGGGTCGGCATGAAGCCCTGCACGAAGGAGCTGTAGGTCTCGTTGATCATCCGCTGCGACTCCGCGGCGATCGTGCTGAACACCAGCGAACTCTTGCCCGAGCCGGAGACGCCGGTGAACACCGACAGCCGCCGCTTCGGGAGCTCGACGCTGATGTCCTTGAGGTTGTTCTCCCGCGCCCCGGTCACGCGGATCAGATCGTGGCTGTCGGCGGCGTGCAGCTCAGGCGACTGCGTAGCGGTCCTCGTGGCAGAGCTCATCGTTCCCCTTCTGTCAGGCCGCCGTCGCGACCCGTTGTCCCTATATTCCACCGATCACGCCCTCCCGGGCACGGTCTCCCACGCGAAGCCATCCGGGTCGACGAAGGGTCCGGCATCGCTGCCGATGACGATCCGGTGCGATCCGGTTCCGTCCGGGGACACGCCCGCGTCCTTCGCGAGGGCGCGACGGCCGTAGAGCGCCAGCTTGACGTTCGACGGCGGGGTGGCGAATTCGACGTACTTGCGGCCGTAGCTCTTCCCCACCTCCAGTCCGCGGTCGACGTAGAACTGCTTGGTCGCCTTGACGTCCTCGACGCCGAGCAACAGCACGATGTCATCGATCTGCCGGGTGGCCGGTCCGTCGTTCTTCTTCGTGGACGTCGCGATCTTCCAGATCGCGCCGTCCGGGGCCTGCACGACGCCGCCGTAGCCCCAGAACCCCTTCTTGGCCGGCTTCATGGCGGTGGCGCCGCCGTCGAGGGCGGCCCCGACGAAGGCATCGACGATGTTCGGCCGGGACACCACGAGCGACAGGGTGTAGCCGCGGAATCCGGTGGTCGGTGCCTCCGCGGCGCGTACGCCGACATGATCGCCGACCCCGAATGCGGCGTAGAAGGCCTCGGCGGACGAGGGGTCCGGCACCTCGAGGACGACGGACTTGATGGCGGTCATGGGCTTGGTGGAAGTCATGTCAGCGCACCTCGTTGATTCGGAGAAGGTTCCCTGCGGGGTCCCGCACAGCGCAGTCGCGGATGCCGTACGGCTGCTCGATCGGTTCCTGGACGATGTCCGCGCCGTTGGCCACCAGCTTGCCGAAGGTGTCGTCCAGGTCGGGGGTGGCCAACGTGAGGATCGCGTAGGTCCCCTTGGCCATCATCTCGGTGATCATGCGCCGCTCGTCGTCGGTGACGCCGGGGTCGGCGGCGGGCGGGTGCAGGACGAGCGAGGTGTCGGGCTGGTCCGGGTGGCCGACGGTGATCCAGTACATCCCGTTGTAGCCGACCTCCTTGCGGACCTCGAAGCCGAGGGTGTCGCGGTAAAAGGTCAGGGCGGCGTCGCGGTCGTTGTGTGGGAGGAAGGCCGAGTGAATTCTGATGTCCATGGCAGTCACGCTAATTGGGGTGACACCGCCTGCGCTTCTCGATTCCTGATCGGTCTGGTCACCTGCTTCGCGACGCAGGACGGCATCTCCCCCCCGGGGCGCGTCTGGTCCCGGTATGCGCTCGGCGGCATACCGACCAACTCTGTGAATCGGGTGCTGAAGGTGCCCAGCGACGAGCAGCCCACCGCGAAGCAGACCTCGGTGACGCTGAGATCGCCGAGACGCAGCAATGCCATCGCGCGCTCGATGCGCCGCGTCATCAGATAGGAATACGGCGACTCGCCGTAGGCGAGACGGAACTGGCGGCTGAGATGCCCGGCCGACATGTGCGCGTCGCGGGCGAGCGCCTCGACATTCAGTGGCTGCGCATACTCCCGGTCCATCCGGTCGCGGACACCGCGCAGCCGGGCGAGGTCACGAAGGCGTTGTGGCTCGGCGGGTGTGCTGGTCACCTCACGATGGTGGCACGTCCCACCGCGGTTGCCTAGCACCGCAGGCGTCCCACCCCGGTTGCGTCCGGCTCCCCCGGTGTCACCGGGTCGGCGACGGCTCAGGCGACGGTGTCGAGGCGGAGCGGGCCGACCGCACCGCGATCGAGCTGCACGGTGTCCGCGCCGACCTGTCGCCAGGCTGCTCGCAGCTCGTATTCGTCGGCCGTGATGTCGCCGGCCAGATACCGAGCCAGATCCGCGACCTCCTCGCGGCTCACGTCCTCGGAATGATCGTCTGCCAGCGTCTGCGACAGCACCCACCGGTCCGCTTCGCTCAGCGGCTCCCACAACTCGGGCCAACGCCGCGCGTATGTGCATGGGCTCCACATCATCGCGACCTCTCTACCTCGGTCGTACGCGTCCAGGTGGTCCAGCTTCGCCGGCGCAGGAACCACTCCAGGATGTCGCCCGCGTTGTGCGTGTGGTGCTGTCGGGGTGGCGGTTCGTGTGTTGGCGCCTTCTCCCGACGGCAATCGCAGGCGATCGAGCCGACCACGCCGCGGAGGGGGAATCTCGCGCCCCGGATCGCCGGGTGCAGCAGCACGCGCACTCGCTGGCCCGTTCGAACCAGGACCTCGCCCTCGATCGACGCGTAGATCCGTCCGCCGCTGTCGAGATCGACGATCGCGATCGTGGTCGGCAGCGGTTCCGCGTGCATCTCGTTCATGGCGGGTTCGACCACCATCCACGACACGATCGAACCGGATCCCGACGACGGAGCTCCGGTGAACGTGGCTTCCTCGGTTACCTCACCACTCCCGGCGCGGGCGTCTCGCCGGCCGATCTCGTCGACCCGACACGTCACGCGCGGGTGTAGCAGTTGGTGTTGGTACATCGCGGAAACCTCACCTTCGTAACCTTCGCCCCGTGTACGACACATTGCCCGCAGGCGCGGGTACCCGACAACGGTCGGACTACCTGGGTACATGCCTGTATTGCGTGTGAGGTGCATCACACGTGCCGGTCCGGGGGTGTGTGGACCAGGTGTCAGGCGACGAACGAGGTGACGGTCTCGGCCAGGTCGTCAGGGATCCGCATGGGGGTCGTGAGTCCCGCGGATGCGCGCCCGGTGTTCCCCTCCGGGTAGCGCCCGGACAGTGAGCCTGGGGCGGCCACGATGATCCGGACGACCTGGCCGAGCGCCTCTCCCCGATCCCGCTGGGCCAGCGCGAGTGCGAGCATCGCGACATGGTTGCGGGTGTGCAACCAGGGGTGTGGCTGCGAAATGATGTGGGCGCGCTCGAGGTGCCGCCACCTTTCTTGCGCGGTGGGCGCGGTCCGGCCAGCGGTCATCTCGTGGTCGTACAGCGCTCGGGCGGGTGGGGTGATGGCCCGCATCGGGGTCTCCCGGTGTCTCGGTGCTCAGTCGCAGCAGTCGCAGTCGGGATCGGCCGTGTCGTCGCTCGGCCGTCCGGCCGCCGGAGTGGGGCAGCAGGGATCGCCCCGCCAGGCGTTGATTCCCTCCCTCACCGCGATCACGGCGATGACGAGGGCCGCGATCGGGTCGGCCCAGGACCACCCGAACAGGCTGTTGAGGGCGAGCCCGACCAGCAGCACCGCCGACAGGTAGGTGCAGAGCAGGGTCTGCTTGGAGTCCGCCACCGCGGAGAGCGACCCCAGTTCGCGGCCGGCTCGCCGCTGCGCCCAGGACAGGACGGGCATGACGGCCAGGCTGACGGCGGCGAGCGCGATGCCCACGGTCGAGTGGCGGGCCTCGCCGAGACCGAACAGGGACCGGAGCGCGTCGATGCTGACGTAGAGGGCCAGGGCGAAGAAGGAGAAGGCAATGATCCGCAGGGCGACCTTCTCGCGGGCCTCGGGATCGCGGCCCGCGAACTGCCAGGCAACCGCCGCCGCGGAGGACACCTCGATCACCGAGTCGAGGCCGAACCCGATCAACGCCGCCGACGAGACCCGGGTGCCCTCGGTCAGCGCGATCGCTGCCTCGATGATGTTGTAACTGATCGTGGCGCCGACGAACAGCCGGATCCGGCGCGAGAGGACCCGCTTACGTGCCTCGTCGGGTGCGGGTGCCCCTGGCCGTGGACGCGCTGCGGGCAGTCCGAGGTTCGACGCCATCAGCAGCATTCCTCGGTCGCGGCGTCGGGGCAGTACGACGGATCGACCGCGAGGACGAGGCCGATCAGGTCCTCGAGCGCTCTGCCGATCCGCGGATCGGCGAGTTCGTACCGGCTACGGCGGCCTTCCGGAACCGCGATCACGAGGCCGCAGCCGCGCAGGCACGCGAGATGGTTGGACAGGATCTGTCGTGAGACGCCGATCTTGTCGGCGAGATCGGACGGGTATCCGGGCCCGTTGCGCAGGCTCAAGAGGATCTGCGACCGCGTCGAGTCCGACAGCGCGTATCCGAACCGCGATAGTGCGTCGCTGCTCACCAGGGTGTCCATATGTCAATAATACAGATTTATCTGTATTAACAACACCCTGCATCGAACTTGCCGGCTCCGGCGATGAAGATGGCATGAACACTTAAGTTAGGTGTTTCAAACTTTGCGATGTGATCAATCGAAATTTTGCGCGCGCCATGCCCGTCGCCCCGATCGAGGGCGGCTCGGCGAGCGCGCCGTCGCGGCGTCAGCTGCTGATCGGAGGGGCGCTGGCGGGTTCGGCGGGCCTGCTGCTGGGCGCCTGGCCAACGGATCCGCCTATGCCGTCGGTGAGCTCGCCCTCGGGGCGGGCGTCAGCAACGCCGAGGTCTCCGCGTTGCTGCTCGGTGTCGGTGTCGGTGTCGGTGTCGGCGCGATCATCCAGGTGATCGTCCAGATCACGCCGTCCCTGCACGGCCGCGATCGCACGTCCGTGGACCCGGTGGTCCTGGGCGGGATCGGCGTTGGAATCATGCTGATGTACCTGACCGGATTGGTGGTTCCCGCATGACCGACGTCGATCAGGCGGGCTCGATGCCCCGCCGAGCCTTCCTGGCCGCCTCCTGCGCGACCGGCTGCCTGGCCGTCGCGGGCTGCAGCACCGGGGTGGCGGCCGTCGGCAAGGACCGGAGCACCGAACCCGCGCGGGTTCCGGTTTCCGAGGTCCCGGTCGGAGGCGGGATCGTCCTGGCCGAGCACCAACTGGTCCTGACCCAGCCCGAACCGGGCGTCTACCGGGCGTTCGCGGCGGTGTGCACCCACCAGGGCTGCCTCGTGTCCGAGGTGAGCGACGGCACCATCAACTGCGCCTGCCACGGCAGTCGCTTCTCGATCGCCGACGGTTCGGTGGTCCGCACACCGGCGCGGGAGGCGCTCGCCGGTTACGCGGTCACCCGCGCCGGGGACATGCTCACCGTCGAGTGACGAGCGGGTCGGGGCGGCCTGCGCGGTTTCGATCCCGACTTCCGGGCAACCCTCGGTTCATGCGAAGCGACACCGACCGCACGATCGTCTCGGCGCTATTGGACGAGGCGGGGAACACCTACGCGGCGCAAGCCGGAATCCGGTTGAAGGACACCCCCGCGCCGCTGTTCCAGTTGTTGATTCTCGCGTTGCTGCTCAGCACCAGGATCTCCGCCGACATCGCGGTCGCTGCCGCGGCAGAGCTGTTCCGCGCGCGTCTCCGCAGCCCACGCGCCGTGCGCGCGGCAGAGCGCCGCACCATCATCGCCGCGCTGGGGCGCGGCCACTATGTCCGATACGACGAGCGCACGGCGACCCGTCTCAAGAACGCAGCCGCCCGCGTCGAGGATCTGTACCGCGACGACCTACGGAGGCTCGCCCGCGAGAGCGATCACGATGTCGCGAAGGCGACCCGGCTTCTCACCGACTTCGACGGGATCGGGCCGGTCGGAGCCGCGATCTTCCTGCGGTCCAGGACGTGTGGAGCTGGGTTCGGCCGTACTTCGACGAGCGAGCCGCGCAATCGGCCGAAGGCCTCCGGTTGCCGACCGATCCGCACAGGCTCGCCGAACTCGCCCCGCCCGACCGGCTCGGCGAACTGGCCGCAGCGCTCGTCCGGGCGTCGCTCGACGAGGACCTTCGCGCGCAGACAGGCCGGACGTGACGTCCACGCACGCAGGGCGGATCAGGTTGCGGACCAGGCTTCCGCGATGGAGGGATACTCCGCGGCGATCTCGTCGACGCGCTCGTCGGTGGCGGTATCGAGCTCCGCCCTGCGGCGCTGCGCGATCACCAGGGGGCCTTCCGTCGTCCCATCGGGTGCCCCGGCGCCGGGACCTGCCGGGGCGTCCGACTCGTACTCGTGAATGATCTCGTCGAGCCGGTTCGCGACGAACTCCGGTTTGCTACTCATGGTCACTCCCCTCGCCCGTGGGCGGTTCGTCGACGGTCATCTCGGACTCGGGTGCAGGTAGTCCTCGCACAACGCCATCACGGCACTCGGCTGAGGTACCGGGCTTCCGGTCGTACTCCCGAGGATGATCATGTCCTCGGTCGAGGAGGTTTCGACGGCGAGCTGCCATCCGCCGGACGGCACCCAGAGCAACGCGACCTCCCGCCCAGGGAACGCGTCCCGCCGGCCCGGCACCGCGATGTAGGCCTCCGAGGCCGGCCCCGCTGTGCAGAACGTGCAGTGCACGTGCTCGGGATCTGCCCCGACCGCGGCGGAAACCGCCTCGACGTAGCGCCGGAACCCGGGTTCGTTGCTGACGTCGAAATCCGCACTGTCGTGCGCTCGCCGCCTCCGCCTGCTCATGCCACGGGTGTTCCCATCCCAGGGGATCCCGAAACCGGTCGGGATGCACATCGTCGCGTTCCCGTGCGCGGGTTTCGGTGGGGTCCTTACGGGCAATCCTGGGATAGAGGGCGGAGATGACTGCCGCCCCGGCGAGAAGGGCTACCTCATGAGATCCGAGCCAGGCAGGCGAAGTGTCGTGCTCATCGGAGACCCGTCGGAACTGTCTGAGTTCTCGGAATGGGCGAGCGCTCACGGCGTGAGCGTGACCCAAGACGTCGGCTCCGATTCGCTGTGCGCGATCGCGACCGAGGACGTGCTCGATGGGAATTGCACCCCGGACGACGCCCTCGTGCTCAGCGCGGCGGCCAAGCTGGGGGTGTGCTGCTTGAACACGGCCGAAGGACGCAGGCTGCTCGAGAACACCGAGAGCACCCATGCAGTGAGCGCCAAGCCGTCGATGCACGGCATGCGCATCATCGATTGCACGCTCTGACATTGCCGGCAGGCGTGGCCAATACGAGGTGGAGAGGGTGACGGTGTGCGCTCGATCTGGAAGGGCACGGTGACGTTCGGACTCGTCGCGATCCCGGTCAGCCTCTACGCGGCGACCGAGGACAAGGACGTCCCCCTGCACCAGGTGCACGCCGCCGACGGGGGCAGGATCCGATACCAACGGGTCTGCACCCTCGACGACGCCGAGGTGCCCTATGAGGAGATCGCGAAAGGCTTCGAGACCGACGACGGCGTCGTGATCCTCACCGATGAGGATTTCGACGTCCTCCCGCTGTCCAGCGCCAAAACCGTCGAGGTGGTGGAGTTCGTGCCGCTCGAATCGATCGATCCGATCTATTTCGACAAGAGCTACTACCTCGCGCCGCAGCAATCTGCACTCAAGCCGTACGTGATGCTGCGCGATGCGCTGCACAAGTCGGGTCAGGTCGCGGTGTCGAAGATCGCGATCCGGCAGCGCGAATCCCTTGCGGTGCTCCGTGTCTACGGCGACGTCATCATGGTGAACACCATGCGGTGGCCCGACGAGGTCCGGACGCCCGACTTCGCCTTCGTGAAAGAGGATGCGCCCCAGGTGAAGCCGAAGGAGAAGGCGATGGCGGGTTCGCTCATCGAGGCGATGTCCGAGCCGGTGTTCGAACCGGAGCGATTCGACGACGACTACCGCGCGGCACTGCAGAAGCTGATCGAGGCGAAGGTCGCGGGCGACGAGGTCACCGAGCCCCAGGCGCCGGCCGCCGAGGCCGACGAGGAGATCTCCTCGTTGTTGGATGCCTTGTCCGCGAGCGTGGAGGCCTCGGGAGGACGCAACGCCACGTCGCCCAAGTCACGCAAGACGAGCAAGTCGGGTGGCAGCAGGGCCAGAGCGGGAACCAGGAAGTCGGGGAGCAAGGACGGGCGACGTCGCAGTACGCGCTCGAAGAAGAAGTCGGCCTCATCGTGAGGCCGGACTCCGTACGAGGAGGCACATCGACATGGACAGGGACGTTGTCATCTGGATCGTCGTGATTGTGGTGATCGTGGTGCTCGCGGCCGCGGCGGTCTGGATGACGAGGAACGCACGGGCACGGCATCAGCGCGCCGAGGCAGCCGACCTTCGTGAACGGGCCACCGCGCAATCTCACGAGGTCGGTCAGGAGGAGGCGCTGGCGGACAAGACAGCCGCGCGTGCACGAATCGCCGAGGCAGAGGCCGACGTGAAGAAGGCCGAAGCCGAGCGGTTGCAGGAGCGCGCTCGAGCCCGAGCGACCGATGCCGCCAAGTCACGCGAGGAACTGGACGGGCAGTTCGAACGGGCCGACGCCATCGACCCCGACGCGACCCAGCGGATCGCGCCGCCAGACCGGGAGCAGCGAACCTGACAGCGCGGGACCGCCCTGCGTCTGGGCGGTTCGGCATCTGAGGAGTCGCCCATGGCCGCCGGCGACAGCGGCGCCACGGAGGAACGTTCTGCCTTCGTGTTCGCTCCCGACCCCGTGTTGACCATCACGATCGAGCCGCGACCCGATGGTGGTCCGGAGCTGCACGTCCACGCGGGCGGCCAGGGCTGCTGGATCGGCCGGATGGCGATGACGCTGGGACTCGCGGTGCGGCTGTGCGGCCCTTTCGGCGGCGAGACGGGTGGAATCCTGACCGACCTGATCGCCGGGGAAGGCATCGACGTGCGCGGCGTGCCGGTCGCAGGCCCGAACGGGTCCTACATCCACGATCGCCGCGGTGGGACGAGGGAGGTCATCGTCGAGATCGATCCGATCGGTCTGTCTAGGCATGAGGCGGACGATATGTACGGCACGGCACTCGGTGAGGGCATGTCGTCGAGCGTTGCGGTGCTCGCGGGGAGCCGGTCCGAGAACGTGGTTCCGGTCGAGGTCTACACGCGCCTGGTCGGTGACCTGAGGGAGCTCGGTGTTCCGGTGATCGCCGATCTGTCGGGAGCGACGCTGTCGGCCGCGCTGCGCGGCGGGTTGACGGTCCTCAAGGTCAGTCACACAGAACTCGTCGAGGACGGATTCGCGGCCTCGGCGGACGTCGGTTCGCTGGGCACGGCGATGGAACGGCTGCACGCGGAGGGCGCCGAGACCGTCGTCGTCTCCCGCGCGGGCGATCCTGCGCTCGCACTGGTGGGCGGAGAGTTGTGGGAGGTGCCGCCCCCGCCGCTACGACCGGCGGATCACCGGGGCGCGGGAGATTCGATGACTGCCGGTATCGCCGTTGCGGTCGCGTCCGGGGCGTGTATGAGGGACGCGCTCAAGCTCGGCGCGGCCGCAGGCGCTCTGAATGTGACCCGGCGGGGTCTGGGGTCCGGGCAGCGAGAGGTGATCACGAAGCTGGCCGACACGGTCGTCGTCAGGCCCGCCGCGGGATGGTCCCGTCGATGAGGGCGCTGGTCGTGAACGACGACGGCGTGGACAGCGCCGGCATCCAATTGCTGACCCGCGTCGCCGTCGACGCAGGTCTGGAGGTGGTGGTGGCGGCGCCGCACGTCGACCGCGTTCAGTGCGTTGGAGGACGGGGGTCGCCTGGTGCTGTCTCCGCGGCGGTTCGACGGAACGCCCGATGTGGAGGTGACCGCCGTGGAGGCGTCTCCGGCACTGATCGTGTTCGTCGCTTCCGAAGGCGCGTTCGGTCCTGCGCCGGATCTCGTGCTCTCCGGGATCAATCACGGGCCGAACACGGGCAACGCGATCCTGCACTCGGGGACGGTCGGTGCCGCGCTCACCGGCGCCGGTCTGGGCGCAATGGCGGTCGCCCTGTCGGTCGACAGCCCTCGCCCGGAGCATTGGGAGACAGCGGCCGCCGTCGCCAGGCGCGCGATCGAGTGGGCGGCCTCGAGGGGTGTACCGGGCGTCGTGCTCAACGTGAATGCGGCTGACCTCCCGCTATCGGAGGTACGCGGCCTGCGGGCGGCTCCACTTGCCGCCTTCGGCGCGGTCCAGGCGGAGCTGGATCGGCGGGACCAGCACCATTTCACGGTCACCTTCACCCAGATCCGCCGCGGTGAGGCGGAGATCAGTGAGGCGGAGAGGACCGACGCGGGGCTCCTGCGCCGCGGCTGGGTGACCGCGACCGCGGTGCGGGCATCGTTCGAGCCCGCGGAGATCGATATCGAGGCGCTGACCTGTGCGGGCGAGGACCTCGACCCGATGCCGGGGAGCGCGTGAGGTCGACTGGGTCAGTGCCCGCTCGGGACACTGCCTGTCACACCCGCAGGGCGCCGGAGTGCCCGTTGGGGCCGCCGCCCGAGAATCTCGGGCGGCAACCGGGTCGGATCAGAGGTACTGGCCACACACGGGCCATGCGCCCGGGCCCTGGCTCGCGAGCACGTTCTCGCCGACGCGGATCTGCTCCTCGCGGGAGGCGTTCGCGGCGTGGCCCTGGCCACCGTAGGCGGCCCAGGTGCTCGGGGTGAACTGCAGGCCACCGGAGAATCCGTTGCCCGAATCGATGCCCCAGTTGCCGCTGCTCTCGCACTCGGCGACCGCGTCCCAATTGTGACCTGCCGCGTTCGCGGTGCCGCCGGCCAGTCCCATCGGGATGGCGACGAGGGCGCCGGTCGCGGCGATCCAGCCGAGGGTCTTGGTGGCGGTCCGGCGTGCATGGTTGATCGACATGTGATGGGTCCTCTCCTGCATCCGAGGCGGGCGGCGGGGTCTTGCCCCGCGGCGATGTTGGCCTCGTCACTGCCCTGATGTGTTGCGTCGGACCGGATCTCGCTGGGCAGTTCGCGAAGGTGGGCGAGCCGGTGGCGGTTCTCGTTTGTGAACCGGAAGCGACGGTAGCCGCAGTTCGGGGGCCCTCGCACCCCTCGGTTGGCGGTCCCGACGCACGGACACCCGTCCAGATCCGAGGGCTGTCTCCGCCTCCCCCGCAGGTCACGACCGAGATCTAAACATCTCGAAACGTATCCATTTCGTTACCTGAATGTGACGAAGGTCACTCGTATGGTCCCGCATGTCGGGTTGCGTTGGACCCGTTCGTGACACTCTCAGTTCGGTCGTGATGTCCCCCGTGGACCCTGGTCGCCGCGTGTCGGAGGGGTTAGATTCGGTACATGGCCGATGTTTCCTGGGGGCCACAGCTCGACCTCGGCGCCGCGATCACCGAATCGCAGCGACTGATGGATCACGGCGATCCCGCGCGGGCGCGGGACCTGCTGGAGGCCGAATCGGTGCTCGCGCCCCCTGAGGAGTTGGAACTCTGGCAGGGCCTGTGGCAGCTGGCGGATGGCATGGAGCGGGCGCTGCGGGGTGAATCCCTTGTGGCGGCGGCCCGGCTGCGGAGGGGACGGGATCTGGTCGGGTCGTACGAGGACCGGCCGCCGCACGCCCTCGACATCACGGGGCTCCTGGCCTGGTCCACCCATGTGATCGACGAGCTCGCGGTCACGACCCGCGACCCCGACTGGGTCCCGCCGGTGCCCCGGTTGCGGATGCCATGAGAGGCGCTGCGGTCAGTCCGAGGTCATGACGTGGTGCCGGCCCGAGCGGGTTCGGGTGCCGCCTGCGCCTGCCTGCGGTTCAGTGCGAGCACGGGGATCAGCGCCAGCGCGATCAGCCCGCCGCCGAGCGAGAGGACCGCGAAGCTGCTCGAGGCGACCACCATCCCGCTGACGATGCCGCCACCCGCACTGGCGAGCGCGATACACAGGTCGACTGAACCCTGGGTGCGGGCCCGCGTCGCCAGCGGGGTCGAGTCGGTGAGGATGGCGGTGCCGCTGATCAGCCCGAAGTTCCAGCCGAGCCCCAGCAGACCCAGCGCGACGGAGAGCAGCACCACGGAATCGGCGGGTGCGAGGGCCGCGAGGATGCCCGCCGCGAGCAGGGTGACACCGGCCGCGACCACGACCGGGATCCGTCCGTACCGGTCGGCGAGCATGCCGGTCAGCGGCGACGGCAGGAACATGGCCGCGACATGGATCGCGATGACCATCCCGGTCTGTCCGAGGCCGTGTCCGTGATCCATCATGTGGATCGGGGTCATGGTCATGATCGCGACCATCACGATCTGCGTCACCACCATCACGGTGGCGCCGACGAGGATGCCCCGGCGCTGCGTGTCCCGGTCGGGCTCCGGCGGTACTTCCCCGCCCGCGACGACCGGCTCGGACTGCAGCTGTCGCGCGACGCGCAGCGGATCGGGCCGCAGGAACGCCAAGAGGAACATGCCCGCGGCGGCGAATGCGGCCGAGGACAGGATGAACGGGCCCGCCAGCACGGGAATGCCCCACCCGTCCGCGAGGTCACCCATCACCTCAACCAGGTTCGGCCCCGCCACCGCGCCGAAGGTGGTCGCGACCATGATCGTGCTGACCGCCCGGCCCCGATGCGAGGCCTCGGCCAGGTCGGTTCCCGCGTACCGGGCCTGGAGGTTGGTGGCGGTACCGGATCCGTAGACGAACATCGACACGAACAGCAGCGGGAGGCTGTCCATGACCGCGGCGAGCACCACCCCGGCGCCGCCCGCCGCGCCCGCGAGGTAGCCGATGCTGAGCCCGGTCCGGCGGCCGAGGCGGTGCGAGACCCGCCCGACGAGCAGCGCCGCGGCCGCGGACCCGAGGGTGAACAGGGCCGAGGACAGCCCGGCGTATCGGCTCGACCCGAGCATCTCCTTGGTGAGCAGCGCGCCGACGGTGACGCCCGCGGCCAGTCCGGCGCCGCCGAGGATCTGCGAGGTCACCACCACGATCAGCGTGCGGCGTTGGGTGCTCGCCCGGAGATCGTCGACGAGGACGGGAGAGGTGGTGTCCATCAGTGTCTTTCGGGGGTCGGGACGCGCGGGCGCACTCAGCTTATTGCGCCGCGCGTCCGACCCCGACGGTCACGCCCGGTTAGGCGGCGACCGGCACCTCGTCGTCGGCGTCGGCGTCGACCGTTCCCACCGGAGACGGCTCCTGCGCGTAGTGGAAGTGCGGGCGCCGGTGGCCGAGGAACGAGCCGAACCACGACATCACCGCGATGTACCGGTTGCGGAACCCGACCAGGTAGACCATGTGCACGGCCAGCCACAGCACCCAGGCGATGAAGCCGGTGAGCTCGATGCTCTTCACCTTCGTCACCGCACGGAAGCGGTTGATGATCGCCATCGAGCCCTTGTCGCGGAACTTGAAGGCGGTGCCGCGCGGGGTCTTGCCGAGAACGGTCTTGGCGACGTGGCGTCCACCCTGCATGGCCACCGGGGACTGGCCCGGCAGGTTGTTCAGCGAGGTCATGTCGCCGACGGCGAAGATGTCCGCGCGGCCGCCGACCGTCAGGTCCGGGTTGACCAGCAGCCGGCCCGCCCGGTCCGTGTCGCAGCCGGTGCGCTCGGCGAGCACGCCCGCGAAGTCGTTGGCCTGTACGCCCGCCGACCAGACGATCGTCTCGGCGGTGCGCCGCACCCCGGCCTCGCTGCCGTGCGCCTTGAAGGTGGCGCCGTGCTCGTCGATGTCGGTGACCAGCGTGTTCAGCACTACCTCGACACCCGACTTCTCCAGCGAGGCCTTCGTGTACTCGCTGAGCTTGCCGCCGTACGCGGGCATCGCGACACCGGCGCCTTCGACCAGGGTGACGGTGACGTCGTCGGCGGTGATGCCGCGGATCGACTGCTCGAAGTACCGGCCGGCGAGCTCCTTGATCTGACCGGCGAGCTCGACGCCGGTCGCGCCCGCGCCGATCACGATGAAGCTGAGCAGGTTCTTGGCGCGCTCCGGGTCGGTGGTGGTGTGCGCCTCCTCGAAGCAGCGCACGATCTGGTCGCGCAGCCGCTTCGCGTCGTTGACGGTCTTGAGCGCGTAGGTCACCTTGGCGAACTCGTCGCGGCCGAAGTACGACTGGCGCGCACCGGTGGCCGCGATGAGGAAGTTGTAGCCGAGGGTGTGCCGTTCACCCGCGGCCTCGTAGACGAGTTCCTTCGCGTCGGCGTGCACATCCACGACCCGGCCGAGCCGGACGTCGGCGTTCGGGTACTTCGCGAGGATCGCGCGGATGGAGGGAGCGATCTCGCCTGCCGAGAGCACGCCGGTCGCCACCTGGTAGAGCAGCGGCTGGAACAGGTGCTCGGTGGTCTCGGAAATGAGGACGAACGGCGTGCCGGCCTTCGCCAGCTTCTTCGCCGCCGCGAGCGCGCCGAACCCCGAGCCCACGATGACGACCTCGGTCCGGTCCATCCCTGCGTCGACCACGACAACCTCCAGCTCGATCTGATGTATGAGTTACACCGTAGGGATGCATTCCGGTGTTTCGCCAGCTAGCTCCGGGTATCGAGAATTCTCTTATCTGGATTGCTAATGAATAGAATGTGAGCATGGACTTTCGGCAGCTGCGCTACTTCCTGGCCGTCAGCGAGGAGCTGAGCTTCAGTCGGGCCGCGAAACGGTGCTTCATCTCGCAATCCGCCGTCAGCCACCAGGTCACCCGGCTCGAGCAGGAGCTCGGCGCCCCATTGTTCGAGCGGTCGACGCGGGTGGTGCGGCTGACCCCGGCCGGGTCCCGCCTGATCCCCATCGCCCAGCAGGTGCTGAGTCTGGAGACCAAGGCGTACTCCGTCGTGCGCGAGCCCAGGAACCGGATCCGGATCACCGCGAACATGAGCTTCGCGGCGCAGAGCCTCGACGCGATCGCCCGCGTGCGCGAGTCGCATCCGGACGTGGACATCGAGTTCGTCATCAAGAGCTTCACCGAGCGTATCGACGCGGTCGCCTCGGGCGACGCCGACATCGCGTTGATCCGCGGGCGGGCGGATCGGCCGGGCTTGGAGACGGTGCGGCTCGGCGTCGACGACCTGGTGATCGTGACCTCGCGCCGACACCCGCTGTCCGCGTTCTCGACGGTCGAGTTGGGCGAGCTGGCCCCGTATCAGCTGCTGCTCCCGCCGCGCAGCAGCCAGGTGCTGCTGCACACCGTGGTCGAGGACGCCTTCCGTGAGATCGGGCGCCGCGTCTCGCTGGGGCCGTCGATCGCCAGTGACCACGCCGCGACGCTCGAGGTCATCACCAACCCGCGGGCGTGGACCGTGCTGTACGCGAGCACGGCGGCCGAGACGCCCCGAACCGGGCTCTGCTTCATGCGCGAGGCCAACAGCAGGCTCCGGATCCCGGTGTGCGGGGTGGTGCGTACCGGCGGCGCGGACTCGCCCGCCCTTGCCAGCGTCATGCACGCGCTCCGCCAATCGATGGACGGCGGCCCGACGGGTCAGACCGAGGACTAGCCGAAGCCGGCGCGCGCCTCGGCCGCCGCGAGGTCGCGCCAGCCGCTCAACACCCGGTGTACCTGCTCCGCGCCGTGCAGCTCGTCGGGCGGCTCGGGCAGGTGCGCGGGATAGAGCAGGAACGGCCGGGTCTGCGGACCACCGAGCCCGCCGTGCGAGCCGACCTGTTCCTCGAACGCCGCGATCTCGCCGGTGTCCGGCCAGTACCGGCCGTTGATCATGATGTCGGCGACGTTGTCGAAGCCGTCGGTCCTGCGGATCCGCTCGAGGGTGCCGGGGCCGAAGTCCGCCAACGGATCCTGGCCCGCGACGAATCCGGTGTCGACTTCCACGCTGCCGTGCGCTCCCAGCACGATCGATCCCTTGCCCTCGCGGGCCACGAGGACGAACCCCACCCCGGGATGAGTGGTGAGGGCGGGCAGCAAGGATGGATGGTGCTCGGTGATCCAGCGCATCGTCGCGCGACCGGCGGCGAGCGGGAAGCTCACCAGTCCGACGTTCCCCGACGCGAGCACCACCGGTCGCTCGGGCGGCGCGGTGACCCGGTCCGGCGGCGGCGTGGCCCGCAGGCTCGCGGCGGCGTACCCGAGGCCCTCGGCGCCTCGGCCCTGCGCGCCGAGGTCCGGGACATCCTTGTCGTGGTGCAGCCACCGACCGTGCTGGGGTTGCGGCCGACCCGCCTCGCACTCGCGTAGGACCAGGGCCTCGAGGGTCTCGCCGAAGCGGCCGGTGAACGTCTCGCCCTGACTCTGGCCGTGATCGGAGAGGACGACGATGTTGTACGGGCGGTCGGCCTGTGCCGCGACGGCGGCGATCATGCCGATCTCCGCGTCGAGCTTGCGCAGCACCGCGAGGGTCTCCGGCCGCTCCACCCCGGAATGGTGTGAGACCTCGTCGTAGCCGACGAGGTCGACGTAGATCACGTTGCGGCCCTTGATGATGTCGCCGATGACCGCGGCCACCACGACGTCGGTCTCGACGACGGTCGTGAAGGCCCGCACCAGCGGGTAGATCCCGCCGCGGCGGACCCGCGGCCGGATGTCCCGTCTGCGCTGGTGCCAGGCCTGGCGGATCTCGCGCAGCACCTCGGCGACCAGTCGGATGAAGGTACGGACCGCACTCGCCGGATCGATGAAGTAGTCCGCATATCCGGTGCCGCCGCCGCCCATCCGGGCGCCCTTCATTCTGCTGACCACCAGGACGTTGTCCTCGGCGCCGCCGGAGAACAGGTTTCCGCGGCTCGCTCCCCCGTCGGCGAGCAGTCCGGGTATCGACGCGCGTTCACGCTCGCGTTCGGCGTTGTCGCTCGGATTGCTGAACACCGCAATCCTCTTGGTGGCCTTGTCGTACCACCGGAAGGCCGGCACGTTGTGGTTGCTGCCGTGCAGGATCCCGAGCTGGCTGGCACCGGTCTGGCTGCTCCAGTCGGTGTGCCATGGCATCAGACGGTGGGACTCGTCGCGGACCATCGCGGCGAGGGTGGGGACCACCCCCGATCGCATCGCGCGCTGCAACACCTTGTGACCAAGCCCGTCGATCTGGATGCACAGCAGTCCCGGACGATCCGAACCACTGTCGGGTGACCTCTTGCGGCGCAATCGAAACCGCTGTCGACGCACCAGCATCATGCGGTAGGTGTCGTCGCGCCGCGAAGCGATGGCACCGGACACCGCCGAGCTCACCAGCGACAACAGCACCGCGAGGATGATGATGTCGGTGACGCTCTCCGCCGTGGCGAGCGGCAGGATGCGCACGGAGAGCAGCATGATCAGACCGCTGCCGACGAAGACGAACAGGAAGAGCAGCGCCGGTCCGACCCACAGCATGGCTCTCAGCAGGATCGGCCAGAGCACCGTGCTGAGCAGACCGAACAGCAGGGCCAGTGCCAGCGCGCTCGGAGCCGATCCGAGGGGGCCCGGCGCGCCGGTGCTGGCCAGCTCGACGCCGGGCAGCACCGCGTCGATCACCATCAGTGCCGCGGCCGATATCAGCCACAGCACGAGGAACTCGGTGACGGTTCGGGCCGCCGATCCCAGAGTGCGCATGCACACCTCCATTCACCTGGATCGTAGGTGTCCAACGGGCCGGAATGCAGTGTGGCGCGGTGCTAGGTTCGAGGTGGAACACTCCCCACGACGGCGGTGGCAGCCATGGCGATCGACCATTTCGACGTCCTGATAGTCGGTGCCGGCCTGTCCGGGATCGGGGCCGGGTATCACCTGCAGGCGAGATGCCCGGACAAGACGTACGCGATCCTCGAGGCGCGCGGCGCGATCGGCGGGACCTGGGACCTGTTCCGATATCCCGGTGTTCGATCGGACTCCGACATGTACACCCTCGGGTACTCGTTCCGGCCGTGGACGGACGCGAAGTCCATCGCCGACGGCCCGTCGATCCTGAGCTATGTCCGCGACACCGCGCGGGAACAGGGAATCGACCGGAAGATCCGGTTCGACCATCGGGTGATCCGCGCGGAGTGGTCCAGCGCGGACGCCAGGTGGACGGTCGAGGCGCAGCGCGGCCCCACCGCCGAGGTCGTGCGCCTCACGTGCAACTTCTTGTTCATGTGCAGCGGTTACTACGACTACCGGGAGGGCTACACCCCCGAGTTCGCGGGGGTCGACCGATTCGCGGGCCGGGTCGTGCACCCACAGCACTGGCCCGACGACATCGATTGGGCGGGCAAACGCGTGGTCGTGATCGGCAGTGGCGCGACCGCGGTGACGCTGGTCCCGGCGATCGCGGAGTCCGCCGCCCACGTCACGATGTTGCAGCGTTCGCCCAGCTATGTCCTGTCCGTGCCGGACGAGGACGTGATGGCGAATCGGTTGCGCGCGGTCCTGCCGTCGAAGCTCGCCTACGGCATCGTCCGCTGGAAGAACGTGCTGCGCTTCATGCTCTTCTTCACGATGAGCCGCCGGGCGCCCGGAGTTGTCAAGCGACTGCTCCGCAGGCAGGTGCAGGCGCAACTGCCCGCCGGGTTCGACGTCGATGCCCACTTCACGCCTCGCTACGACCCGTGGGATCAGCGCATGTGCTTCGTGCCGCACGGCGATCTGTTCAGGGCGATCCGGCACGGCCGGGCGGACATCGTCACCGATCGGATCGAGACGTTCACCGAACGGGGAATCAGCCTCGCGTCGGGGACGGAGCTCGCGGCCGACATCATCGTGACGGCCACCGGGCTGAAGCTGATCGTCGGTGGCGGGGTCGAGCTGAGCGTGGACGGCGCCCCCGTCGATGCCGCAAAGGCACTGAGCTACAAGGGGATGATGCTGAGCGACGTCCCCAATTTTGCCAGCTGCATCGGCTACACCAATGCGTCGTGGACGCTCAAGTGCGACCTGACATGCGAGTACGTGTGCAGGCTGCTCAATCACATGGCCGCCGACGGTTACCGGCAGTGCACGCCCCGCAACGTCGATCCGTCCATCACCACGATGCCGATCATCGACTTCTCGTCCGGGTACGTGCAGCGCTCGATCCACGAGTTCCCGAAACAGGGATCGAAGAAGCCGTGGCGGCTCTACCAGAACTACGCCCTCGACATCGCGATGCTGAAGTTCGGATCCGTCGAGGACGCGATGGAATTCGTCCGGGCCGATGCTGCGGGTGCCCGTCGTGCGGACGTCGTGGGCTGATCACTCGCCGGGCGGCGGATCGGCTGGTCTGGGATCGTGGGTGCCATGTCTGATCGAACACCGCGGGCCCGATGGCACGGGCACGCCACCGTCTCGATCACGGACCGCGGGACCACCATCCTCACCGACCCGATCCTGACCGACCGGGTCGCGCACCTGCGGCGGCGCCGCGGGCCCAACCCGCTCGACACTCCCCTGCTCCCGGACGCGGTCGTGCTGTCCCACCTGCACGCGGACCACACGCATCTGCCCTCGCTGAGGCTGATCGGCGGCGACGTCCCGATCCTCGTTCCCACCGGCGCGGTCGGCCAGGTGTCGGGGCTCCGGGCGTTCGGCGATCGGTTGATCGAGGTGAGTCCCGGCGACGAGGTGCGGATCGGCGGGGTGCTGGTCCGCGCCGTCCCTGCCGAACACGACGGTCGTCGCTGGCCTCGCGGGCCGCACCGGGTGCGGGCGCTCGGCTACGTGATCGAGGGCGAGGGGCGTACGTATTTCGCCGGGGACACCGCGCTGTACGGATCGATGTCGGACTGGATCCCCGAGTGCGATGTGGCGCTCGTCCCGGTCGGCGGGTGGGGGCCGAGTCTCGGGCCGGGGCACCTCGACCCGGCCGCGGCCGTCCGCGCGGCGGTCGCGGTCGGTGCCCGCACCGCGATCCCGGTGCACTTCGGCACGCTCTGGCCGATGGGGTTCGATTCCGTGCGCCCCGATCGCTTCTACGGGCCCGGCGCCGAGTTCGTCCGCCGGATGGAGGAGGCGGGTCTCACCGCCACCGAACTGCGTCCTGGCGAGTCGAGCTGAGGCGACCGGCAAGAGCAACCCAAGAGAGACCGCATCGGCCGCAGGACAGACCAGGAACTGGGTAACGTCGGGGGTCGAGGATTCGATGAAAAGGGTGGCTTGGGCGTATTCCCCCGTGAGAAGATTGGAAGATTCTCTACCCGGAGTTCTGCTCGAGGCTGACGAACCTCGGCTGGTGTGCATCGATCGAAGTCGGTGCAGGTCAGCCCAGATTGCTAAGGCGGCGGCGGATGGACACGTCGAATGGTTCCCACGGGGCCGGAAACGGATTCTCGGCGGCGCAGCGCGAGCTCGAGGTGTTGCGAACCGAGCTCGACGACGTGGACCAGCACCTGCTCGAGGACGTCCGCGCACGTATCGACGTGTGTACCCGGATCGCCCGACTCAAGAGGCGGAACTCCATACCGATGATGCAGCCGCAGCGCATCGGGGTGGTCCAGGACCGCGCGCAGACCTATGCGGTCGAGCACGAGCTGTCCCCGGACTTCTTTCGTTCGCTCTACGAGCTGCTGATCCGTGAGACCTGCCGGGTCGAGGACCTGATCATCGACGCCGACGGATCCGAGCCCGAGGGGGCGCGCGGGCCGTCTGGACGTGGGGGCTGACGCCCATGACGCCGACGCGAACGCTCCTCATCGACAACTACGACTCCTTCACCTACAACCTCTACAGTCTGCTGGCCGAGGTGAACGGCGTACCGCCGACCGTGGTGTCGAACGATGTCGACTGGGCGTCGGTGAACCTGGCCGACCACGACAACATCGTCATCTCGCCGGGGCCGGGAAGGCCGGACCGGGATCGGGATTTCGGCATCAGCGCCGCCGCGATCACCGAGGGCGATCTGCCCGTTCTCGGAGTGTGTCTCGGGCACCAGGGGCTGTGCCACCTGTTCGGGAGCCAGGTCCTGCCCGCGCCGTTCCCCATGCACGGGCGGGTCTCCGAGGTCCATCACACCGGGGAAGGACTGTTCGCGGGAATCCCCTCGCCCTTCCGCGCGGTCCGGTACCACTCCCTGATCGTCGAGGATCTCGACGATCGGCTCGAGGCGCTGGCACACACGCGCGACGGCCTCTTGATGGCGGTGCGCCACAAGGAGCGGCCGCTCTGGGGCGTTCAGTTCCACCCGGAGTCCATCTGCACCGATCACGGTCGCGCGCTGCTGACCAATTTCCGGGACCTGACCCCGCGGGCGCGCTCCCGCCGGGCGACGGCACGCCCGATACCGCTGCCGCTGGCCGAACCCCGCTATCGCGTCGACAGCATGCGCATCGACCGGCCATTCGATCCCAAAGAGATCTACGAGGCGCTGTTCGCCCACGGCCCGAACAGCTTCTGGCTGGACGGCAGCGCGGCGCTCGAGCCGGACTCGCGGTTCTCCGTCATGGGCGACTGCTCGGGCCCGCTGGCCGAGTACGTCACCTACAGCGTCACCGAGACCACGGTGCGGGTGCACCAGCAGGGAAAGCTCGCGCGGGAGGTCCACAGCACCTTCTTCGACTACATGGACAAGCAGCTGCGCGCCCGCGCGGTGGCCCCCCGCCCCGACCTCCCGTTCGGCTTCTGCCTCGGGTACGTCGGGTACCTCGGCTACGAGCTGAAGGCAGACACCTGTGGGCAGCTCGTCCACACCTCGTCGAACCCGGACGCCGCCGTCGTCTTCGCGGACAGAGCCCTGGTGCTCGACCACGAGGCCGACTGCTGCTACCTGCTCGCGCTCGACGACGGTTCCGGAGACCCGGCGGGCACCCGCTGGCTGACCGAGACGGCCGCCGCGCTGTCGGAGTTCGACGTGGTCCCCCACGAACCGCCGGCGCCGCCCCCGCTGGTCCATCTCGATGCCGACCCCGAGCCACGGTTCCGGCACAGCCGGGACGCCTATCTCGCGCTGATCGAGCAGTGCCTCAGCGAGATCCGGTCCGGCGAGTCCTACGAGGTGTGCCTCACCAACACCGGGACCGTGGACGGGCCGATCGACCCGCTGGACCGCTATGCGTGCCTGCGCGAGATCAGCCCGACCCCGTACAACGCGCTCCTGCAGTTCTCGGGGATCTCGGTCCTGAGCGCCTCGCCCGAGCGCTTTCTGCGGATCGGCGCGGATCGGGTGATCGAGTCCAAGCCGATCAAGGGCACCCGGCGGCGGTCGTTCTCGCCGGACACCGACGAGGCCCTGCGCCGCGACCTGGGTGAGGCCGAGAAGGATCGCGCCGAGAACCTGATGATCGTCGATCTGGTCCGCAACGACCTTTCGCGTGTCTGCGTGCCGGGCTCGGTGCACGTCCCGAAGCTGTTCGACGTCGAGACCTATGCGCCCGTGCACCAACTGGTCTCGACCATCCGCGGCACCCTGCGGCCGGGTGTATCGGTGGTGGACTGCATCCGGGCGACCTTCCCCGGCGGTTCGATGACCGGGGCACCGAAGGTGCGGACCCTCGAGATCCTCGACAAGCTCGAGGACGGCCCGCGCGGGGTCTACTCGGGTGCGATCGGGTACTTCTCGCTCACCGGCACCGCTGACTTCTCCATCGTGATCCGGACCCTGGTCGCAACCGCCGACGAGGTGACGTTCGGTGCCGGTGGCGCGATCATGGCGATGTCCGACCCGGACGAGGAGTACGAGGAGACGATGGTCAAGGCCGTCACCATGAAACGTTGCCTGTCCATGAACACCGACCATCAGGACCAGGCCGGACCGTGATCGACACGGGATCTGCGCGGGCATCGTCGCAGTTCCGCACCGCCGCCGTCGTCGGCGGTGCGGGATCGGTCGGCGCGATGTTGGTGGCGTTGCTGCGCGGCGACGGGGTCCGGGTCCTGGTGGTCGATCCCCGCTGTGCGGCACGCACGGACGCCATCACCGATCCGGATGCCATGGCCGCGGACCTGACGGCCCCGACCGGGGAGCTCGTCGCGGCGCTGCGCTCCGCGGACCTGGTGGTGCTGGCCGTGCCGGAGTCGGTCGCGCTGGCCGCCGCCCCGGCTCTCCCCGGACTTCTCTCCCCCGGCGCGGTGCTCGTCGACACGCTGTCGGTCAAGACGCGGTTCGCGTGTGCGCTCACGGAATCCGCGCCGGGGACTGCGGCCGTCGGGGTCAACCCGATGTTCGCACCCGACCTGGGTATGGCCGGCAGGCCGGTGGCCGCGGTCACGTATTGCGGGGGTCAGCAGGTCGACCGGTTCCTCGCCTCCCTGTCCGGATGGGGGGCCGAGATCGTCCGGCTCGCACCGGAACAGCACGACCGGATCGTGGCGGCGACGCAGGCGCTCACGCACGCGGCGGTGCTGGCCTTCGGCCTCGCGCTGACCGAGCTCGACGTGACGAACGAGGAGCTGGCCGCCAGCGCGACCCCGCCGCACACGGTGGCGCTGGCGCTGTTGGCTCGGATCGGGCTCGGGAACCCGGCGGTGTACCGCGACGTCCAGGCCGGGAATCCGTTGGCGGGCAGGGCACGTGATGCGCTGGCGGCGGCGGTGACCCGATTGTCGTCGGTGGTCGAGCACGGCACCGAGGCCGATTTCGACGCGCTGGTGGCCGCGGCGAGTCGACCCCTCGGCGATCGCGCCCGCCGGTACGGGGATTTGTGTGCGGAGATCTTTCACGGCCTGGCATCCGAGGACGTGTCGGTGCGATCGGAGGTGATCGAGTCGTGACCGGTCCGTTCGAGCTACACGGCGGGACGTTCGAGGGCCTGCTGTCGCCGCCCTCCCTGCCCGAATGCGAAGAGTCGAATCCGGTCGAGAGCGCGGTGATCCGCGGCCTGGTCAGGAGCTGGCCGCGCCGAGCCACGGTGCGGAGGGTCGAACCCGAGCTCGACGACTTCTTCGATCCGGCCAAGGCCGACTTCCCCGAGGCGCTGCTCCCGTTCCGCGAGCACGACCTCTACCGCTGCCTGGACGAGTCGAAGAAGGACCGGCTGCGGGCCTGGGGGTGGATCGCCTACAACAAGAACGTGATGGACATCGAGCAGTTCGTGGTCAACCCGGGTTTCCAGTTGCTCTCCCGCGACGCGTTCGGCACCGGGCTCGGCGACGGCCACCGCGCGGCGGCGCTGCAGTCGATGGTCGACGAGGAGTACCACACCCTGATGCACCTCAACGCGAGCGCCGCGACGCGTCGCCACCGCGGGTGGCCGTTGCGCGAGGACGCGCTGCCCGCCGCCCAGACTGTCCGCCGCCATCACGCGGCCGTGGCCCGGCACACCGATCCGCGGGCCGCGGCGCTGACGACCCTCGCCTACACCACGGTCGCCGAAACATCGATCAGCGCCTACCTGGGCCTGATGACCGGGGACGAGGCGGTGCAGCCGTTGAACCGGGCGACCGTGGCGCTGCACCGACGAGACGAGCAGTGCCACTCCTCCATCACCGGCGACCTGGTGACGCTGGTGTACGACACTCTCGATGCGGACGACCGGCACACCCTGCTCGAGGGTCTGCGCGAGGGGGTGGACGCGTTCACCGCGAGCGACCTCACCACCTGGCGGGCCATCCTGGACCAGGAACGGGTCACCGGCGCGGGGACGATCATCGCGGACGTCACGGCGGACGGCGACCGGAAGCCGATGGTGCAGGACTGCAGCGCGATTCGGCGGCTGTGCGAGCGACTGGGCGTCGCTGAGGACATTCGCGACGAATGGTGAGGGGTCCCGGTCCCTCCGAAAGCAACTGTGATCTAGATCATGGTTGAGGTTGACCTTGGGTCAGGGTGGAAGCTCGTCTCAGCGGCACGACGCCGACCGGACGGAACAGATTGGGAGCAAACCACCATGTCCATCACCTTCTCCGACCAGGACAAGTGCACCCTGCGGGCCGCAGCCCTCGACGCCGCCTCGGTCCCGAACAGCGGGGCCGTGCTGAAGGCCGCTGTTGGGCAGGATTGCCCGGAACTTCAGAAGGCCATCGAAGACATCGTCGATTCCGGTTTCGTCGGGGTGTCGCTGCGCGTGCACGATAAGCGGGGCGAATGGGTCGGCAGCGCAGGGGCGGCCGAGCTGGGCGGGACTACGAAGCCTCCGGTAGACGGGCACATCCGGATCGGCAGCAACACGAAGACCTTCACCGCGACCGTGGTGCTGCAACTGGTGGCCGAGGGCAAGATCGGGCTGGATACCCCGGTGACCGAGTACCTGCCAGAGTTCGGGCTGGATGCGCGGATCACGGTGCGAATGCTGTTGCAGCACACCAGCGGATTGTTCAACTTCACCGGCGAGGTCTACAACGACGGGACGATGGTGCTGGGAAGCCCCATGCCCTACGGCCCCGCGGGCACCGAGTGGATGGATAACCGGCTGAAGACCTATCGGCCGCAGGCGCTGGTGGAGTTGGCGTTGTCCAAGCCGGCCCGGTTCGAGCCGGGGACGGACTGGAGCTACTCCAACACCAACTACGTGCTCGCCCGGCTGCTGATCGAGAAGGTCACCGGCCGCGCGCTCGCCGAGGAGATGCAGCGGCTGATCCTGGACCCGCTCGGGTTGTCGGGCACCGCGGTGCCGGACGCCTCGCCGGAGATCCCCGAGCCCCACGCCCACGCCTACTACCGGTACGAGGAGGCCGGCGAGCAGAAGACGGTCGACATCACCCGCCAGAACCCGTCCTGGATCTCCACGGGTGGTGACATGATCTCGACCACCAAGGACCTGCACACCTTCATCTCCGCGCTGATGAGCGGCAAGCTCCTGCCCGCCCCGTTGCTCACCGAGATGTGCACTCCGCACCCGACGGGCATTCCGAACATGGACTACGGCCTGGGGGTGTTCGTGGTGTCTACCGACGGCGGCGGCACCGTCATCTCACACAATGGCGCCGCCGTGGGCCACGCAGCACTGATGTACAGCACACCCGACGGCAGCCAGACCCTGACCGCAGCGCTGAACTGTGTGGACGACGCCGACCTGTCCATCGCGGCAGCGTTCCAGACCGCTCAGCAAGGGCTCCTCAACGCCGTCTTCTGCGGTGGACAGGCCGATCCGGCGCAGCCGACTGAATGAACCATCTAAGGCAGGCTGAGCAGATGAGGAACGGAGTCACGATCGGGCAGGCGGCAGCATTCGGCGGTGTCACAGTCAAGACGGTGAGGCACTACCACAAGCTCGGCCTGGTGAAGGAGCCCGAACGTGACAGCTCCGGGTACCGGAGATACGGATCGGCCGAGTTGTTGCGGTTGGTGCAGGTCCGGACGCTCGCCGCTGCCGGGGTGCCGCTGGCCAGATCCCGCCCCTGGTGGACGCCGACGCCACGCTCTACGCCGCCGCGCTCGCCGGCGTAGAGCGACAGCTCACCGAACGGATCGAGGAGCTGATCGCGCGACGAGACACGTTGCAACGGCTCGCCGACGGCGACCGTGCGCTACTGGGCGACCGCGCCGTGGCGTTGCTTCAGCGGATGGCCGACCTCGGCTTCCCTGTGGACGAGGTCGCGAACGCCAGGCAGGGTTGGGTGCTGGCCAAGGCCCTGGTCCCGGAAGGCTTCGACGACTACCTCACCTACCTTGAGCACGCCCTCGACGACGCCCAGTACGTCGCCTTGATCAAGCGTGCCGCCGAGGCCGTGGCCTGGGAACCCGACGACCCCCGCGTCGACGAGCTCGCCACCGCCCTAGCCGACCATTACCTCGCCAACCCCGCACACCTGAAAGTCGTGACCGCTCTGCAAGCTCGCAGCGACACTGCGACTCGTTACAGGCTCATTGCCCACCACGGCGAAGAGCAGATACCGGCCACGATGCGGGCGACGGCGCTTTTCGAGACCAGACTCCGCGCCGCCGGCATCCAAATCCCCAGACCGGACTCCCGCTGACGGCGCCGTGCTCCGGTCCTTCGGCTCGACGACCTGCCGGGCCTGCCCACAGGCTTCGCTCGAGCGGCCCCCTATGCCGTTCCTGCTTTCCCGACCGCCTCGCGGGTGAGATCGATCAGTTTTGCGGTGTTCTCGGTGGTAGCCGGATAGCCGGCCGAGGTCACTCCGATGACGTATTCGCCTGCGAGCGCGCCGTATCCGATGTGTGTGTCATCTCCCTGACTCACGGTGCCGGCGAATGCTCTGTCACCGACGTCGATCGGCGGAGGCAGCGCGGCGAAACCTTGGACGGCCTCGCTTTTGTCGATCGCCTCCTCGAATGCGGTCGAGGCCGAGTCGGGGCCGGGATATCGATCGACTGAAACAGTCACCTTTTTGCCGTCGTCCCCTTCGTAGATCGCCATTCGCGTCGCATCGGGGATGCCGGCGGCATTGGTGTTCTCACTCGGCGGGTTCTGGGTGGCGATCTCCGGGAAGTGATTCTGTACGGCCTCCAACGGGACCAGAACCTCCTGTGGCAATTGGTTCGTCCCTGGTTGTCCGCACCCACCCGTCAGCAAGACTCCTGCCAGGATGATCGCAAGCATGGCGGGAGATGTGGCGACCCGGCGACCGTGACCGATCAATGTGAGGAGAGGTACTTCTCGAGCGCGGGACCGACCACGGCCAACGACTCGGGTTCGATCATCTGGTTGTGGCCGCAGTCCACTTGGACCTCGCGGATTCCGCCGGTGACCGCCGGACGCCACTCCTCGGGGGAATGTTCTCCGTTCCCGGAACCGCCTGCCGCGCTGAAGAAGAGCAGGTCGCCGTCGAAGACCGCGGGACGGAATCGGTCCATGATCTGCGCCGAATTGGTGAAGCCGGCGCTGATCCGCTCGAGATGCGCGGCGGTGAGGCCGGTGCGCTGTCCGAGGGACTCGTCGAGCAGCTCGACCGCCCGCGCGTAGGTCAGCTCCTCGCCGTCGGGGGTGCGGAGGTCGAGCCCGAGGCCCTGCAACAGCTCCTCGACTGTCAGCACCTGCGGGATCCCGTCGGCGGTGACATAGCTGTCCATGATGGCGAGCGTCGCCACCTCGTCGCCGTCCCGCCGAAGCTCCACGGCCATGGCGTGCGCGATCACGCCGCCGAGGGACCAGCCGAGCAGGTGGTACGGGCCGTGGCCCTGGACCGCGCGCATCTCCTGCACGTACCGGTGCGCCAGCTGCTCGATCGACTCGAAGCGCGGCCCCCCGCTGATGAGCGGCAGCTGCAGGCCGAACGCGGGGCGGTCCTGGGCGAGGTGCTGGACCAGCCCGGCGTAACCCCAACTCAGACCGATGCCGGGGTGCACGCAGAACAGGGCGGGCTTGGTACCGCTCGGCCGCAGCGGGATCACCACCTGCAGAGCCTCATCGGCGGCCGACTGCGCCGACTCCTCGTCGAGGCGGTGCGCGAGCCCGGCCGGGGTCGGATCGAGGAAGATCGACTGCAGTTGGATCCGGTCCCCGAACCGCGCGCGGAGCTCGGTGACGACCCGGGTGGCCACGATCGAGGTGCCTCCGAGGTCGAAGAAGCTGTCGTCGACACCGACGCGTTCGACGCCGAGCACCTCGGCGTAGGCCTCGGTGATCGCCAGTTCGCTCGGTGTGACCGGCGCGCGGTATTCGTCGGCGCGAGCACCGAACTCGGGTGTCGGCAATGCCTTTCGATCGAGCTTGCCGACGGGCGTCATCGGTATCGTGTCGAGGACCACGACGGCCGACGGCACCATGTGGGCGGGCAGGCGGCCCGAGGCGAAGGACCTGACCTGGGCGGGCACCAGCGTGCGACCCTCGACCGGGTGCACGTAAGACGCCAGCAGGGTGTCCCCGGACGGCCCGGTCTGACCGATGGTGGCCGAGAACGCGATGTCGGGGTGGTGCGTCAGCACGGTGTCGATCTCGCCGAGTTCGATGCGGAAGCCGTGCACCTTCACCTGGAAGTCGCTGCGGCCGATGTACTCGATGGTGTGATCTCCGGTGCGGGGGTCGCGTTGCCAGCGGACGATGTCCCCGGTGCGGTACATCCGCTGCCCCGGATCACCGAACGGGCTCGCCACGAAGCGTTCGGAGGTCAACCCGATCCGGTTGTGATAACCGCGGGCCAGCCCGAGACCGAGGATGTACATCTCGCCGGGCACCCCGACCGGGACCGGCTGCAGGTGGGCGTCGAGCACGACCTCGCCGAAACCGATGGCCGGGTTGCCGATGTTGACCGGCACCCCACTCTCCATCGGGTCGCTGACGCTGGCTTGGATGGTGGTCTCGGTCGGCCCGTAGCCGTTGAACATCCGGCGCCCCCGCGCCCAGACGTCCACCAAGTCCGGCGGGCACGCCTCCCCGGCGACCGCGAGGACCTCCAGCTCCGACAGATCCCGGTCCTCCATCGACGCCAGGGCGGTCGGGGTGATGAAGGCGTGGGTGACGTGCTCGCGCCGGAGCAGGTCCTCGAGATCGGGGCCGCCGTACACGGTGGGCGGCACGATCACCACGCCCGCGGACGTGCCGAACGCCATCATCAGCTCGAACACGGAGGCGTCGAAGCTCGGGGACGCCAGGTGCGAGACCCTCGACCGCTCGGTGACGCCGAACCGGCTGTTCTCCTCCGCGGTCAGGTTCGCGATGCCCTGATGCGTGACGATGACGCCCTTGGGCAGACCGGTGGATCCGGAGGTGTAGATCAGGTAGGCCGGGTGGGCGAGGTGCAGGGGGACGATCCGGTCCGCATCGATGACCGGGGCCGGCGACGACGCGGACATGGACGCGAGGAAGTCGGGGGCGTCCATCACGAGCCACGGAATCGTGTCGGGGAGCTGCCCGCGCCGCGATGCGACGGTCAGCCCGACGACGGCGCGGGAATCCACCAGCATGTACTCGATTCGTTCCGGCGGATAGGTCGGATCCACGGGTACGAACGCGGCGCCTGCCTTCGCCACCGCCCAGATCGACACGATCTCCTCGATCGAGCGGGGCAGGCCGAGCGCGACGAAGGTCTCCGGGCCGACCCCGGACCCTCGCAGCACCCGGGCCAACCGGTTCGACCGCTCGTCGAGCTCACGATAGGTCAGGTGCTCATCCTCGAAGGACAACGCGAGCGACTCGGGTGCCGCGGCCGCGGCGGCGGACAGGATGTCCGGCCACAGCTGCGGCGCACCACCCTCGGGTCCGAGCGCCGGTGCCATATCGGACATCTCGACCTCGCCGAGGATGCCGATGTTGCCGATCGCCCGGTGCGGGTCGGCGGTCACCGCATCGAGAACCCGGACGAAACGATCCGCGAAGGCGTGCACGGACTCGGGGTCGAACAGGTCTGTCGCGTAGTCGATACCGCCACGAACACCCGCGGGCGTGCCGTCCGCCGCGACGTTCTCGGCGAGGATCAGCTCCAGGTCCTCCTTCGCCACCCGGATGTCGAGGTCGACGCCGTCGACCTCGAGGCCCGGAAGTGCCAGGTGCGGCCGTTCGGTGTTCTGGAACTCCAGCGCGACCTGGAAGAGGGGCTGGTAGGACGTGGATCGGGCCGGGTTCAGCGCCTCGACGATCCGCTCGAACGGGAGGTCGGCGTGTGCGAACGCCGCGAGGTCCGTCTCACGGGCCGATTCGAGCAGCTCGAGGAAGTCGGCGTCGGGGTCGACGTGGGTGCGCAGCACGAGGGTGTTGACGAACATGCCGATCATCTCGTCGAGTTCGGCCTCGCCCCTGCCGGCGATCGGGGTACCGATGGCGACGTCGTCGGTGTCGCCGAGCCGGGCCAGTAGGACCGCGAGTGCCGCGTGCATCACCATGAAGACGGTCGAGTTGTTCGCCCGCGCCAGGTCGCCGATGCGGGCGTGCAGCCCGGCGTCGATCGCGAACTCGATGCGGTCGCCGCGGAAGGTCTGCTGCAGCGGACGCGGGCGGTCGGTCGGCAGCGCGATCACGTCCGGCAGGTCCGCGAGGTTCTGGTTCCAGTACTCGAGTTGCGCGGTGATGAGTGACCCCGGATCGTCCTCGGCGCCGAGCATCCGGTGCTGCCAAAGGGTGTAGTCGGCGTACTGCACCGGCAGCGGGTCCCATCCCGGGGCCGAGCCGTTGACCCGGGCGTTGTAGGCGACCATCACGTCCCTGGCGAGCGGACCGAGGGAGGAACCATCGGCGCAGATGTGGTGCACCACGATGGTCAGAACGTGTTCGAGCTCGCCCAGCCGGAGCAACGCGGCCCGCACCGGTACCGCGGCGGTGACGTCGAAGCCTGCGCCCGCGAGTTCGATGATGCGCGAGTTCAGTTCGGCGTCGGTGACGGAGATCGTCGTCAGTGCGGGCAGGACCTGGTCGGTGGGCACCACGAGTTGTGTGGGCTCGCCGTCGTGGACGGGGAACATCGTGCGCAGCGACTCGTGTCGGTCGAGCACGTCCCGGATCGCGGCGCCGAGCGCCTCGGTGTCGAGGCGACCGGACAGCTTGACCGCCAGCGGGATGTTGTATGCGGGCGAGGCGGTGTCGAACTGGTTCAGGAACCACATCCGCTTCTGGGCCAGTGACACCGGGATCACCGGCGGGCGCTCGATCGCGGTGAGCGGAGGCCGCGCATCGGTGCCGGTGCGCTCGGGCGCGAGCAGGGCGGCCAGCGCGGTGATCGTCGGCGACTCGAAGAGTGCACGGACGCCGATCTTGGCACCGAGCGCGGTCCCGAGTCGTGCCGTGACGCGGGTGGCGATGAGCGAGTTCCCGCCGAGGTCGAAGAAGCTGTCGTCGAGGCCGATCCGATCGACACCGAGGACCGCGGCGAACACCTCGGCGATGGTGCGTTCGAGCGGTGTGCTCGGTTCGCGGTACTCGGTGGCGGTGCCGAGGAACTCGGGCTCCGGCAGCGCCGACCGATCGAGCTTGCCGACATGGGTCAGTGGGATCTCGTCGATCAGGACGATGCTCGACGGCACCATGTGGGACGGCAGCCGGCCCGCCAGGTGATCGCTCAACGCCGGTACCCGCACCGGTACGTCCGCCATCGGCACCACGTAGCTGGCCAGCACGGTGTCGCCGGACGGACCAGGCACGCCGACGGTCACCGCGAAGCTCACTCCTGGGTACGCCATGATCTCGGAGTCGATCTCGCCGAGCTCGATCCGGAAGCCGCGCACCTTCAGCTGGAAATCGCTGCGCCCGATGTACTCGACCGTGCGTTCGCCGGACCCGGGTTCCACCCGCCAGCGGACGATGTCCCCGGTGCGGTACATCCGATCTCCCGGTTGCCCGTACGGATTCGCCACGAAGCGGTCCGCGGTCAGCGCGCCCCTCCGGTGGTATCCGCGCGCCAGTCCGACACCCGCGATGTACAACTCGCCGGGGACGCCGGCGGGAACCGGCCGCAGGTACCCGTCCAGTACGACCTCGGACACCCCGCGGATCGGGCCGCCGAGCGTGATGGGCTCCCCCACCGTCATCGGGTCGCTGATGTTGGCCATGATCGTGGTCTCGGTCGGGCCGTACGCGTTGGTCAGCTTGCGTCCCGGCGCCCACCGCGTGACCAGCTCCGGCGGGCAGGCCTCACCGCCGAAGGCCACGTGCTGGAATTCGACGAGTCCCCCCGGGTCCACCGTCGCCAGCGCGGCGGTCGTCACGAAGGCATGGGTGACCCCCTCGACCTTGATCAGGTGCGCGAGTTCGGCTCCGCCGTACACGGACTGCGGTGCGATCACCATCGTCGAACCCAGCCCGAACGCCTGCAGGTATTCGAAGACGGCGCCGTCGAAGCTCGGCGTCGAGAAGTGCAGGGTCCGCGACATCGGCGTCGTGTTGAACCGTTCGCGCTGGTCGGTGGCGAAGTTCTCCAGGCCGACGTGGGTGATCACCACGCCCTTGGGTGTTCCGGTCGAACCCGAGGTGTAGACGACATAGACGGCGTTGTTCATGCCGATCGGCGAGACCCGGTCCGCGTCGACCACCCGACGGGTGGACTGGGCCGCCCGTTCGGCGGTGCAGTCGGGCCCGTCGAGGAGCAGCCACGGCACGGAGTCGGGCAGCCGCGCGCGATCCGCGGTCATGGCGAGTCCGAGGGTCGCGCCGGAGTCGGTGAGCATGTGCTCGATCCGGTCCTGCGGGTAGTTGGGGTCGACGGGCACGAACGCCGCGCCGGTCTTGGCCACCGCCCACACCGCGAGCACCGATTCGATGGATCGAGGGATGCCAAGAGCAACATAGGTTTCCGGACCCGCGCCCCTCGCGATCAGCAGGCGCGCCAACTGCGTCGAACGCATGTCGAGCTCGAGATAGCTGACGTGGCGTCCCTCGTGGACCAGCGCGGTGGCCTCCGGACTCGCGGCCGCCGCGTCCTCGAACAACTCCGGGAGCGTCCTGGCCGAGACACCCGGCCTGCCGTGCACGGGGACAAGGGCGACGCGCTCGTCCGCCGACAGCAGGTCCATCCGCGCGAGCTGGAGGTCGGGGTGGGTGGCCATCGCGACCAGTACCCGCCGTACCCGGGCCGCGATGGACTCCACGGCGGCGACGTCGAAGGCCGTGGCGAGGTACTCGAGCTTCAGGTGCAGGTTCTCCTCACCGGAGGCGACGATGGCCAGCGGGTAATGAGCCGAATCCCGTCCGTCGAAGCCCGCGATGCGCATGCCCGCGATGTCGGTCTGTTCGGTCAGGCCGGCGCGATCGATCGGGTATGACTCGAACACGGTGAGGGTGTCGAACGCGGCGGCGGGTGCGGCGACCTTCTGGATGTCCGCCAGCCCGAGGTAGTGGTGGTCGAGCAGCGCGACCTGCTCGTGCTGGACCCGGTCGAGCAATCCGCCGAGGCTCTCGTACGGATCGAGGATGACCCGGACAGGAAGGGTGTTGATGAACAGGCCGACCATCGACTCGATGCCGGCGATCCCCGGCGGCCTGCCCGAGACGGTGCTGCCGAACACCACGTCGTCGCGGCCGGTCAGCGCGCCGAGCACGATTCCCCATGCGGCCTGGAGCATCGTGTTGAGGGTGAGGCCGCGCTCGCCCGCCAACAGTCGCAGCAGGCTGGTCTCCGCTTCGGACAGCGTCAGCCCGAACTCCTGGCTGCCCGAATGCGGACGACCGTCGTTCGCGGGCGCCAGCACGGTCGGTTCCTCGACGTCCGAGAGTGCCTGCCGCCACGCCTCTGTCGACTGACCGATGTCACGCCGGGACATCCAGACCAGGTAGTCGCGGTAGGGGTGCACGGGCGGAAGTGCCGAGGCGTCCCCGTCGGTCGCGTACAGGGTCAGCAGGTCCCGGATGACGATCGGTGTCGACCAGCCGTCGATCAGGATGTGGTGGTTCGTCAGCGTCAACCGGTACTCGTCCTCGTCGAACTTCACGAGCATCAGGCGCAGGAGCGGCGCGGACGACATGTCGAACCTCGCTGCCCGGTCGGCCGCCACGACCGCGGCATGGGCGTCCTCGCGGTCCTCGGATGCCGTCTCGGCGAGATCGATCTCACGCCACGGCAGCTCGACGTGATCCGCGATGACCTGGACGGCGACACCGCCCTGTTCGGCGACGAACGCCGCCCGCAGGTTCGGGTGCCGATCGAGCAGTGCCTGACCGGCCCTGCGGATGCGGTCCGGGTCGACCGTGCCCCGCAGGGTGATGGTGAGTTGGACGAGATACGGATCGACCGACGCGTCCGACATCTGCGCGTGGAAGAGCAGGCCGGACTGCAACGGGGACAGCGACCAGACGTCGGCGAGGCCGGGGAACCGGCCCTCGAGTCGCTCGATGGTGTCCTGCTCGAGATCCACCAGGGCGAGGTCCGACGGTGTGAGCCCGCCCGCGGTCGGCGCCGCGGCGTGCCGGGCCAGCGCGGTCAGCGCCTCGGCCCACAGGTCCGCCAGCTCGCGGACCTCGAGGGCGCGCAGGACCCGCGTCGGGAACGACCAGGTTGCGCGCAGCCGCGGCCCGTCCGGGGATCCGAGGGTCAGCGCGTTGATGTCCAGGACCGACGCGACCGGCATCTGCTTGCTCGGGGCGTCGTCGAGGCCGGTGTCGGTGACCGGGGTCCAGCCGGTGCCGGGGTCCAGCGTCCCGGCTCCGTCCGTCATCCGGCCGAGGTAGTTGAAGCTGATCTGCGGCGCAGGCAGTTCGCGCAATTCGTTCCGGTGTTCGCTCAGGTATCGGAGCATCCCGAAGCCGATGCCGTGATCGGGTATCGAGAGCAACCGTTCCTTCACGACCTTGACCGCGGTGCCCGCGTCCGGCCCGCCCGCGAAGGCGTCGTCGAGATCGATGTCGGACAGATCGAGCCGGACCGGGAAGATCGTGGTGAACCAGCCCACTGTCCGCGACAGATCGGCGCCCGCGATCACGTGATCCTCGCGGCCGTGGCCCTCCAGATTGACCACCGTCGCCGACACCTCTTCGCCGCGGGCGGAGCGCCACCGGGACACGGCCATCGCAAGCGCCGTGAGCAGGCTGTCGTTGACGCTGCCGTGGAATACCTCCGGAAGCCGCGTCAGCAGCGACTCCGTGACCTCGCTCGGGAGTTCGACGGTGATCTTCTGCACGGTCTCGTTGGTGTCGACCGCCGGATCCAGTGCACGCGAACCGATCACCGGATCCGGACCGGCCAGCATCCGCCGCCACAGGTCCATCTCCCCGGACCTGGTCGCGCTCGCCTCGGCCAGGGCGTGCGTCCAGCGGCGCATCGAGGTCCCCACCGGGGCCAGGACGGGATCCTGACCCGCGCGGATCTGTGCCCACGCCGACGCCAGGTCCGGCACCAGCACGCGCCACGACACCCCGTCGATCACCGCGTGATGCACGACCATCAGCAGTCGGCCCGGGGCATCGGGTTCGCCGCAGTCCGAGGGATCGAACCAGACCACCTGCAGCATCGTGCCTGTCCACGGGTCGAGTCGGTCCGCCGCCGCGTCGAGTTCGGCCGCCGCGATCGCGGAGAACTCGGGGCCCTCCACACCTGCGACCGCGACCCTACGCAGTACCGACGCGGCGGGCACCGACCCCTGTTCGGCGACCGTCATCGCCGGTTCGCGGTCGGGATCGCGCTGGATCAGCCTGGACCGCAACATGTCGTGGTGGTCGAGCACTGCCTGCAGCGTGCGCTCGACGGTGTCCGCGTCCGCCCCTGGCGGCAGCGTGAGCAGTGCCGTCTGGGTGTAGCGGTTGATGTCCCCAGCGGCCCCGGCCCGATCGGTCAGCCAGTGCATGATCGGGGTCAACGGCAGCTCGCCGACGCCCCCGCCCGCGAGCTCGTCGAGCACGATCGCGTCCCCGACCTCGGCCGATTCGGCCACGACGGCGAGCGCGGCGACCGTCTTGTGTTCGAAGACCTCCCGCGGCGAGATCGCGACACCGGCAGCCTTGGCCCGGGACACGAGCTGGATCGACATGATGGAGTCGCCGCCGAGCGCGAAGAACGAATCCTCCACGCCCACCGAATCCAGACCGAGCACCTCGGCGTACAGGGTCGCCAACACGGTCTCGGTCTCGGTGCTCGGCGCGCGGCCGGCATGGACCCGCGTCGCGAAATCCGGTTCCGGCAGTGCCTTTCTGTCCAGTTTGCCGTTCGCGGTCAGCGGGAGTTCGTCGATGACCAGCACCGCCGCGGGCACCATGTGCGAGGCGAGTTGAGTGCCCGCGAACTCGAGCACCTCGTTCTCGTCCGGGCGTAACCCCGGCTCCGGGACCACGTAGGCGATCAACCGGTTGCCCCGCGGGTCCTCGCTCACGAGGGACACGGCCTGCGCGACGCCAGGGAACCGCAGCAGGACCGCCTCGATCTCGCCCAGCTCGATCCGGAACCCGCGGACCTTCACCTGGAAGTCGCTGCGGCCCAGGTACTCCAGTTGACCATCCCGATTCCAGCGGGCCACATCACCGGTTCGGTACATCCGTGCACCGGCGGCACCCATGGGATCCGCGACGAACCGCGCGGAGGTCAGCGCCGCCCGGCCGAGGTAGCCACGCGAGACCTGATCTCCCGCGACGTACATCTCCCCCGTCACCCCTGGCGGGACCGGATGCAGTCGTTGATCGAGCACCGACACCCGCAAACCGGGGATCGCCCGGCCGATGACGGACGCGGACGCCTCGGCGGCGTAGGCGCGGTCGAGTGGGAGGTGACTGACGTGCACGGTGGTCTCGGTGATGCCGTACATGTTGACCAGCGCAGGCGCAGTCTCGCCATGCCTGGCGTACCAGCGGCCGAGCTGACCGAGATCGAGCGCCTCACCACCGAAGATCACGTAACGCAGGGCCAAAGCCGGTGAGTCACCCGTGGCCAGCCGGTCGGCCTCGGCCAGCTGGTAGAACGCGGTCGGCGTCTGATTGAGCACCGTCACCCGCTCGCGCCGCAAGAGTTCGAGGAACATCTCCGGCGAGCGGGCGGTGTAGTAGTCGACGACCACCAGGGTGCCGCCGTACAGGAGTGGGCCCCACAGCTCCCAGACCGAGAAGTCGAATGCGTAGGAGTGGAACATCGTCCACACATCGGACTCGTCGAACCCGAACTTCTCTTCGGTGTTCGCGAAGAGGGTGAGCACGTTGCGGTGCGAGACGACGACGCCCTTCGGCTGCCCGGTCGACCCGGAGGTGTAGATCACGTAGGCGGTGTCCGCCGGGTCGAGCGGGGCCAGCCGATCGGTGTCGGTGACGGGCGCGCCCGATTCCGTGGCGAGTCGGGTGGTCAACTCGTCCGAATCCAGCACCACGACGGGCACGTCGGTGTCAGGCAGGCGTTCGAGGTCGGCACCGGTGGAGATCATGCAGATCGGATCCGCGTCCTCGAGCATGAAGATCAGCCGGTCGGCCGGGTACGTCACGTCGACGGGCAGATAGCCGGCACCGGACTTGACGACGGCCAGCAGCGCCACGATCAGGTCGTTGGTGCGCGGCAGCGCGACCGCGACGAGGGATTCGGGTCCGGCGCCCCTGCCGATCAGGACCCGGGCGAGCCGGTTGGCCCGGTCGTCGAGTTGCGCGTAGGTCAGGGTTTCACCGTCGCAGGACACGGCGACCGCTGCCGGCTGCCGGGCGACCGTGCTCGCGAACCGGTCCACCAGGGTGCCCGTCGGTGCAGGCACGCCCGCGACGTTCCAGAGCGAGGCCATCGCGTCGCGCTCGGCCGGGTCGGTGATCTCGATGTCCCCGACCGCGCGGTCGGGATCCGTGGTGACCGATTCGAGGAGGTCGCACAGTCGCCGGGCGAAGCCGTGCACGGTGCCTGGGTCGAACAGATCGTCGGCGTAGGTGAACATCGCCGAGATCCCGGCCGGGCGCCCGTCCTCCCCGTACCGCTCGGCGAGTGTCAGCTGCAGGTCGAACTTGGCGACGGCCAGGTCGGGATCGATTCCGTCCGCGGTCAGTCCGGGCAGCTCCAGGTGGGGCGGCTCGTTGTTCTGGAACTCGAGCAGTACCTGGAACAACGGCGAGTGTGCGGTGGACCGTTCGGGGGCGAGTGCCTCGACGAGTCGCTCGAACGGCAGGTCCGCATGCGCGAACGCGGCGACGTCCACCTCGCGCACGTTGTCGAGGAGCTCCCCGAACGATGCCCGTGGATCCACCTCGTTGCGCAGCACCAGGGTGTTGACGAACATGCCGACCAGATCGTCGAGCGCCGCCTCGCCGCGTCCCGCGATCGGGGTGCCGACGGCGACGTCGGTGGTTCCGGAGAGCTTCGCGAGCAGCAGCGACAGCGCGGCGTGGCCGGCCATGAACATCGTCGAGTTGTGTTGCCGTGCCAGGTCGACGAGGGCGCGGTGCACCCTTGGCGGCACGGTGAAGTCGAATCGTTCGCCGTGGAAGCTCTGGTAGACCGGCCGCGGTCGGTCGGTGGGCAGCGCGATCACCTCCGGCAACCCCGAGAGGACTTCCGTCCAGTGGTCGAGCTGGCGCGCGAGCAGGGACTCGGGATCGTCCTCGGAGCCGAGGACGCGGTGTTGCCACAGCGCGTAGTCGGCGTATTGGACCGGCAGCGGGGACCACGGTGCCATGGCACCAGACACCCGCGCGGTGTAGGCGGCCATCACGTCCCGGGCCAGCGGGGACATCGAGAAACCGTCGGCGCTGATGTGGTGGACGACGAGCACCAGCACGTGCTCGTCTGAGCCGATGCGCAGCAGGGCCGCGCGCACGGGCACCGCGTCGGTGACATCGAATCCGCCCGAGATCAGGTCGGAGATGCGCTGCGGCAGTTCGGACTCGGTGGTGTCGATCGCGGTGAGGTCCGGTACCGCGGCTGCCGCGGGCACGATCACCTGGGTGGGCTGACCGTCGACCATGGGGAACAGGGTGCGCAGCGATTCGTGCCGGTCGACGACGTCGGCGACGGCGCTGCGCAGCGCGTCGGTGTCGAGGTGCCCGGTCAGGCGTACGGCGAGCGGGATGTTGTACGCGGCGGACTCGGTGTCGAACTGGTTGAGGAACCACATCCGCTGCTGCGCCAACGACAGCGGCAGTCGTTCGGGCCGGTCGGTCGCCTCGAGCGACGGGCGCCGGTGCTCACCGTCGGACAGTGCGACACGCTGTGCGAGGGTGCCTGCGGTGGGCGCCTCGAACAGGGCGCGGACGCTGAGGTCGACCTCGAGTGCGGACGACAGCCGCGCGGTGACGCGGGTCGCGCTCAGCGAGTTGCCGCCGAGGTCGAAGAAGCTGTCGTCGAGGCCGACGCGGTCGAGGCCGAGGACGGCGGCGAAGACATCGGTGATGGTGCGTTCGAGGGCAGTGGTCGGCGCCCGGAACTCGGTGGTGGCGGCGAACTCCGGCGCGGGCAACGCGGCGCGGTCCAGCTTGCCGACGGGGGTCAGCGGGATGTCGTCGAGGATCATCACGCTCGAGGGCACCATGTGCGAGGGCAGCCGGGTCGAGAGGAACTCGCGGACCTCGGCCGGCTCGATCCGGTGTCCGGCTGCCGGCAGCACGTACGAGGCCAGGACGGCGTTGCTCGCCGATCCGTGCCCGATGGTCACGGAGAAGTCGATGCCCTCGTGCTCGCCGAGGGCGCTGTCGATGTCGCCGAGCTCGATGCGGAACCCGCGGACCTTCACCTGGAAGTCGCTGCGTCCGATGTACTCGATCACGAGTCGGCCGGATTCCGGGGAGCGCCGCCACCGAACGACGTCGCCGGTGCGGTACATCCGTTCGCCGGGGCCGCCGAACGGATTCGCCACGAATCGACCGGCGGTGAGGCCGGTGCGACGGTGATAGCCGAGCGCCACGTTGTGCCCTGCGATGTACAGCTCGCCGGGCACCCCGATCGGGACGGGACGCAGGAAGGCGTCCAGCAGGATCTCCTGGATCCCGCGCAGCGGTCCGCCGATGGTGACCGGTTCGTCCACCGACACCGGATCGCTGAAGTTCGTCACGATCGTGCCCTCGGTGGGGCCGTACGCGTTCCACAGTCGGCGCCCTGGAGCCCAGCGCGGCACCAGCTCCGGTGGCGCGGCCTCGCCGCCGAACAGGACATCCTGGAAGTCGTCGAGACCGGCGGGGTCCATCCCCGAGAGCGCCGAGCTGATGATGAAGCCGTGGGTCACCCGTTCCTCCTTGAGCAGCCGGGCCAGTTCGATCCCGCCGTACACCGTGGGCGGCACGATCACCAGCGTCGCTCCCGCGCCCGCGGCGAGCAGGTACTCGAAGACCGACGCGTCGAAGCTGGGACTGGCGAAATGCAGGGTGCGTGATGCCGAGTTCGGGGCGAACAGATCGTGCTGCACGGCGACGAGCTTCTCGAACGACCGGTGCGAGACCACCACGCCCTTCGGGAGCCCCGTCGAGCCGGACGTGTAGATCACGTACGCGATGTCGTCGACCCGCAGGGGGCGCGGGCGGTCGGCGTCGGTGACCGCGGCCGCCGACCTGCCGTCGAACTCGGCCGAGGCCTCCGGATCGTCGATGACCGACCATGCTGCGGTCCCGGGTAGGCGGTCGCGGTACTCGGCGACGGTCAGTCCGAAGGTCGCGCCCGAGTCGGAGAGCATGTGCTCGATCCGATCGGACGGGTAGTTCGGGTCCACCGGGACGAAGGTTGCTCCCGTCTTGGTGATCGCCCAGACCGACATGACCGATTCGATGGAACGCCTGATCGCGAGGGCGACAACCGAACCCGGCCCGAGGCCCCGCGCGAGCAGACTCCTGGCGATCTGATTCGACCGCTCGTCGAGCTCGCGATAGGACATCTCGCGGCGGGCCATCGTCAGCGCCACCGCGGTGGGGTCGATCCCCGCTCCGTCCGTGAACAGCTCGGGCAGCGTCCGCGCGCTCACGATCGCGCCGCCGTCGACCGGGAGCAGTTCGATTTCCTCCTCGGGCGAGAGCAGCCGCAGCCGGGACAGTGGAAGGTCCGGGGTGTCGGCGAAGGCGTCCAGCACCCGCGCGGTGCGCGCGGCGATGGTCTCCGCGTCCGCGCGCTCGAACAGATCCGGGAAGTACTCGACCTTGAGCCGCAACTGCTCCTCCGCGGAGGCGACCAGGGCCAGCGGATAGTGGGCGGCATCGTTGATCTCGGGGATCCCGAGCACGCGCAGCCCGGCGATGTCGACGTCGGCGGTCAGCGCCGCCCGGTCGAACGGGTACGACTCGAAGACGGTCAACGTGTCGAAGGTGGCCGCGGGCCCCGCCGCGTCCTGGATGTCGCTGAGTCCGAGGTAGTGGTGATCGAGCAGGGCGGTCTGCTCGTCCTGGATTCGGTTCAGCAGCTCGCCGAGGTTCTCGAACGGGTCGAGGGTGATCCGGACGGGCAGCGTGTTGATGAACAGGCCGATCATCGACTCGATGCCGGGGATCTGCGGGGGTCGCCCGGAGACGGTGCTGCCGAAGACCACGTCGTCGCGGCCGGTCAGCTCGGCGATGATGATGCCCCACGCGGCACGGATGAGCGTGTTCAGGGTCAGACCGCGCTCGCGGGCCACGGCCCGCAGGCGCTGCGTCCGTTCGACCCCCATCTCGACGAGAACCGAGAGCGCGCTGTCCCACTGCAGCCTGGCGCGGTCCAGCGGTGCGACGAGCGTGGGTTCATCGACTCCGGCGAGGGCCTGCATCCACACGTCCATCGACTTCTCGGAGTCGCGCTGGGACAACCACTTCAGGTAGTCCCGGTAGGCGTTGGCCCGCGGCAGCGCCGTCGCGTCGCCGTCGGTCGCGTACAGGGCCAGCAATTCCCGCAGCATCAGCGGCGCAGACCAGCCGTCGAGCAGGATGTGATGGTTCGTCATCACCAGTCGGTGGGTGTCCGGGCCGGTCCGGATGAGCAGGAATCGCAGCAGCGGCGGCGATTCCATGTCGAATCCGTGGTGCCTGTCCTCGTCCAGGACGCGTGCGACCTCGGCCTCACGATCCCCGTCGTCGAGCGTCGTCAGGTCGAGCTCGGTCCACGGCAGCTGCACGTGCCGGTGCTGCACCTGCACGGTCACACCGTCGATGTCGGCGATGAAGGACGTGCGCAGGTTCGGGTGCCGGTCGATCAGGGCCTGGCCCGCCCGCCAGATTCGCTCGGGGTCCGCGCCCCGAACATCCAGCGCGAGTTGCACGGTGTACTGATCGACCGACTGCTCGGCAAGCAGCGCGTGGAAGAGCAGTCCGGTCTGCAGCGGCGACAGCGACCAGATGTCGGCGAGGTCGGGGTAGCGGTCCTCGAGCCGTTCGATGGTGCCCTGCTCGAGGTCCACCAGGTCGAGGTCCGACGGGGTGAGCCCGCCCGCGGTTGGGGTGGCGGCGTGCCGCGTCAGCGCGGTCAGCGCCTCGGCCCACAGGTCCGCGAGGTCGATCGCCTCCGCGGCGGTGAGGACCTCGCCGGGGAATGCCCAGGTGGACCGCAGGCGAGGGCCGTCGGGGGTCTCGGTGGTGACCGCGTTGATGTCCAGGACCGCTGACGGTGGCATGTCGACGGTGCCGACCAGGTCCAGATCGGTGTCCGCGACCGGGCTCCACCCGATGCTCGGCCCGTCGTCGGTGCCGCCCGCGGTCAGGCGTCCGAGGTAGTTGAAGCTGATCTGTGGCGTCGGCAGCTCTCCCAGTTCGAGCGCATGCTCGCTCAGGTACCGCAGCATGCCGAAGCCGATGCCGTGGTCGGGGACCGCGAGCAGTTGTTCCTTGACAGCCTTCACCGCGGCACCGGCGTCGCGGCCGCCTGCGAAGGCGTCGTCGAGATCGATGTCGGACAGCTCGAGCCGCATGGGGAAGACCGTGGTGAACCAGCCCACGGTGCGTGACAGGTCGGCGCCGGGGACCACCTGATCCTCGCGGCCGTGCCCTTCGAGGTTGACCACCGTCGCGGTCGCATGCACTCCGCGGTCGCGACGCCACCGGGACACGGCCATCGCCAGCGCGGTGAGCAGTCCGTCGTTGACGCTGCCGTGGAATGCCTCGGGAATCCGGGTGAGTACCGCGTCCGTGACCTCGGTCGACAGTTCGACGTTGATCTTCTGCACGGTCTGGTTCGTGTCGACCGCGGGATCCAGTGCGCGCGAACCGATCACCGGGTCGGTCCCGGACAGCATCTCGCGCCAGCGGACCAGCTCGTCGGTCCTGTTCTCGCTTTCCTGTACGAGGGCGTGCGCCCAGCGCCGCATCGAGGTTCCCACTGGGTCCAGCTCCGGATCCTGGCCCGCGCGGATCTGCGCCCATGCCGACGCCAGGTCCGGCACCAACACGCGCCACGACACCCCGTCGATCACGGCGTGGTGGACCACCATCAGGATTCGGCCGACGCCCGCGCCGGAATCGAGCCACACGACCTGCATCATGACGCCCGCGGCCGGGTCCAGTCGCTGCTCGGCCGCCTCGAACTGCGCGACCACCTCGGCGTCGAATTCGGGATCCTCGGGTGTCGCGGCCACCTCGATCCGGCGGATGAGGTCGGCGGCGTCGACCGACCCCGGCTCGGCCACCTCCATCCTCGCGTCCGCACGCGTGTCCGGACCGGCTGCCCGGTTCGTGTGCAACCTGGCCCGCAACATGTCGTGTCGATCGAGCACGGTCTGGAGCACGCGGCCGAGTTCCCCTGTGTCGGTGAGGTCCTCGGGGGCGACGAGCAGAGCGGACTGGGTGAGCCGGCCGAAGTTGCCGCCGCGTTCGAGCAGCCAGGCCACGATCGGGGTCAGGGGCATCTCGCCGACGCCGCCGCCTGCCAGTTCCTCGAGGGTGACGGCCGCCGAGGTCTCGCCGAGCCCTGCGACCAGGGCCAGCTTCGAGACAGTCTTGGCTTCGAACACGTCTCGCGGGGTCAGCACCACACCGGCGGCCTTGGCTCGCGACACGAGCTGGATCGACATGATGCTGTCGCCGCCGAGCGCGAAGAACGAGTCGTCCACGCCCACCGCATCCAGACCGAGCACGTCGGCGAACAACGTCGCCAGGACGGCCTCGAGTTCGGAGTCCGGCGCCCGGCCGGGCGTGGCAAGGGCACCGAAGTCCGGCTTCGGCAACGCCTTCCGATCGAGCTTGCCGACCGGGGTGAGCGGCAGGCCGTCGAGCACGATCAGCGCGACGGGCACCATGTAGGGCGCCAGGATGCCGCTGACGAACGAGAGGATCGAGGCCTCGTCGAGTTCCACCCCCGGCTCGGGGACCACGTAGCCGACCAGCCGGCCGGGGCCGGAGCCGTTCGAGTGCGCGGTCGCGACCGCGCTGGAGACGCCCTCGTAGCTGGCCAGCGCCGCCTCGATCTCGCCGAGCTCGATCCGGAACCCGCGGATCTTGACCTGGAAGTCGGTGCGGCCCAGGTACTCGAGGTCGCCCACCGGCACGGTCCCGTCGACCCCCGTCGTGTCGCCGACGGCGCGAACCCACCGGACCAGGTCCCCGGTCCGGTACATCCGCTCCCCCGGTCCGCCGAACGGGTTGGCCACGAACCGGTCGGAGGTGGTGCCCGCGCGATTGCGGTAGCCGTGCGCGAGCGAGGGCCCGCTGATGTACAGCTCGCCCGGGACCCCGAGCGGCACCGCTCGCAGCCTCGAATCGAGGACCAGCAGGCCGCAGCCCCGGATCGGCCGCCCGATGACCACGGGGTCGCCGGGGCTCATCGGCGGGCTCACGGTCGCCACGACCGTCGCCTCGGTCGGGCCGTAGCCGTTGAACATCCGCCTCCTGGCCGTGACCCACTTACCGACGAGGTCCGGTGGGCAGGTGTCGGCGCCGGTCACCACGCACTCCAGGTCGTCCAGCTGGTGCGGATCCACCGATTCCAGTGCGGCGGGGGTGACGAAGGCGTGTGAGACCCGATCGCTGCGGAGCAGGTCGGCGAGTTCGGTTCCGCCGTAGACGCCCGGTCGGGCGATGACCATCGTCGCGCCCGCGCCGAACGCCATCACCAACTCGAGGACCGATGCGTCGAAACTGGGCGAGGCGAGATGCAGCGTTCGCGACGGCGGGGTGATGGTGAACCGGTCTCGCATCGAGGCCGCGAGATTGGCCAGCCCTCGGTGCGGGACGACGACACCCTTCGGCGTGCCGGTGGACCCCGATGTGTAGATCACGTACGCCGGGTGGTCGAGGGTCAGCGGGGCGATCCGGTCGGCATCGGTCACCGCTGCGGCCGCTGCGGCGGCCAGTCCCGCCTGCATGTCCGGCGCATCGAGTTCGAGGTATCGGGCGAGCGTGGGTAGCCGCCGGCCGTATTCGGTGACCGTGAGGCACACGGTCGCGCCGGAGTCGGCGAGCATGTGCTCGATCCGTTCCGCCGGATAGTCCGGGTCGACGGGGACAAAGGCGGCACCCGTCTTCGCCACGGCCCACACCGACAGCACCGACTCGACCGACCTGGGTATCGCGATCGCCACCACGGAGCCCGGACCGACACCCTCCGCGATCAGGATGCGGGCCAGCCGGTTCGCCCGCTCGTCGATCTCGCGGTAGGTCAGCTCGTGATCCTCGGTGACCAGTGCGAGCGAGTCGGGCGCGAGCGCGAGCGGGGCGGCGAGGATCTCGGGAAGGGTGCGCGCGGGCACGGACTCCGGACCGCGTGCGGGAGCCAGCGCGCTGAGTTCGGCGGCATCGAGCAGATCGATGTCTCCGATCGCGACGGTGGGATCGGCGGTGACCGCGGCGAGGATCGCCACCAGTCGCCGACCGAACCCGGCGACGGTGGCGGGGTCGAAAAGGTCGGTCGCGTAAGTGAACCCGGCGGAGATGCCCGCGGGTGCCCCTGTCTCGTCGAACTCCTCGGTGCAGGTGAGCTGGAGGTCGAAGTTGGAGATCTCGGTGCCCAGATCGATGCCCTCGACCGTCAGACCCGGCAGCTCCAGCCGCGCCCGGTCGTTGTTACGGAACTCGAACACCACCTGGAAAAGCGGGGTGTAGGAGGTCGAACGCTCCAGAGACAGGGCGTCGACCAGACGCTCGAACGGGAGGTCCGCGTGATGGAAGGCGCGCAGGTCCGTCTCGCGGGTCCGCGCCAGCAGGTCGGCGAAGCTGGTGTCGCTCCCCACCCTGCTCCGCAGTACCAGGGTGTTGACGAACATGCCGACCATGTCGTCGAGGGCGGCCTCGCCGCGGCCCGCGATGGGGGTACCGATGGGCACGTCGTCGGTGTCGCACGAGCGCGCGAGCAACACCGCGAGTGCCGCATGCACGGCCATGAACACGCTGGAACTGTGTTCGCGGGCCAGCCGCACCAACTGCTGGTGAACCTGCTGGTCGACGGCGAATTCCTGCACGGCGCCGCGCATCGACGGGACCTGTGGCCGCGGGCGATCGGTCGGCAGCGCCAGCAGCTCCGGCATGCCGTCGAGCTCCTGTCGCCAGTGGTCGAGCTGAATCGAGAGCAGGCTGCCCGGATCCGTGAAGTCACCGAGAACCCGGTGCTGCCACAGTGTGAAGTCGGCGTACTGGACGGGAAGCGGCGCCCACTGCGGGCCGTGCCCGTCGGAGCGGGCGGTGTACGCGACCATCAGGTCCCGCGCGAGGGGGGCAAGCGAGAATCCGTCCGCGCAGATGTGGTGCACGACGAGGGAAAGCACGTGCTCATCGGGGCCGGTGCGGAACAACCCTGCGCGCAACGGAACCGCGGCCGTCACATCGAAACCGGAGCCTGCCAGCGCGGCGATCCGGGTGTCGAGCTCCGCCGCGAGCACCTCCTCGGTGGGAAGATCCGGCAAAGCCTCGGAGGTCGACACGATGACCTGGGTCGGTTCGCCGTCCACGGACGGGAAGAGTGTGCGCAGCGATTCGTGCCGCTCGAGTACGTCCGTCACGGCCGCCCGCAACGCGTCCTCGTCGAGCCGTCCGGTCAGCCGCACCGCCATCGCCACGTTGTAGGCAGGCGAATCGGTGTCGAACTGGTTGATGAACCACATTCGCTTCTGGGCCAGCGAAACCGGCACCGGGGCGGGGCGTGCCCCCGCGACCAGTTCGGGCCTGCCGCTCTCGTGGGAGGCCTGGGATTCGATGCGGGCCGCCATGCCCGCCACCGTGAGGGAGTCGAAGACCTCACGCACCCCGAGCTGCGACCCGAGCGCCGAGTTGGCGCGCGCGACGAGCCTGGTGGCGATCAGCGAATTCCCACCCAGATCGAAGAAGTTGTCGAGCACCCCAATCCGCGGCCTGCCGAGGAGGTCCGCGGTGATCGTCGCGAGGATCTCCTCGATCGGGTTGCGCGGTGCCAGGTATTCCGCGCCGGAGACCAGGAAATCGGGTGCGGGCAGGGCCTTTCGATCGAGCTTGCCGGTCGCGCCGAGCGGGAACTCGTCGAGCACCATGATCTGCGCGGGCACCATGTAGCCGGGCAGTATCTTCCCCAGGGACTCCCGCAGTTCGGTCGTGTCCACCTCGGAGCCGGTTTCCGCGATCACGTAGCCGACCAGGCTCTCCCCGGTGATGGGGCTCTCGTGCACGACAACCACGGCCTGCGCCACCGCGGGGTCGACGAACATGGCCGACTCGACCTCGCCGAGTTCGATTCGCAGCCCGCGGAGTTTGACCTGGAAATCGGATCGACCGATGTACTCCAGCGATCCGACGGCCTCCCAGTTGCGCCGCCACCGGACCACATCACCGGTCCGGTACATCCTCTCGCCGGGGGCGCCGAAGGGACTGGGCACGAATCGGTCCGCGGTGAGCCCGCTGCGGCCCACATAGCCGCGGGCCAGCTGGCTACCGACGAGGTAGAGCTCGCCGGGGATCCCGAGCGGAACCGGGTGCAGACGCGAGTCGAGGACGTACACGCCGGTGTTCCACACCGGTGCGCCGATCGGCACGGTGACACGGTCGTATTCGCTGCACTCCCACGAGGTCACGTCGACCGCGGCCTCCGTGGGGCCGTAGAGATTGTGCAGGTCCGCACCGTTGAACCGGCGGAAGGCATCGGCGGTGGCGGGCGGCAGCGCCTCGCCGCTGCAGAACACCCGGCGCAGCGAGCCGCACCGCGCGGGGTCGGCCTCCGAGGTGAATGCGGCCAGCATCGAGGGCACGAAGTGCATGGTGGTGACCTGCTCGGCCTCGACGATGCGAGAGAGATAGCCGGGGTCACGATGTCCGTCGGGTGCCGCGACGACCAGCCTGGCGCCGGTCTGCAACGGCCAGAAGAACTCCCACACGGACACGTCGAACGTCGCCGGGGTCTTCTGCAGGACCGCATCGGTCGGATCCAGACCGTACGTCTCCTGCATCCAGATCAGGCGGTTGACGATGGCCCGGTGGGAGACCGCGACACCCTTCGGCCGGCCGGTGGAGCCGGAGGTGTAGATGACGTAGGCGGTGTTGTCGGGTCGCAGCGGTGCGGTCCGGTCGGCGTCGGTGATCGGAGCAGTCGAGTGCCTGGACAGGTCCATCGAATCGATCTGCAGTATCTCGACGGTGCTGCGCAGTTCGGCCTGGTCGGCCGTGGTGCTGAGCACGCACACGGGTGCGGAGCTGTCGAGCACGTACTCGGTTCGGGCCGCGGGGTGGTCGGGGTCGAGCGGAACGTACGCACCGCCTGCCTTGACGATCGCGTGGATGCCGATCACGAGCTCGGTGGAGCGCCGGATGGCAACGGCCACGCGCGATTCGGGCCCGACACCCCGGGAGATCAGCTCCCTGGCCAGCTGGTTGACCCGCGCGTCGAACTCCGCGTAGGTGAGTTGTTCGGAGTCGACCACGAGGGCGACCGCATCCGGCGTGCGCGCCGCCTGGTCGTCGAGGAGCCCGACGAGCGTGGTGTCGGGGACCAGGGCGGCGGTGTTGTTCCATCCCTCCAGCACCCGCTCCCGCTCGTCGGCACCGAGCAATGCGATGTCGCCGACCGTAGCGTCGGCGTCGGCGGTCACCGCCTCGAGGATGCGGACGAACCGCTCGGCCAGCCCGGACATCGAGGCGGGGTCGAACAGGTCACGGGCATAGGAGAACTGGGCGGTGATCGGCCCTGGTTCGCGCTGACCGTCGCGATCGGGTGAGTCCGCGTCCTCCCAGTTCTCGGTGAGGATCACCTGGAGGTCGAACTTCGCGGTCTGGGTGTCCACATCGCTGACCCGCACGTCGAGGCCGGGCAGTTCGAGTTCGGTGCCCTCGAGCCCCTGCAGGACGAGCATCACCTGGAACAGCGGCGAATGCGCGGCGGAGCGATTGGGGTGCAGCGCCTCCACCAGTAGTTCGTACGGGAGGTCGGTGTGTCCGAAGGCCTCGAGGTCGGTGGTGCGGGTCTGGGTGAGCAGGTCCGAGAAGGTGCCGCCGCCGTCCACCTGCGTGCGAAGCACGAGGGTGTTGACGAACATGCCGACCACGTCGTCGAGCGCCGCCTCGCCGCGACCGCCGACCGGGGTGCCGATCGAGATATCGGTCGAATCGCTCGCCCTCGCCAGTAGCACCGCGAGCGCCGCGTGCAAGACCATGAACAGGCTGGCGTTCCGCGCTCCCGCGATCTCGAGCAGCCCGCGATGCAGGTGCGCCGGAATGGTGAAGTCGACGACGCCACCGCGAACGGTCGGCTGAGCGGGCCGAGGTCGATCTGTGGGCAGTTCGAGCAGCTCCGGTGCGCCGTCGAGTGCGTGTGTCCAGAAGTCGAGCTGCCGAGAGAGCCGGCTCTCCGGATCGCGTTCGGAGCCGAGGATCTCGCGCTGCCACACCGCGAAGTCCGAGTACTGGACCTCGAGTGGCGCCCACTCCGGTGCCCGGCCCGCCGTACGGGCGACGTATGCAGTCATGACGTCGCGCGCGAGCGGCGGCATCGACAGTCCGTCCGCCGCGATGTGGTGGGCCACGATGACAAGGACGTGCTCGGTGGGGCCGGTGCTGAGCAGCCTGATCCGGACCGGGAGGTCCTCGGCGACGTCGAATCCCGCCGTCGCGATCAGCTTCAGGCGCTCGTCGAGCTCGGCCTCGCCGGTGGCGGTCACCTCGAGATCGGGGATTGCCCTCTCGGCGGGGAGCACCACCTGGACCGGGCCGTTCTCGCTGTTCGGGAATACGGTGCGCAGCGATTCGTGACGGGTGAGGACATCGACGAGCCCCATCCGGAGCGCGGCCACGTCCAGCTCGCCCGACAGGGACACGGCGATCGGGATGTTGTAGGCGGCCGAGGAGGTGTCGAGTTGATTGACGATCCACATCCGTTGCTGGGCCAGCGATACCGGCACCGGACCGGTCCGCGGTACCGCCCGCAGGACGGGTCCCGGCGCCGTGCGCACGCCGCCGGCTCCGATTCGCTCCGCGAGGCTCGCGACGGTCGGTGCCTCGAACAGGTCGAGCACCCCGATCTCGGTGCCGAGGGCGGCGTTGATCCGGGTCACCACCTTGGTGGCGACCAGTGAGTTGCCACCGAGATCGAAGAAGCTGTCGTCGACGCCGATTCGCTCGCGCTGCAGCACGCCCGCGAGGACCGCCGCGATCGCCTCCTCGGTCTCGCCCCTCGGCGCACGGTATCCGGCGACGCTCCCGTCGAAACGAGGCGCGGGCAGCGCCTTTCGGTCCACCTTGCCCGCCGGGGTCAAGGGCACCTCGTCGAGGACGGTGATGCTGGCGGGCACCATGTGCGCAGGCAGCGCGGCCGCGGCCTGGGCGAGGACTCCGGGTTCGTCGACCTCTTGTCCCGGTTCGGGCACGAGGTAGCTCACCAGCACGGTGTCGCCCGAGGGGCCCGGGTGGCCGGTGGTCAGCGCGAAACCGACGCTCGGGTGCGAGCGCAGCACCGCGTCGATCTCCCCGAGCTCGATCCGGTAGCCCCTGATCTTGATCTGGAAGTCGGTGCGCCCCAGATACTCGAGGGAGATCCCGCCGCCGGTATCCGTCCACCGCACCAGGTCACCGGTGCGGTACATCGGTGCCCCGGAGCGCGAGTGCGGGTTCGCGACGAATCGCTCGGCGGTGGTCGTCGGTCGCCGGTGGTAGCCCCTGGCCACCCCGGGACCGCAGATGTACAGCTCGCCGGGTACACCGACCGGGACCGGGTTCAGGCGGGAGTCGAGCACCATCAAGCCGAAGCCGACGAAGGGGCGGCCGATGCCGACCCGCTCTCCGGGTGACAGCAGCCCGCTGGCGCTCGCGATGATGGTGGCCTCGGTCGGGCCGTACCCGTTCAACAGCGTCCGGCCCCGGCCCCACTGTTCGACGAGTGCCGGTGGACAGACGTCTCCCCCGGTGAGGATGCACTCGATGTGGTCGAGTCCTGCCGGATCGACCGATGCGAGTACGGCCGGGATGACGAACGCGTGCGTGACCCGCTCGCGGCTGAGCAACTCGGCCAGTTCGGCACCGCCGTACAGAGTGGACGGGGCGATGACCATCGTCGCACCGGCACAGACGGTCATGAACAGCTCCATGATCGACGCGTCGAAACTGGGCGAGCTGAAGTGCAGGGTCCGCGATTCGGGCGTGACGGCGAACCGCTCGCGAGCATCGGCGGCCAGGTTCGCCAGGGCCCGGTGGGTGACGACGACACCCTTGGGCAGGCCGGTCGACCCGGACGTGTAGATCAGGTATGCCGCATGGTCGATCCGCAGTGGGCCGGTGCGGTCCGCATCGGCGATCGGCGCCGTCGACTGCTCGGACCACAGGCGACCCAGTTCGGGGTCGTGCAGATCCAGCCACGGGGTGGTGTCGGACCGTTCGCCGTCGCCTGCGGCGAGTCCGAGGACCGCGCCGGAATCGGTGAGCATGTGCGCGATGCGGTCCTGCGGATAGTTGGGGTCGATCGGCACGAAGGCCGCGCCGGTCTTGGTGACCGCCCACAGCGCGAGCACCGAGTCGATCGATCTGGCGATCGACAGCGCGACAACGGATTCCGGGCCGACCCCGCGATCGATCAGCAGACGTGCCAGCTGGGTGGACCGATCGTCGAGTTCGCGATACGTCAGGCTGGTGCCCTCGAACCTCATGGCGTCGTTGCCGGGTGTGATCGCGGCGGCAGCGGAGAGGAGGTCGGGCAGTGGCCGTGGCGGGACTCCTGGCGCGCCCAGGACGGGTGTGAGCGAATCGAACTCGGCCGGTCCGAGGAGTCTGATATCGCCGACCGGCAGATCGGGGTCGGCGGTGGCGCTCTGCAGGATCCGGTCGATCCGGTCCGCGAACTCGGTGATGGTGGTGCGGTCGTACAGGTCTGTCTGGAAGAGGATGCGGCCCGCGATCCCGGCCGGTTCCCCGGCGTGGGTGGTCAGTTCGGTGAAGACGAGGCGGACGTCGACCTCTCCCGTCCCGATCCGCAGGCTGTCCGGGCCGGATTCGGGGTCGCCCTTGTTCCCGAATTCGAACAGGACCCGGAAGGGCGGTTCAATCGGTCCACCCGCAGCGGCGACCAGTTCCTCGACGACCTTCTCGTACGGAAGATCGGAGTGTCGCAGCGCCATCCGGTCCGAATCGCGGACGGCGGCGAGCTGGTCGGTGAACGTGGAGGCCCCCGAGACCGTATTTCGCAACACCACCGGGTTGTCCGGGTCGGTGGTGTCGGGTGGCTCGGTCGCCTGCCTGCGGTTGACCACGGTGCCGAGGGCGACGTCGTCGGTGTCCGCGAGCCGGCCGAGCAATACGGCGAGCGCGGTGTGCATCACCGCGAAGACGCTCGAGTCCGACCGCCAGGCCAGGTCGGCCATCCGGCGGTGGATGCGTCGGTCGATCTCGAGGTCGACGTGCCCCGTCGGTCCCGACTGCCGTACGGGCCGAGGACGATCGAGGGGAACCGACGCGGCCGTTGGCAGGTGGGCGAGTGCGCGGGTCCAATAGTCGCGGTCCTCGTTGATCCTGCGTTGGCGGACGCCCGCCTCCGCGCTGGTCGCGTGGATGTCGCCGAGCCGGGTGCTCGGTGTGGCGGCCAGGAACTCCTCGAGCAGCTCGACGAACTGGGCGTGGTGCGTCCGCAGCTCGTCGTCGTCGTATCGGTTCGGGTTGCCACGGAAGTCGACGAGGGTGCGCTCGTCGGCACCGCTCTTGTAGATGTTGACCAGCAGGTCTTCAACGGGTCCGGAGGTGACGATGTGATAGCCGCCGACGATGGGACCGAGGGTGACCACCTGGTTGAAGAGCATGACGTTGACCATCGGGCCCGCGAGCCCACGCGAGGAGCCGGTCAGCCCGGCATCGCGGCGGATGTCCTCGACGCTGCACCGCTGATGCCGGAGTGCCCCCATGAGCTCGAGCTGGACCCGCCCGACGAGCTCGGTCACGGTGTCGGTTTCGTCCACCGTGATGTGCAGCGGCGCGACGGTGGCGAGCATGCCCCCGGATCGCTGCAACTGTGCCGTCGTCCGGCCGGACACGGGCAGGTTGATCAGGAGGTCGCGCTCGCCCGTCATCCGCCCGAGGTAGCAGCCGAAGGCCGCGATGATCACCGCGGCCGAGGTCGCTCCGACCCGGTGGTCAGAGTCCTCGAGTGCGGACAGGCCCGCATCCGACAGGCGAGCACTCACCAGCGAGACACGCGCGGTCGCGGCTGCCTCCCGTTGCGCCAGCGTGGAACCCGACTCGATGCCGACGATGTGTTCCGCCCAGTAGTTGCGGTCCGCGGTGAATCGGTCGGAACTGCGGTACTTCTGATCCAGGTCGTAGAGGTCGCGCACGGGCAGGGCGCGATTCGGTGGCGGCTCGGTGCCGTTGACCGCCGCCGTGTAGTGCGCCGCGATCCTGTTGATCAGCGTCGCGCCGCCGTAACCGTCGAGGACCACATGGTGAATTCGCGCGTACCACAAGTAATCTCGGTCGCCGACCTGGAGGACGGAGGTATCGATGAGTCGGTCACGGGCCAGGTCGACCGGCGTCGTGTACTCCCCCTCGATCCACGCGTGGGCGGCGGCGGTCGGATCGGGTTCCCCACGGAAGTCGATATATCCGGTGGAGGTGTCGCAGTTCGGGTCGATCACCTGATAGGGCTCGCCGTCGACGTCCACCATCTTCAGCATCGGGGATTCGAATTCGAGCGCGGTGGCATCGACCGACCGGCGGAGCAGTTCGAGGTCCAGGTCGCCGTGCAGTTCGATGTAGTGCGCGATGAACTCCGGGACGGTGGGGCTGAGTTGCTGTGCGAACCACATACTCCGTTGGACTGCCGACAGCGGAAATGCCGTGTACTGCCCGTAAGGGTCTTGGGCTGGCCCCTGCGAAGGTGTAGTCGTCATCGCACTCCCCAAGCGAGTAGACAAACTCGAAGGTGTATTCGGCGCAGGTTGCGCACTATTTTGTATGTCCAGATTTGTGTCGGCCGCGTTACACAGAGTATCGGCCGTGGGCTGCTATTGTCGTCCGTTTCGGCCTTTGGTTACATGGCCTGCACGTTCGCGCGCGGCGGCCCCTCGCCCGGATCAGCGGAAGCGCTCGGCCTCTCGCGCGAGTTCGACCAGCCGAGCGCACATCGACGCAAGTTCGGACTGCTCCGCGCCCTCCGCCACGGCGGTCTCGACGTCTTCCGCGGCGCAGCGGACCTCGAACATCCGATCCACGAGCGCCGCCGCCTCGTCTGCGGTCAGGACCACGGCGTCGGCGGGAATCGACGTGCCCTTGACCGCGCTGCGCTGTTCGTATGCGCGCTGTCGGCAGGACTGGCGGCAGTAGCGGCGGCGTCTCCCGATGCCGACGTCGGCGACCTCGCGCCCACACCACACGCACGAATCAAGTCTGCGAGAGGGGCCTGCCACGGACAGTCACCTTACTGTGCCTGCCGACGACGCCGTGCCGGGCGACGATGCTGTGCTGTTCGACATTCACAAACCGGTAAGATGGTGCGGTTGCGTCTGTGCGACGCCCGGGAACCATTCCAGCGTCCGTGGCGTTGAAGATGAGTGAATGCCTGCTGATCGGTGAGGTACTGCCGATCCAGTGCGCTCGCGTGCCGACCTAGGGAGAGGACACCACCATGGCAGATCGCGTACTTCGAGGAAGTCGACTCGGAGCGGTGAGCTATGAGACCGATCGCGACCACGACCTGGCGCCCCGCCGCATGGCCCGGTACCGCTGCGACAACGGCGAAGAGTTCGATGTCCCCTTCTCTGACGATGCCGAGATCCCCGGCACCTGGCTGTGCAAGAACGGTCTGGAGGGCAGCCTCCTCGAGGGCACCGCGCCGGAGGCCAAGAAGGTCAAGCCCCCGCGTACCCACTGGGACATGCTGCTCGAGCGTCGTTCCGTCGAGGAGCTCGAGGAGCTGCTCAAGGAGCGTTTGGACCTGCTGAAGACCAAGCGACGCGGAGCGTAGCGGAGCCGGCGCCTGAGATACCGCGACGCGGAGCGTAGCGGAGCCGGCGCCTGAGATACCGCGACGCGGAGCGTAGCGGAGCCGGCGCCTCAGGCGCCGCTTCACCTGAACGAATCAACGCCGCCCCCGGGGAGATCCCCGGGGGCGGCGTTGTCGTATCCGAACGCCTTGCCTACTTACCGAACAGCGCCTTCGCCTTGTGCCACCGGTTGCGCATGCCCCAGACGGTGACCTTGAGCAACGCTTCCTGCACGATGTTTCCGTCCATCTTGGACTCGCCGAACTCGCGCTCGGTGAACGTGATCGGCACTTCCACCATGGTGAAGCCGTGCTGGATCGCGCGCCAGGCCAGGTCGACCTGGAAGCAGTAGCCGTGCGACTCGATGGAGTCGAGGTCGAGTGCCACGAGCACCTCGCGCCGGTAGGCGCGGAAGCCGCCGGTGATGTCCTTGATCTTCACGCCCAGCGCCAGCCGGGAGTAGATGTTGCCGCCACGGGAGAGGAACTCGCGTCGCTTCGGCCAGTTCACCACGGAGCCGCCGGGCACGTAGCGCGAGCCGGCGACCACGTCGGCGCCCGCGTCGATCTTGTCGAGCAGCCGGTGCAGCTGCTCGGGGGCGTGGCTGCCGTCGGCGTCCATCTCGACGATGACGCGGTAGTCGCGCTCGAGGCCCCACTTGAAACCGGCGATGTAGGCCGCGCCGAGGCCGTTCTTCTCGGTCCGGTGCATGACGTGGATCCGGCCTGCGGTGTCCTGCTCTGCCAGCTTGTCCGCAAGGTCGCCGGTGCCGTCCGGGCTGCCGTCGTCGGCCACGAGCACATGTGTGTTCGGGAGAGCGGCGTGCAGGCGGCCGATGATCAGCCCGATGTTCTCCCGCTCGTTGTACGTCGGAATGATCACCAAGGTGTGCGCGCTCGGTGTGTCCCCGCCTGGCGTACCCGCTGCCATCTTGATCCTCCCTGCCAGCCGAGGCTGGTTTCCTTCGTGATGCGTCCGCCGCCGTCAGTTGATCGGTGCGGCCGACCGACGCCGCCGCACGAGTGCGACGGCGAGGGCCAATGTGGCGCCGACACAGAGAACGATCTCCGGAATCGGGCCGAGTCGAGTAGCCAGCGTAGTGGAGGCCCGAAGTGGAACCTCCGCGACAAGCGTCGCGGGCACGAAAAGTGACGAAGATTCCTGTACGGACCCGTCGGGGGCGACGATCGCACTGACGCCCGACGTGGCCGCGACCACAACGACCCGACCGTGTTCGACCGCCCGCACCCGCGACATCGCGAGCTGCTGGTAGGTCATCTCGGTATCCCCGAAGGTCGCGTTGTTGGTTGGCACCGCGATCAACTGGGCGCCGGCCCGGACCGACTGGCTGAGCGCTCGGTCGAATGCCACCTCGTAGCAGGTCGCAACGCCGACCGGGATCCCGGCGGCCGTCACGACCCCGTTGCCGTTGCCGGGGACGAAGTTGCCCGCCTGGTCGGCATACGAGGAGAAGTGGCGGAAGAAGTCGCGGTAGGGCAGGTACTCGCCGAACGGCTGGATGATCTTCTTGTCGTGGCGGTCCTGTGGACCGTTGTCGCCGTCCCAGACGATCACCGAGTTCGTGGTGGTCCTGTCGCCGTTCACCAGGACGGCGCCGACGAGGATCGGAGCGTCGACGGCACGCGAGGCCGCCTCGATCGCGGCGGCCGCGTCGGCGTTGCGGAACGGATCGATGTCCGAGGCGTTCTCCGGCCAGATCACCAGGTCGGGCTGCGGCTGCGTGCCCGCCCGCACGTCCTCCGCCAGCGCGAGGGTCTCCCGGACGTGATTGTCGAGGACCGCGCGGCGCTGGGCGTTGAACTCGAGCCCGAGCCGGGGCACGCTGCCCTGGATTGCGGCCACGACGACCTTCCGATCCCCCGCCGCGCCGTCCACCGACTCCATATCGGGAAGGGCGGGCCACAGCGCGGCGGCGAGGACCGGCATGGCGAGGGCGAACGCCCCGGCGGCGAGAAGGTCCCGGGTCGGGCGACGGCGGGCGATCGCCACCGCGAGCGCGGCGATCCCGGAGCCGGTCAGCGCGACCGCGAACCCGAGCAGCGGGGCGCCGCCGATCGCGGCGAGCGACAGCAGCCAGCCGTCGGACTGTCCGAACGCCAGCCGTCCCCACGGGAAGCCCCCGAACGGGACGCTCGAGCGCAGCCATTCCGTCAACGTCCACGCGCATGCGATCCACAGCGGCGCCAGCGGCAGCCTGGCCAGGATGACGGCGAGGACGCCGAACAGCCCGAAGAACACGGCCTCCGCGGAGGCGAGGGCGAGCCAGGGCGCCGGACCCACGTACTCCCCCACCCAGGGCAGCAGTGGCAGCAGGAATCCGAGTCCGGCGAGGAATCCGTACCCGAATGCGCCTCGTAGGCGCAGTGGCGGCCGATCCTGGGCCGTCCCGGCGCGGCCCCCCGCACCGAAACGCGTCAGCACCAGGACGAGCAGGGCCACGGCGAATGGGGCGAGGAACCACAACGGTCGTGGTGGGAAGCTCGCGAACAGCAGCGCACCGGATCCGAACGCAAGGACGCAGTCGCGGATGGTCGACGATCGGGGCTTGCGAGAGCGGGTCTGGGTCGAGGCGGTCACCTCAACGCTCATAGATGGTCTCCCCGCGGTGAACGGTTCGCAGGCACACCGGGTTCGCGGACTCGGGATCGAGGTGCGGCAGCGCGGGCACGCGGGACCGCGGATCGGTCGACCAGCGCTGGACCGAATCCTTGGCCGCGGTGACCACCAGCTCACCGGCCTCCCAGACGGCGTACGAGGCAGGCGCACCCGGGACCAGCGTGCCCGCGAGCCCGTCGCGGACACCACCGGCCCGCCAGGCTCCCCTGGTGGCGGCGGAGAAGGCCGCGCGGGGTGAGACCCCGCTGCCCTCGGTGCGGTGGTTGACCGCGGCCCTGAGCATCGCCCACGGGTCGACGGGGGTGACCGGTGCGTCGGATCCGAAGGCAAGTGACACCCCAGCCGCCGCCATCGCGGCGAGCGGGTTGAGGGTCGCCGCGCGATCCCGCCCGAGGGCCTGGACATAGAGACCGTGGTCGCCGCCCCAGAGTGCGTCGAAGACCGGCTGGACGCTCGCGACCACGCCGAGGCCGCCGAGGGTCGCCGCCTGCGCGGCCGTGATCATCTCGACGTGCTCGAGACGGTGACCACACGCCGCGACCGCGGGCCCACCGAGCTCGCCTGCCACACGCTCGAACGCCTCGACCACGGCGGCGACGGAGGCATCGCCGATGACGTGGAAGCCGGCCTGGATGCGCGCCTCGGTGCAGGCCCGCAGGTGCGCCGCGATCGTGTCGACGTCGAGGTAGGCATTGCCCGTCTGGGGGCGGTCGGCGTACGGCTCGTGCAACCAGGCCGTGCGGGATCCGATCGCGCCGTCGACGAAGAGGTCACCGCCGAGGCCTGCCGCCCCCGTCTCGGCGAGGAGTGCCTTCGCCTCCGCCGCGGTCTGAACGGGCTGTCCCCAGTAGGCGCGCACCTCGACCCCGTGCGGGTGTGCGAGCAGTTCACGCAGGTCCTCGCGACCGGAGATGTCGGGGCCTGCACATTCGTGGACCGCGACGATCCCGTTGGCGGCGGCGTTGTCGAGCGCCGCGGTCCTGGCCCGCGCGCGCTGTGCCGCGGTGAGCAGCTCCCTGGCGGCCGCGCGGACCCGGTGGTGATCTTCGGCGGTGACCGGGGCCTCGGCCTCGTCGACGCCACCCGCCCGCCGTAGCAGCGACGAGGCGGCAGCGGAATGGACATCGATCCGGGCCAGGTATACCATCCGGCCCGGTGCGGCGGCGTCGAGTTCGGTGGTCGTCGGGGCGCCGGGTTCCTCGGTCCAGGTGGTCTCGTCCCAGCCGTGCCCCCAGATCACCGCGTCGTCCTGTTCCTCGGCATAGCGCCGCACCAGGTCGAGGCACTCGCGTCGGGATCGGGCGCCGGTCAGGTCGAGGCCGGTCAACATCAGTCCGAGGGCCGTCACGTGGACGTGGGTGTCCACGAAGGCCGGTGTCACGAAGGCCCCGTCGAGTTCGATGATCTCGGCGTCGGGATGGAGCGCGCGTCCGGGACGGTCCTCGCCGACCCACACCACGGTGCCATCGGTCACGGCCATCGATGTCGCATCAGGTGCGGCGGGGCTGTAGATGCGACCGCCGACCAACAATTGGGTACCCACGGGGGTTCAGTCTGCCCGCCGTGGACCCGCCGCCGTGTCACCGGGATCCGGAAGGATGATCTCTCCCTCGATCGCGAGCGGTTCGGCGGTGCCCGCGGGCGAGCCGGCGGTCTCGGTCCCGTATGTGACGTCCTCCACGATGGTGTCCTCGACGATGACGCCGTCCACCACCGTGCGGCGACGGGTTCGCGAGTACACCTCGGCGCCGACCCCGCCCGCCGCGGTCATCATGCCGAGTCGACGACCCCCGAGGATCAACACGAGCGGCCGGAGCACCCGCCGGGTCGGGGGGATCAGCAGGAGCAACCCGAGCGCGGTGGTGACGAGGCCCGGGATCACCAGGAGAACGGTGCCCGCGGCGACGACCGCCCCGTCGGCGACGGCTCCGCCTGCGGAACCGGTGCCGCTGCCGGCACGACGGAACCCCTCGATCACCTTGCGGCCCTGCGAGCGGACCAGGACGAGGCCGATCGCCCAGCCGAGCAGGAACAGGGCAATCGTCCACAGCACACCGATGGTGCTGCCCACCCAGATCACCGCAGCCACCTCGATGACGACGTAGAGCACGAACAACGCCGGGATCATCGGCCTGCCTTTCCTCGGTCCCCTGTCGGGTCCTCTGCCCGAACAACGTGCGGAGGCCCCGAAATTCTCCCGGGTTTGCGCTGTAAACCAGAACCCTCCAGTTGACCTGGATGCACACCTCCAGTGGAGGTCAACCCAAACCCTCTAGTTGACATTTAGACATTGGGCGTGATGCAGTTCACATCGGTCGGGTTCATGATCGCCCTGTTCGCGCACCAGCCGAGGAGCAACATGCGTCTCCCCTTGATCCTTCGCACGATGTCCGTCGCCGGGGCCTCCGCCGCGGCCCTTGCCCTCGCGGTCACCGGGCAGGCGGGCGCGTCCCCCGCGGCCGCGGAACCGCCCGGCTCGGCGCCCGCAGCCCTCCTGACGCAGTCGGGCATGCAGTCGCCCGAGGCGATGGCGGTGCTCCAGAACATTCTGGGCGCCGCGGCGCTCGGTCCCCTCGGTCTCCCCGAGTTCGGCGTGACCGCGCCGCAGGACTTCATGTATCCCGCACCGACTCTCGGCTGCGGGGTCGGCGAGAGTCCGGTGACCGTCACCGTCGCGTCCGCGCAGGCCGGTCCCAACTTCCCCCTGCCGCCGTTCATCGAGCGCGGTCAGTTGCGATTCCAGGCGTTGCCCGCCCACGTCGACTTCCCCAAGCAGTCCGGACTCAATGTGGTCTGGTTCAATGCCGACACCTTCAAGGGCGGCATCGAGCCGCTCAACGACGTCCTGCTCGGGGTGCCGACGATGTCGAAGACCGTGGCAACCGGCGCCGGGACCGTGTTCGCTGCGCTCTACGGCGACGTCACCTATCAGTCGGGCAAGACCTGCTTCGCGCTACCGACGGTGGGCAGCTTCACCGCCTAGCCCGGTCGGCCTACGAGCCGGGCGTGACCAGCCCGGTCTCGTAGGCCAACACGACCGCCTGCACGCGGTCGCGGAGGCCGAGCTTGGTCAGGATCTTGCCCACGTGGGTCTTGATGGTGGCCTCGGAGAGATAGAGCTGCCGCGCGATTTCCGCGTTCGACAGCCCGGTCGCCAGATGACGGAGCACCTCGAGTTCGCGTTCGGTCAGGTCGTCGAGGATCTCGGGTGTCCGGGTCGGGGCCGGGTCGTCGCCGATGAACCGCGACAGCAGTCGCCGGGTCACCTTGGGTGAGACCACCGCGTCGCCAGCCGCGACGCTCCTGATGGCCGAGACCAGGTCCTCGGGCGGGGTGTCCTTGAGCAGGAATCCGCTCGCCCCCGCGCGCAGCGCGCCTAGGGCGTGCTCGTCGAGGTCAAAGGTGGTCATCACCAATACCTTGCTGGAGCAGCCGGATTCGACGATCTGCGTGGTGGCCGCCACGCCGTCGACGATCGGCATCCGCACGTCCATGAGCACCACGTCGGGTTCGAGGTCCCGCGTGGCGTTGACCGCGGCGGCCCCGTCCCCCGCCTCCCCCAGCACCACGATGTCCTCGTGTGCCTCGAGCACCATCTTGAGGCCCATGCGCATCAGCTCTTGATCGTCGACGAGCAGCACGGTGATGGGCATGGCGCCACCCTATCCCCCTACGGGATCTCGTCCATTCCGTCGCTTCCCGTCGGCCGCTGCGGTTGCTCACGCCTTGACACTGTGTCGGCATATTTGTGGGCGTTGGCTTTTCGTCTGGCGCGGTCGAGGAGCTCTTTCGGGTGGTGGCGGTGGTTGACGCGGGGTTTCTGTTCGGGGTCGATGTGTGGTGGTGGGCTCCATTCGGTGCGTCCGGCGTATTCGGAGTCTTTGGGTGCGGTGCGGGTTTTCCAGTCGCCGGGTCCGTCGTGGATGAGGGCGTGGCAGCCATCGCATCCGAGGGTCAGCGCGCCGATGTCGGTGGTGCCGCCCTTGGACCAGTCGTGGACGTGGTGGACGGCGGTCATGGTGGCGGGGGCGTCGCAGCCGGGTCTGGTGCAGCCGCGATCGGCGGCGATCAGAGCCAGTCGTTGGTCGGCGGTGGCGAGGCGTTTGCTCCGTCCGAGGTGCAGTGGTCGGCCGTTGTGGTCGAAGAGCACCAGCACCTGATGTGACCGTTCGGCGAGCTTGAGGGCGTCCTTGATGGGGACGATCCCGCCGGAGGCGGTGGTGACCACACCTGTTTGTTGTTCGAGTTGATCGATCGTCATCGTCAGGATCGTCGTCACCGGCAACCCGCGGTGCGAGCCGAGGACTCCGGAACCGAGGAGGGCGCGCAGTGCTTCCTTGACTGCGTCGTGGTTGCGTTGCGCGGCGGTGCGGGTGTCGCGGCCCGCGGCGGCCGCGAGCTTGTCGCGGTCGACGCCGGGGTGTTCGGCGGCGCCGGTGGGTGATTCGGGGTCGTCGGGGTTGTTCATGCCCGGTCGCGCCCATTTCGCGAGGATCGGGTCGAGCAATGCGCGGGTCTCGGGGTCGAGGTGCCCGGAGATCGGTGTCGTCAAATTCTGGTCCTGCCGGCCGAGGCGGATCCCGCGAAGACGCTTGCGGTCCTTGTCGTCGGTGAGGTTGCCGTCGGGGTTCAGGTGCGCCAGCAACTCGTGCCCGGCTTTCTCGACGTCCTCGGGCGGTGCCGTGCGCGCCAGTTCCGCGAGGATCTGCTCCGCGACTGCGACGTCGGAACTGCTGACGGTGTGGGGGATCTTGCGGATGACTTCGCGTATCGCGCGTGCGTGGTCGGCGCCGATGTCTCCGTCGCGTTGCGCGGTAGCGGTTTCGGGCAGGTCCACGGGTAGTGGCTGGCCGGACAGTGCATGCCAGGCGCCGAGCGATTTTCGCTGCGGTGACCCTCGCGGAGGCATCAGCCGCGGAGATCCGAAGCACCCCGATGAGCAGCTTGTTGAAGGTTTTGTGGCCGAGCTTCCCGGGTAGGGAACGTTCGGCCGTTTCGACAATCAGCCGGTGCCCCACCGCGTCGGCCCGGCGAAGGGACTTTTCGACCCGTTGCATGACCGACGTCAGTTCGCCGTCCGGCAACCCCGTCAGATCGCATTCGGTGAGCCCGCCGATGGCGGTGGCCAATGCGGACAGGTAGCCGTGCACCTGTTCCGAGACCTCGATGCCATCGTTCGCACTCATGTTCCCCTGGGCTGCGCCAATCGCGTCCTCCATGTAGCTGTCGAATGCGTTGGGACACTCCAATACTCGAGTCCGCAGTGTTGTCGAGGGTGTCCACAAGGCAGGCCATCTGACCCTCGCAATCCGGCGGTTCATCCCGCAGCGGCCGGCGCTCGTCGACGTTGACCGGGCACTGTCGCTCGCCCGAGGCGCCTATCGTCCCGACCAATGCGACACGAAGAATTGGGGACGCCGAGCGGCGTTGGGGGCTAACCTTCGCGCATGTCCCCTGCTCGCAGGAATCTCTGTGTCTTTTACGGCGTGATCGCATTCGTAGCACTGATCGCAACGTGGTGGAACAACATCGCGTACCTCGCGGACGGCAATGATCTTGGCGGATTCGTCGTCGACAGCTACGCGAACTACGCAAGCAGTTCGTTGACCAACGACCTGTGGCTCGTTGTGCTCGCGGCCGTCGTGTTCATGGTCGTCGAGGCCCGCAGGCTGGGTATTAAGTACGTGTGGGTGTACGTCGTGCTGTCGTTCGTGATCGCGATCAGCGTGATGTTTCCGCTCTTCCTGATCGCTCGCGAACGGCGCATGTCGGAGACCTCGGGCACGGCGATGTGATCACCCGGCGCAGAAGACACCGCACCGGTCCAGTGCTTTGAAGAATCCACGATGTTCACAGCGCTTCGTGGCCTGCTAACTGGACGGCTCGCGAAATCTGAGTGCCCGTCTTGTGGATCCGTTCGATGCGGCCCGACAACGCAGCGCTCTCGCACGGTGAACGAGCGGAAGCCACGTTCGACGAACTGGAATCGCTAGATGAGCGTGCGGATCACCGAACTCGCAACCGGGAACAGGCAGCTGCGCCACCAACTCGCGCTCGCACACGGACAACTCCGCAGTGAACACATCAGCTAGTCGAGGACACCCGTCCACAACGCAAACCCACATGTCAGATCACGAAGACGGGCTTTGAGCCTAGGGAACATATGTTCGAATCTACCGCCAGGGTCCGACAAGTTCGCAGTACGAACCGCTGCCGACTGCCGTGAGGAAGCATGTCGACGTGGCGTCCCCGAATGTAGTGTTGGCCGATGGGGACGCGCACGATCGCTCGATTCCTCGGCGCCGCGATGGCGATGTCTGCGGTGCTGCTCTGCGTATCCTTCGAACCCCCGCCGGCGTCGGCCCAGCCATGCCCTGATGTCGAGGTGGTGTTCGCCCGGGGTACCGGCCAAGAGGACGGCGTCGGCACGACGGGGCTCTCATTCATCGAATCGCTGCGCTTGTTCGCGGGTGCGCGATCGATCGGGGAGTACGCCGTCAATTACCCAGCCAGCAGCAATTTCGACGACCGGCAAGCGTTCTTCCGCACCTTCGTCGAAGGGATGTGGGACATGCATTCTCGGATTCAGGACATGGCGGCAAGCTGCCCCAACACGAGGATTGTGGTCGGGGGCTATTCACAGGGCGCGGCCGTTGCCGGGTTTGTCACCGCAGCAGGAGATCTCGCCGGATCATCTGCTGAGCCGGCCCTGCCAGGGCCGTTGTCGCCGGATGTGGCCGGCCACGTCGCCGCCGTCGCCCTTTTCGGAAAGCCCTCGGATCGATTCATGCGCGACGCGGGCAATCCGCCGATCGTCATCGGGCCGCTGTTCGGTCCCAAGACGATCGATCTGTGCGCTCCCGGCGACAACATCTGCGATGGTTCCCCTCTCGGTCGCCCCAACGTCTTGCATGCGTTGTATCCCGTGAACGGGACGACCGTCGAGGCCGCACAGTTCGCCGCCAGTCACCTCTAGCCGGTCTGCGCGATGATCACCAGGTCAACGAGCGTCAATCGCCTTCATCATCTCGGTGGCGAGCGCCCGTTCGCCGTCGGCGTTCGGGTGCACAGGGACCGGCTGCGTCGCGTTCAGCATCGGCTCGATCCAGCGCTGCCCGACGGGTTGGCAGCCGTCGCGCCCGTCTGACACCTGCGACATGTCCACGAAGGTGGTGTCCGTCTCCTGCGCCGCGCGCCGCACCGCGTCGTTGAGCGAGGCCTGGAGCTCGCGGAGGTACTGCACGTCGCCCGGGGCGAGGGGTAGCTGCGGGAAGCAGCTACCGGTGGCGGGCACCAGCCACGGGTAACCGGCGATGATGACCTGGGCGCGCGGGGACCTTTCGTGGATGTCGCCGAGGGCCTTCACCAATGCGGGATACGTCTTGGCCTCGATCGGGTCGGCGAGGCTCGTCCCGTACTGCGCCCGGCACGGCGCCTGCGCGCCCGGAGTGGAGACCATGGCGCCGATGCAGGATGCCATCGCCCCCGCGAAGGTGCTGTTGTTGTTGCCGCCGATCATCAATGTGACCAGCTCGGTCGTCGGTGTCAGCGCATCGAACTGGGCGCGGGTCCCGGCGTACTGCGGCGCGTAGAAGTCCTCCGTCTTCGCGCCGCCGCAACTGACGTCGGTGAGCGTGTAGCCGAGCTGCTGTGCGATGAGGTGGGAGAAGTTCTGCTCGGACTGCCAGCACTGTGAGATCTGAGTCGGGGCCATCGGGGACACCCCGGAGCCGGCGCTGAAGCTGTCGCCTAGGTTCACGTACTCGAGCGGCTGCGATGGGGCCGCCGCCGCGGGAGATGCGAATCCCACCGCGGCAGCGAGCGCGCCCGCAGCGAGTAGCAAACGTCTAGTCCCCGTTGTCACGGACAATTCGGATCCCCTCGGTCGTCTGGCATGGCCACCCCACTCTTGATGATGGAAGTGATCCAGGTCTCTTGATACCGATGAGTAACGTAGTCGCATGTATTTGATTTGACCACCCCCAGTTCACCGGACCGTCGACACGGAGTGAATGCCTAATCCTCCGGGTGCAGAGGCAATTCCGCCCGAACCCGCCAACTCCCGTCCGGCTCCCGGCCGGTCTCGAGGTTGCCCTGGAGGACGGCCACCCGTTCCCGCATCCCCACCAGCCCGTTCCCCGAGCCCTGTGTGAACTGGCTCGACCCCCGGCCGTTGTCGGTGATCTCCACCAGCACGTCCTCGTCGCGCCTGCGCACCCGGACCCGTGCCCGCGGTGAACTGCCCGCGTGCCGGAGCACATTCGTCAGCGACTCCTGCACGACGCGGTGGATGCCGAGGCTGAGCGCGGGCCTGATGTCATCGAGCTCCCCCGTCATCTCGAGCTCTACGCGCAGGCCCGCGTCACGCATCATGTCGACGACCTTCGCCACTCCCGCCGTCCCGTGCTGCGGCATCTCGGCGGGGGTCTGTTCGGTGCGCAGCAGCGCGACCGTGCGACGCAGCTCGGCGAGCGCCTGCCTGCCGGTGCTCGCGATGTTGCCCAGCGCACGCTCGGCGCCATCCGGGTTGCGCCGCACGGCATACGAGGCGCCGTCCGCCTGCACCACCATGACGCTCACCGCATGTGCGACCACGTCGTGCAGTTCGCGCGCGATGCGAGTGCGCTCCCCCGCGACCGCCTCCTCGGCCCGCCGGTCGCGGTCGTACTCGGCGACGGCCAGTCGCGCCGCGACCTCCTCGTCGTACAACCGTCGCGCACCGAGGAACTCCGCCGTGATCCAGGACAGCGCATAGAACAGCGAGACGAATGCCGCGGTGGTCCAGAAGTCCTGGTGCAGGAGCCGGATCGCCAGTGCCGAGTCGGCGGCGAGCCCGACGAGATAGAGCGCCGCCGGCCTCCTGCCGACGTAGGCGACGAGCGTGTAGAGCATCACGGCCAAACCGAGCTGGCCCACATGCGCGACCGCCTCGTCGCCGATCCAGCTGCTGATGACTGTGGTGAGGATCGAGAGACCGAGGAGGGCTGCCGCGGCAAGCACGGGATGGCGGCGCCGAAAGGCGATCGGTGTGCACAACGCCAGGCCGAGCAGCAGGAACAGCCACGGGGCCTGGCTGTTCGGTGCCGACAACCCTTCGAGCACGAACAGGATCGTCGCGAGCATCGAGTCGGCGACGAACGGCTTGCCCCGCAGCCACAGGCTGAACCTCCGCATGATCACAGCCTAGGAGTTGCGGGCCTCGGCCGGTCCTGTGATTGGGTCTGACCCATGGCATGGTTCGACTGGGGTGTGTTGATGGTGGCGGCCACCGCGGCCGGCTGGGTCGATGCGGTGGTCGGCGGGGGTGGCCTGATCCTGCTCCCGGCGATCCTGATCACGATGCCTCAGCTGAGCCCGCAGATGGCGTTGGCGACGAACAAGCTGACGGCCGTCAACGGCACCGCCGCGGCTGTGTTCACCTTCAGCCGGAAGGTCGCCATGCAGTGGCGGCTGATGATCCCGGCCGCCGTGCTGGCCGCGCTGTTCGCCGGACTCGGGGCGGCCGCCGTGTCGCTGATCGACAAGGCGCTGTTCATCCCGATCGTCATGGTGTTGCTGGTCGCGATCGCGGTGTTCGTCACGATGCGACCGACACTGGGCACGACGCTCGCCCATCACCAGCCCAGTCGGATGCGGGTGTGGACGACGGTGCTGGTCGCGGGCGGCGTGATCGGGTTCTACGACGGGCTCCTCGGCCCCGGCACCGGCACCTTCCTGATTGTCACCTTCGCGGTGATGCTGGGAACGGAGTTCGTGCGCAGCGCCGCGATGGCCAAGGTGATCAACCTCGGCTCCAACCTCGGCGCCCTCATCTTCTTCGCGGCCACCGGGAACGTGTGGTGGACCCTGGGACTCGCCATGGCAGCCTGCAACGTGCTCGGCGCGGTGCTCGGCGCCAGAATGGCACTTGCCAAGGGCGCGGGCTTCATTCGGATCGTGCTGTTGGTGGTGGTCGTGGTGATGGTCATCCGGCTGGGCTGGCAGCAGTTCGCCCAGTAGGTAGCGTGTGACCCGTGACCGCCACCCGCGACGTCGACCCCGACTTCCTCGCCCTGCCGCTGCGCGCCCTCGCGGACGCCGCGTTGTCCGCCGCCCGGACCGCGGGCGCCACCCACGCCGATCTACGGGTGCACCGGCTGCTGACCCAGTCGATACGACTACGGGACGGTGCCGTGCAGTCCGCGGTCGACGGCGCGGAACTCGGCGTGGCGGTGCGAGTGGTGGTCGACGGGACCTGGGGATTCGCCTCGCACGCGGAACTGACCCCCGACGCCGCGGCCCGCACGGCGGCGCAGGCGGTCGAGGTGGCCAGGGCGCTGCGGGCGCTGAACCGGGAACGGGTGGAGTTGGCCCCGGAGCCCGTATACCCGGATGCGGTCTGGGTTTCCGGCTACGAGGTCGACCCGTTCGAGGTCCCGACGGCCGAGAAGATCGAGCTGCTCGGCGACTACTCGGCGCGGCTGTCCTCCGCCGACGGCGTGGACCACGTCACGGCGAGCGTGATGCAGGTCAAGGAACAGACCTTCTACGCGGACCTGGCCGGGTCGACCATCACCCAGCAGCGGGTCCGTCTGCATCCGCAGTTGGAGGCGACCGCCGTCGATCAGTCGGCGGGCAGCTTCGAGACCATGCGGACCCTTGCGCCCCCGGCCGGGCGTGGCTGGGAGTACCTGGGTGCCGGAGTCGGCCCGGGTTCCTGGGACTGGGCAACGGAACTCGCGCGGATCCCGGAATGGCTTGCCGAGAAGGCCAAGGCGCCATCGGTGACGTCTGGCCCGACGGACCTGGTCATCGACCCGACCAACCTGTGGCTGACCATTCACGAATCCATCGGCCACGCAACCGAGTACGACCGCGCCATCGGCTATGAGGCGGCATACGCGGGTACCTCGTTCGCGACCCCGGACCAGCTCGGCACCCTGCGATACGGGACCGAGATCATGCACGTGACCGCCGACCGCACCGAGGAGCACGGGCTCGCCAGTGTCGGGTACGACGACGACGGCGTCGGTTCGCAGCGCTGGGATCTGGTACGCGGTGGCACCCTCGTCGGCTATCAGCTCGACCGGGTGTTCGCTCCGCGGCTCGGCCTGGAACGTTCCAACGGATGCTCCTATGCGGACTCGCCCCACCACGTACCCATCCAGCGGATGGCGAACGTGTCGTTGCAGCCGGATCCCGAGCGCGACACCTCCACCGAGGATCTCATCAGCCGCGTCGAGGACGGGATCTACGTGGTCGGCGACAAGAGCTGGTCGATAGACATGCAGCGGTACAACTTCCAGTTCACCGGTCAGCGGTTCTTCCGGATCCGGAACGGCGTTCTCGATGGGCAGCTCCGGGATGTGGCGTACCAGGCCACCACGACCGACTTCTGGGGTTCGATGGAGGCCGTCGGCGGTGCCTCCACCTGGCAGCTGGGTGGCGCGTTCAACTGTGGGAAGGCCCAGCCTGGTCAGGTGGCGGCGGTCAGCCACGGTTGTCCCTCCGCGCTGTTCCGCGGTGTGAACGTGCTCAACACGCAGGCGGAGGGTGGCCGATGATGATCCAGGCGCAGGACGTGATCGAGCGGGCCCTCGCGCTGCGCACGGTGGACGAATCGATGGTGTTGGTCACCGATGCCAGCGAGGCATCGCTGCGCTGGGCCGGCAATTCGATGACCACGAACGGCGTGTCGACCTCGCGAAACTGGACCGTCATCTCGATCGTCCGCGACGCCGAGGGCGCGCACGTGGGGACGGTGAGCTCCAGCACCGTTGACCCGAAGCAGATCCCGGAGGTCGTGCGGGCGAGCGAGGAGGCGGCGCGGACCGCCCCACCCGCCGAGGACGCGATGGACCTGATGTCGGGTGCAGGCGTTCCCGACCCGGACTGGTCCGCGGCCGCGGCGTCGACAGGGATCGACGTGTTCGGCCGACTGGCGGGTGATCTCGCCGACGGGTTCGACGGCGCCGACCGGCTGTACGGCTTTGCGCACCATCAACTCCACACCACCTGGCTGGGCACCTCCAGCGGGGTACGCAGGCGTTTCACCCAGCCGACCGGCTCGGTGGAGATCAACGGCAAGCGCGGTGACGCCAGCGCGTGGGTCGGCGCGGGCACTGCCGACTTCGAGGACGTGTCGGTGCCGAGCCTGCTGGCTGAGCTGACCACCAGGCTGAACTGGTCCAAGCGCACGGTCGACCTGCCCGCGGGTCGCTACGAGACCCTGCTGCCTCCCTCCGCCGTGTCCGACCTGATGATCTACCTGATGTGGACGATGGAGGGCCGCGGCGCGGAGGAAGGGCACACCGCGCTGTCGAAGGCGGGCGGCACCCGGGTCGGTGAGCGGCTCAGCGATTTCCCGCTCACCCTGCGCTCGGACCCCATGGCGCCCGGACTCGAGTACGCACCCTTCGTCGCGACGACGACATCGAGCGACTCCCTCTCCCTCTTCGACAACGGCATGGATGTCGATCGGGTCGACTGGGTCCGTGACGGTGCCGTCAACGCGCTCGCCTACCCCCGCCACGCGGCGCAGGAGTTCGGGGCCACGGTGGCCGTGCCCGGCGACAACCTGCTGCTCACCGGCGGCGGTGCGGCGACCATCGACGAGATGGTCGCCCGGACCGAGCGCGGGCTGCTGCTGACCACGCTCTGGTACATCCGCGAGGTGGACCCGGCCACGCTGCTGCTCACGGGCCTGACCAGGGATGGGGTGTATCTGGTCGAGGACGGGGCGGTCACCGGCGCCGTCAACAACTTCCGTTTCAACGAGAGCCCGCTCGACCTGCTGCGGCGGGTCTCGGAGGTCGGGGCCACCGAGAGCACCCTCCCGCGCGAGTGGAAGGACTGGTTCACCCGAACCGCGATGCCGCCGCTGCGGATCCCCGACTTCCACATGTCGTCCGTGAGCCGGGCACAGTGATGACCCGCTGTCCCTGCCTCAGTGGTGAGACCTACGAGCGATGCTGCGGGCGGTTTCATTCCGGTGCCGCGGAGGCGCCGACCGCCGAGCAGCTGATGAGGTCCCGGTACAGCGCATTCGCGGTCGGCGACGCCGACTATCTGCTGCGGACCTGGCACCCGAGTACGCGCCCGGGGCGGCTGACCCTCGACCCCGATCAGCGCTGGACCCGGCTCGACATCCTCGGCCACACGGGCGGCGGGCTGCTGGAAAACGAGGGCACGGTCGAGTTCGAGGCACACTACGTGCACTCCGGGCAGCGGGACTCGCTCCGCGAGCACAGTCGGTTCGTGCGCGAGGACGGGCGCTGGTCGTACCTGGACGCCCTCGACTGACTTCTCGCCGCGGGATTCGCACCCACGCCATCGGGGGTATCGAGGAGTAACGTCCGGCAGAGGCGGGAATCCCCCGCGATCGCCCCAGGCGGCGACGGTGGACTGGTTCAACGCGGATGGCTATTGGCTCGGGCGGCTGCTCTTCACGGAAGGCCTCGCCGCCATCTACCTGACCGCGTTTCTCGTGGCAGTCAACCAGTTCCGGGCCCTGATCGGCAGCAACGGGATGCTCCCCGTCCCCGACCATCTGGCGACGGCATCGTTCCGGCGGTCACCGAGCCTGTTCCACCTGTACTACTCCGATCGGTTCTTCGCTGCCGTTGCGTGGACCGGGGCCGGGCTGGCGGCACTCGGCGTGCTGGGTGTCACCGCCCGGCTCCCGCTGCCCGCGCACATGCTGGTGTGGTTCGCGATGTGGCTGCTGTACCTGTCGATCGTCAACGTCGGCCAGGTCTGGTACGGGTTCGGCTGGGAGTCGCTGCTGCTCGAGGTCGGTTTCCTGGCCGTCTTCCTTGGCAACGCCGACACCGCGCCACCGTTGGCCATCCTGCTGTTACTGCGGTGGTTGCTGTTCCGGCTCGAATTCGGCGCCGGGATGATCAAGATCCGCGGGGACTCCTGCTGGCGCGACCTGACCTGCCTGTACTACCACCACGAGACGCAGCCGATGCCGGGACCGCTGAGCTGGTATTTCCACCGACTCCCCCGGCCGCTGCACCGGGTCGAGGTCGCGGGCAATCACCTGGCGCAGCTGGTGATGCCCTTCGGACTGTTCGCCCCGCAACCGGTCGCCGCGATCGCGGCGGGCTTGATGATCGTGACGCAGCTGTGGCTGGTGGCCAGCGGCAACTTCGCGTGGCTGAACTGGCTCGCCCTGGTGCTGGCGGTGTCGGTGCTGCCGGACAGCGTGCTCGGCGTGGTCCTGCCGATCGGCACACCCGCCGAGACCGGGACCACCCCGCCTGCCTTCGTGGTCGTGGTGATCGCGGTGACCGCCCTGGTCCTCGTGCTCAGCTACTGGCCGGCGCGCAACCTGGCCTCGCACAGCCAACTGATGAATGCCTCGTTCAATGCCTGGCACCTGGTCAACACCTACGGCGCGTTCGGCCACGTCACCCGGATCCGGTACGAGGTGATCGTGGAGGGCACCGAGGCCGCGCACCTCACCCCCGACGCGGTCTGGCGGGAGTACGAGTTCAAGGGCAAGCCGGGAGACCTCCGGCGGCGGCCCCGCCAGTTCGCTCCGTACCACCTGCGCCTCGACTGGCTGATGTGGTTCGCCGCGATCTCTCCCGGCTACGCCAGGGGGTGGTTCGTCGCGTTCGCCGAGAAACTGCTCCAGAACGACGCCGCGACGCTGGCGCTGATCCGGCACAACCCGTTTGCGGAGTCGCCGCCCACCTTCGTGCGGGCGCGCCTGTTCCGCTACCGGTTCAGCACCCGGCGGGAGCGCCGAGACAGCGGCGTGTGGTGGCACCGGACCCCGGTCTCGGACTACCTGCCGCCCGTCCGGCTGGCGGTCGGGCCTGCGGGCGACGGAGCGAATCGGGGCTGAACGGTCCGCTCGGTACCCTGGACGGCATGTCGAGCGGGGAAGCCACCAGCGTGCGGGTGGACAGCTGGGCGTGGTCCGTGCGCCTGTTCAAGACGCGCTCCGCCGCGGCCGCCGCGTGCCGGGCAGGCCACGTGCGGGTGAACGGGGTGTCGGCCAAACCCGCGCAGCCGGTGCAGATGGACGACGAGGTGCGGGTCCGCGTCGCGGGCACCGAACGGATAGTCGTGGTGGCCAGGCTCATCCGCAAGCGGGTCGGGGCGCCCGAGGCCGCGCTGTGCGTGATCGACAGGACACCTCCTCCGCCGCCGCGTGAGGAACTGATCGCCCTGCCGCGCCGGGATCGTGGATCCGGTCGACCCACCAAACATGAACGGCGCGAGCTCAATAGGCTGCGCGGCTTCAACGACGACTGACTTTCAGGCGCCCGCGGAATCATCTCACCCATTCTCGATATGCGGCGCGAAATCTCGTGCCATGCTTCCCCCCGCCGGTGGCGACCGCCACCGAATCGGCGTGATCTCGGAGGAGCAATCGATGATGGGTCGGGTTCGACAGGGTTCGGTGTGGGGGCACCGTGCGGTGAAGGTTGCCGCGGCAATGGGGCTTACCGCGGCGTGCGCGTCGGCGGGCCTGATCAGCGCGGGCGGGGCATCCGCGACCGTCTTCTGTGCCACCGAGATCGGGCACACCACGTGCTCCTATGACAGCTACGGCCCCCACGAGTACTTCGTCGATGTGCCGGCAGGCATCACCTCGGTGAAGGTGACCGCGAACGGTGCCAACGGTGGCGGATTTCGGGGTGGACGCGGCGGCGTGGTCACCGCCGACCTCCCCGTGACGCCAGGGCAGCGGCTCTACATCATGGTGGGCAACGGCGGCGGGTCGGGATTGAACCCGGGCGGCGGGTTCGCCGCGGTCGCAACGGAATCTGCCGAGGGCAGCTGGACCGCCGGCATGAACTCACGCCTGCTGGTTGCGCCCGGTGGCGGTGGCGGCGGCGCGGGTGTGGGCGGTGACGCGGGCGCCGCGGCGCCCGGCGCCGGAGGCGGACAAGCCGGTACCGATACCGCGGGGGGCACGGCCGGCATCGGCGGCACCGACGGTGCGTTCGGCACCGGTGGCGCGGGCGGTCTGGTCGGCTCGGGCGGTGGCGGCGGCTACTTCGGTGGTGGTGGCGGGTTGAACGGCGGCGGCGGATCCTTCCTGGTCCCGGCCGGTGGCAGCACCGCGCTCGCCCCGGCAGGCGCTTCCGTCACGCGGGTCGTCGTCGAGTTCGACTCGTCCTATGTGGGCGCCAGTGGCAGCTCCGACAGCGGCAGCGGCTCCGGCAGCGCGGGAAGCTCCGACTCCGGCAGCGCGGGCAGCTCCGGCGGCTCGGGAAGCGTGGGTAGCTCCGCGTCCTGACGCGGGGTGTAAACCCAGCGTCCAGTTCGCTGCGTCAATGTGCCCACCTCGCGTCCGGGAACATGGCATGCTTCCAGCGCCGGTGGCGATCGCCCCGGATCGATTAGGACTCTGCGAGGTTTGTTGATGCAAGGGCGTGTGTGGGCGGCGGGCTCGATGGGGATGCGGCGAACCGTGGGACTGGCCGCGACGGTGGGTATGACGGCAGCCGTCGCGGCCGCGGTCACCGGCGGTACCGGCGTTGCCGCCGCCGGCGACAAGATCGTGGGATGCGCGCAGTCGGGGATTCTCGTCAACTGCATGGTCAACGTCGAAGGCGAGCATGTCCTCGACATCCCCGCCGGCGTGACCTCGGTGACGGTGACCGCGATCGGTGAGGCAGGCAAGGGCGGGGTCGGCGCAGGCGGGCTCGGCGGTCGTGTCACCGCGGACCTCCCCGTTACCCCGGGATCGAAGCTGTACATCCTCGTCGGTGAGGGTGGCGGTTCCGGTGGCGGCTTCTCCGGAACCGCCACCGAGTCGATCAAGCAGGACCGGGAGAAGGGCCTGCGCTCCCGCACGCTCGTCGCTCCCGGCGGGGGTGCGGGAAGCCTCGGGGCAGGCGGCAATGCAGGCGTCTCCGCGGCGGGTGCCGCGGGCGGCAAGGCAGGCACCGCGACCGCGGGCGGTGCGGGCGGCACCGGATCTCCGTCCGGCGCGGCAGGCGTGCTCGGTGACGGTGGCGCGGGTGCCGACTCCGGCGGTGCCGGCGGCGCCGGCTACTTCGGTGGTGGCGGCGGCGCCGCGGGCGCCGGTGGCGGCGGCGGGTCCTTCCTGGTCCCCTCCGGTGGCAGCGAAAAGCTCGCCGCCGCAGGCGAGGAGGCGAAGGTGACGCTCCGGTTCAACTCGCTCAACCCGATCATCCCGATCCCCGGACTCCCCGATCTCAGCCAGTTCGGCAGCGCAGATCTGGGTGGCTCATCCTTCGGTAGCTGACCGATCACCTCAGAAGTCCGAGGCCCGCACCGGCGAATCGCCGGTGCGGGCCTCGTCCTTCTTGTGTCGACCGGCGATCAGGGTGTGGTGACGGCCAGGCCGATTGTGCCGGTCTTACCGCGGCGCAGCAGGCTGCCCTTGACCGTGAGCCAGCCGAGGATCCCGTACTTGCGGGTGATGACCTCGCGGGCGTGCTCCGTCCCGGCGTCGTCCAGCACCACCGCGGTCGCCTCGATCGCGTCACCCTTTTGATTGCCGCGCACGTCGCAGGGCGCGACCGTCACCTGCGGGTTCCGACGGATCCGCTTGACCTTCCAGGAGTCGGTGACCGTCCACAGCAGCAGGCGGTCGCCGTCGAGCGCCGCCCACAGCGGGGTCGGGACCGCCGAGCCGTCCTTGCGGAAGGTGGTCAGCAGGACGTACTTGGCGGCACCGATCTCGCTCAGCGTGGGGCTCATGGGCATCAGCCTAGGGGCAACCGGCCCGACTACTCCCCCTCGAGCTCACCTTCGGTCTCCAGGTAGACCTGTCGCAGCCCGTCCAGCGTCTGCTGTTCCGGCTGCTCCCACATGTCGCGCTCGGCGGCCTCGAGCAGCCGCTCCGCGATCCCGTGCAGGGCCCAGGGATTGGACTCGGTCATGAACTTGCGATTCTGCTCGTCCAGCACGTAGGTCTCGGCAAGCTTCTCGTACATCCAGTCCGCGACGACGTTGGTCGTGGCGTCGTACCCGAACAAATAGTCGACGGTCGCGGCCATCTCGAAGGCGCCCTTGTAGCCGTGCCTGCGCATCGCCTCGAGCCAGCGCGGGTTGACCACCCGCGCGCGGAACACCCGGGCGGTCTCCTCCGACAGCGTGCGGGTGCGGACGGCCTCGGGGCGGGTGCTGTCGCCGATGTAGGCCTCCGGCGACTTCCCGGTCAGCGCGCGGACGGTGGCGACCATGCCGCCGTGGTACTGGAAGTAGTCGTCGGAGTCGGCGATGTCGTGCTCTCGGGTGTCGGTGTTCTTGGCTGCCACCGCGATTCGCCGGTAGGCGGTGCGCATGTCGTCGGAGGCGGGCGCGCCGTCGAGGCCTCGGCCGTAGGCGTAGCCGCCCCAGGTCGTGTACACCTCGGCGAGGTCGGAGTCGTTGCGCCAGCTCTTCGAGTCGATCAGCTGCAGCAGGCCCGCGCCGTAGGTGCCAGGCTTGGACCCGAAGATGCGGGTGGTGGCCCGGCGGTCGTCACCGTGCTCGGCCAGGTCCGCCTGCGCATGGGCGCGGATGTAGTTGCTCTCGGCGGGCTCGTCCACGGCAGCGACCATCCGGACCGCGTCGTCGAGCAGCGCCAGCACGTGCGGGAAGGCATCCCGGAAAAAGCCGCTGATCCGGACGGTCACATCCACGCGGGGCCTGCCCAGCTCCTCCAGCGAGATGACCTCCAGGCTGGTGACGCGGCGCGACGCCTCGTCCCAGACCGGCCGGACACCCAGCAGGGCAAAAACTTCCGCGATGTCGTCGCCGGAGGTGCGCATCGCGGAGGTGCCCCAGACGGACAGCCCGACGGAGCGCGGGTACTCGCCGTGGTCGGCCAGGTAGCGGGCAAGCAGCGACTCGGCCATCGCCTGACCGGTCTCCCATGCCAGCCGCGACGGCACCGCCTTCGGATCCACCGAGTAGAAGTTGCGGCCGGTGGGCAGCACGTTGACCAGACCGCGCAGCGGCGACCCGCTGGGCCCGGCGGCGATGAACCGGCCGTCGAGCGCGCGCAGCACCTGGGCGATCTCGCCTGCGGTCTGCCGCAGCCGAGGCACCACCTCCGCCGCCGCGAACTCCAGTACGGCCACCACCTGTTCGCCGTGGTCGGCGCCGATCCGTGCCGCGGCGGCCGGGGCCCAGTCAGCGGCCTGCAGGTCCGCTACCAGCCGGTGCGCGATCTCCTCGATGGCGTCGACCTTGGTGCGGGCCTCGTCGCCGTCCTCGCTCAGCCCCAGCGCCTCGCGCAGGCCGGGGACGGTGCGTTCGCCGCCCCACATCTGCCGGGCCCGCAGGATCGCGAGCACCAGCTCGACCTCCGCGTCGCCCTCGGGTGCCTTGCCGAGGATGTGCAGCCCGTCGCGGATCTGTACGTCCTTGATCTCGCACAGCCAGCCGTCGACGTGCAGCAGCATGTCGTCGAAGACGTCCTCGTCCGGGCGCTCCGCGAGGCCCAGGTCGTGGTCCATCTTCGCCGCACGCATCAGCGTCCAGATCTGCTGGCGGATCGCGGGCAGCTTCGCCGGGTCGAGCGCCGAGATGTTGGAGTGCTCGTCGAGCAGCTGCTCGAGGCGCGAGATGTCGCCGTAGCTCTCGGCGCGGGCCATCGGTGGGATCAGGTGGTCGACCAGGGTCGCGTGGGCGCGGCGCTTGGCCTGGGTGCCCTCGCCCGGATCGTTCACCAGGAACGGGTAGATCAGCGGCAGCTCGCCGAGCGCGGCGTCGGTGCCGCAGGACGCGGACATGCCGAGCGTCTTGCCGGGCAGCCACTCCAGGTTCCCGTGCTTGCCCAGGTGTACCACCGCGTCCGCGCCGAAGCCGCCCTCGTCCTGACGGGCGGCCAGCCAACGGTAGGCGGCGAGGTAGTGATGGCTCGGCGGCAGATCCGGATCGTGATAGATGGCAACGGGATTCTCGCCGAAGCCGCGGGGCGGCTGCACCATCAGGACCACGTTGCCGACCGGCATCGCGGCGATGACGATCTCGCCGTCGGGGTCGGACGACCGGTCCACGTACAGCTCGCCCGGCGCAGCGCCCCAGTGCTTCTCGACGCCTTCGCGCAGGTCCTGCGGCAGCGTGGCGAACCACTGCCGGTACCGCGCCGCGGAGATGCGGATCGGGTTGCCCTCGAGCTGCTCCGCCGTCAGCCAGTCCGGGTCCTGCCCGCCCGCCGCGATGAGCGCATGGATCAGGGCGTCGCCGTCGCCTGCCGCCAGACCGGGCAGCGCGTCGTCTCCGTCGAGCGGCCCGAGGTCGTATCCGGCAGCGCGCATCTCGGTGAGCAGCGCGATCGCGCTGGCCGGGGTGTCCAGGCCGACGGCGTTGCCGATACGGGCGTGCTTGGTGGGATAGGCGGAGAGCATCAGCGCGATCCGCTTCTCCGCGAGGGGGATGTGCCGCAGCCGGGCGTGCCGCACCGCGATGCCGGCGACCCGGGCCGCCCGCTCGGGGTCGGGCACATACGCGGTGAGGCCGTCGGCGTCGATCTCCTTGAACGAGAAGGGAACCGTGATCAGCCGGCCGTCGAACTCGGGCACCGCGACCTGCGTCGCCACGTCCATCGGCGAGAGGCCGTCGTCATTGGACTCCCAGGCCTCGCGGCTGCTGGTCAGGCACAGGCCCTGCAGGATGGGCACGTCGAGCGCGGCCAGTTCGGTGACATCCCAGGCCTCGTCGTCCTCCCCCGCCGATGCGCCCGCGGGCTTGGTGCCGCCCGCCGCGAGGACGGTCACGACCATCGCGTCGACGGTGCCGAGCGTCGTCAGCAGCTCCGGCTCGGCCGTGCGCAGCGAGGCGCAGAAGAGGGGCAGCGCGTTGGCGCCTGCGGCCTCGATTGCGCGGCACAGCGCCTCGACGTACTCGGTGTTGCCTGCCAGATGCTGGGCGCGGTAGTAGAGCACCGCGATGGTGGGGCCGTCGATCTCCGCGACCGCGCCCCGCTCCAGGTGACCCCAGGTGGGGGTGTGCACCGGCGGCTCGAATCCGTACCCGGTGAGCAGCACGGTGTCGGTGAGGAAATGGTGCAACTGGAGCAGGTTCTGCGGGCCGCCCTCGGCCAGGTACGAATGCGCCTCGGCGGACACGCCGCCCGGCACCGTCGAGTGCTCCATCAGCTCGGCATCCGGGGCGAGCTCGCCGCCGAGCACCACCGTCGGCAGGCCTGCGGCGAGGACGGCGTCGAGCCCGTCCTCCCAGGCGCGGCGGCCACCGAGGATGCGCACGACCACCAGCTCGACCCCCTCGAGCAGACCGGGCAGGTCGTCCACCAGGAGCCGGGACGGGTTCGCCCAGCGGTACTCCGCGCCGCTGGCACGGGCGCTGAGCAGGTCGGTGTCGGACGTCGACAGCAGCAGGATCACGGTGAGGCCTCCTCGGGGTTTTCGCGCCCCATCGGTTCGGAACGGCAGCGGCGGAGGGTCTGGCTCCCCGGTGCCCGCGGGCAGGCGGTCGGGTGACAGTGGCGCGACCGCACCGGATTCCCACCGGTTTCCTCTCGAGCTGCCGCAAGCGCCGCTGATGCTACCGGTGCAGGGACGTAACCTTGGAGACGATGTCCGCTGAACCGAACACCCCCGACCGTTCCCGCCCCGACGCCTGCCCCGGAGCCCTCCAGGTACACCAGGCGGCGGACGGCGCGCTGGCCCGGGTGCGGCTGCCCGGCGGTTTCCTCGAACCCGGTCAGCTGCAGGCGCTGGCCGAGGCGTCCCGCGAACTCGCGGCAGGTGAGCTGGAGCTGACCTCGCGCGGCAATGTGCAGCTGCGCGCGGTCACCGACCCCGACCGGTTCGCCGAGCGGCTGGCCGAGATCGGCCTGCTGCCCTCGGCCACCCACGAACGGGTGCGAAACATCCTCGCCAGTCCCCTGTCCGGGCGGATCGGTGGGCTGGTCGACGTGCGCGACTGGGTGCGCGAACTCGACCGCGGCCTCTGCGCCGACCCGGTGCTGGCGCAGCTGCCGGGACGGGTGATGTTCTCCCTCGACGACGGCCGTGGCGACGTCTCGGGGCTGTCCGCGGACCTCGGGCTACATGCCGTCGGCGCCGACGAGGTCACCCTGGTCCTGGCCGGCCGCGACTCCGGCGCCCGGATCCCCGCGGCCGACGGGGTGTCGGTGCTGCTCGAGGCCGCCCGACACCTGCTGGAGATCCGGGGGGAGCAGTGGCGGCTGCACGAGATCGACGGCGGTCCCGAGCGGATCCTCGCCGGTCTCGGCCTGCGGGCCACGGTGGAGCCCGTCGACGTGACAGGTGACGGGGCCGGACCGATCGGCTGGCTCGATCACGGCGACGGTGGCGTCACCCTGGCCGCCGGCCTCGCACTGGGAGCGATCCCCGCGCGCACCGCAGAGTTCCTGGCCGCGGTCGGCAAGCCCCTTGTCGTGACGCCCTGGCGATCGGTGCTGCTGTGCGACCTCGACGAATGGACCGCGGAGCAGGTCGTGCGGGTGCTCGCGCCGATGGGCCTGATCTTCGACGCCGCCTCGCCCTGGCTGCAGGTCAGTGCCTGCACGGGAAGCCCCGGCTGCGCCAAGTCCCTTGCCGATGTCCGCGGCGACCTCGGTGCGGCGGTGGCGGCCGGGGAGCTGCCGGTGGAGGGCAGGCAGCACTGGGTGGGCTGCGACCGCAAATGCGGCAGGCCCCGCGGGGAGGTAGCCGACGTGGTGGCCACCGGCGACGGCTACCGGGTGGACCGACGGCCGCGCTGACCCCATATCGTGTGGCGCATGACCGACTACATCCGCGACGGCGCCGAGATCTACCGTCAGTCCTTCGCCACCATCAGGGCCGAAGCTGACCTGGGCCGGTTCCCGGCGGACGTATCGCAGGTGGTGGTGCGGATGATCCACGCGTCGGGACAGGTCGACCTGGTCGACGACATCGCGTTCACCCCCGGCGTCGTCGAGTCCGCCCGTGCCGCGCTGCGGGCCGGCGCACCGATCCTGTGTGACGCGACCATGGTCGCCGCGGGGGTCACCCGCAAGCGGCTGCCCGCGAACAACGAGGTGCTGTGCGCCCTGGCAGATCCCCGGGTCCCCGTGATCGCCGAGCAGCTGGGCAACACCCGATCCGCCGCCGCGCTCGAGCTGTGGGGCGACAAGCTGGACGGCGCGGTTGTCGCGATCGGCAACGCCCCGACCGCGCTGTTCCACCTGCTCGACATGATCGATCAGGGCGCACCGCGCCCGGCCGCGATCGTGGGTGGACCGGTGGGGTTCATCGGCGCCGCCGAGTCCAAGGACGAGCTGATCGCCCGCGGCGGCTCCGAGTACCTGGTCGTCCGTGGCCGCCGCGGCGGCAGCGCGATCACCGCGGCCGCGCTCAACGCCATCGCCAGCGAGGTGGAGTGATGGTGGATCACGTCACCCCCGGCAAGCTCTGGGGCATCGGGCTCGGCCCGGGCGATCCGGAGCTGGTGACGGTGAAGGCGGCCCGGATCATCGCCGAGGCCGACGTCATCGCGTTCCACAGCGCCAGGCACGGCCGCAGCATCTCGCGCGCCGTCGCGCAGCCCTACATGCGGGACGGCCAGATCGAGGAACACCTGGTCTACCCGGTCACCACCGAGACGGTCGATCACCCCGGCGGCTACCAGGGCGCGATCGACGAGTTCTACGCGGTGGCCGCGGAGCGGTTGGCGAAGCATCTCGAGTCGGGTCGGACGGTGGCGCTGCTGGCGGCCGGCGACCCACTCTTCTACAGCTCGTACATGCACATGCACAAGCGGTTGCAGGACCGGTTCGAGGCGGAGGTGATCCCGGGCGTCACCTCGATCAGCGCGGCCTCCGCCGCGCTCGGCACTCCCCTCGTCGAGCGCGACGAGATCCTCACCGTGCTGCCGGGAACCCTTCCCGTCGAGGAGCTGACCAGGAGGTTGCGGGAGACCGATTCGGCCGCGATCCTCAAGCTCGGCCGCACCTTTCCCGCCGTGCGGCAGGCGCTCACCGATTCCGGCCGGCTCGCCGAGGCGAGCTACGTCGAACGGGCCAGCACCCCCAAACAGCGGGTGATCGCGGCCGCCGACGTGGACGAGTCGCAGGTGCCCTACTTCTCGATCGCACTGGTGCCGAGTCCGTCGAACAACGGGGCCGCGGCGGATCGGGCCGCGGCGACAGGTCCGTCGACGGGTTACGTCACCGTGGTCGGGCTCGGGCCAGGCGACGAGGCATGGACCACCCCCGAGGTGCGCGCGGAGCTGGCTCGCGCGACCGACGTCGTCGGGTACACCACCTATGTCAACCGGGTGCCCGTGATCGACGGCCAGAACCGGCACGCGAGCGACAACAAGGTCGAATCCGAGCGTGCGGCAATGGCGTTGGACCTGGCCAAGCGCGGAGCGCGGGTGGTCGTGGTGTCCTCCGGTGACCCCGGCGTGTTCGCGATGGCCGCCGCGGTGATCGAGATGGCCGCCGAGGACCAGTGGTCCGGCGTCCCGGTCCGGGTGCTGCCCGGCATGACCGCGGCCAACGCCGTCGCGAGCCGCGTCGGTGCCCCGCTCGGTCACGACTACGCGGTGATCTCGCTCTCCGATCGGCTCAAGCCGTGGGACATCGTCGCCAAGCGGATCTCCGCGGTGGCCGCGGCGGACATGGCGATAGCCGTGTACAACCCGGCCTCGCGCTCGCGCACCTGGCAGGTGGGCGCGATGCGGGACCTGCTGCTCGAGCATCGCGATCCCGCGACTCCGGTCATCATCGGCCGTGACGTCGCGGGTCCGCAGGAGAGCGTTCGGATCGTCACCCTCGGTGAGCTCGACCCGTCCGAGATCGACATGCGCTGCCTGCTGATCATCGGCTCCTCGCTGACCACCGTGGTCAAGGGCGCCGAGGGCACGATGGTGTTCACGCCTCGCCGCTACCCGGCCTGAGATCCGATAAGTAGCGAATGAGTTCTTCGAACGCACACGTGCAGCCTGCCCACGAGTCGATGCCGCCGACCGAGCGGTTCGGCCGACTGATCGAGCGTCGCGACGACGCCGATTTCCCGTTCTACAACGGTGTCCCCACGGCGCTGTCGATCCGGCAGTGGCTCTTGGTGTGGGCCTCCGTGGTGGTGGGCTTCGCCGCACTGGTACTCATCCCGCAGCCCAACAACGTGGTGGCTCTGATTCCGCGGATTTTGTTCGTCGGCATCCCGCTGGTCGTGCTGGCGACCGTGACGCGAGAGCACTGGCGGGCGCTGTTCCGCAGAGTGCGCGGCCGCGACGTCCTGACGATGATCGGGTTCGCCCTTCTCAATCTGGTCGTCACATTCGCGTTGGCGTTCATCGTCTCGTCCCTCTTCGGTGTGTCCTCCAACGAGGCGATCGACGAGGCGGGCAAGGGCAGCACGCTCGACACCGTCGCGTTCTACGTGGGCACCGGGTTCCAGTTGGTCGGTGAGGAGGTCTTCACCATCCTGCCGTTCCTCGCGGTGCTGTACTTCCTGTTCGCCAAGGCAAAGGTCTCCCGCAAGACCGCGATCGTCCTGGCCTGGCTGCTCAGTTCGGCCTGGTTCGCGGCCGCCCACCTGCCGACCTACGACTGGAACTTCGCCCAGGCGTTCATCATCATCGGCGGGGCCCGGGTGGTGCTGACCCTGGCCTACATCCGCACGAAGAATCTGTGGGTTTCGGCCGGCGCGCACATCATCAACGACTGGACGCTGTTCACCCAGGCCGTCGTGGTCAACGCGGCGCTGATGGCCATCTGAGGCGACGCGATTGCGGCGCCGAACCCGGTTGACGCGGTTGGGATCCCAGACAAACGGACGACACGCGGCGCTCTGTTGGACAATTGTCCAACAGAGTGCCTGTCAAGCGCTAGGATCGCTGAATGGGAAGTAGGCTCACTGGGGATGAGCGGCGCGCCACCTTGGTGATGAGCGCGCTGGAACTGGCCAAACGTGGCGGCATGGACGCCGTCACCATCAGGGCGGTCGCCGCGCACACGGGCGTGTCGATCGGCATGGTCCAGTACTGCTTCGAGAACAAGGAAGAGCTCGTGGTCGCGATGGCCGAGCAACTCGTCCTCGAGCTCAGTGGCTCCGCCCGAATCACGTTCGACACCCTCGCCGACTGGGAGCTACGTGGCCGAGAAGGCCTGTACGCGCTGATCCGAACCGGGCTCGAGTGGGGCTGGCCGGTGATCGAGGCCAACCCGGAGCGTCGACTGCTGACGTACGAGATCATGACCCAGTCACTCCGCCATCGCGCGGCCGGTTTCCCCCGGGCGGGCGCGATCGCCGTTGCCCAACGGGAGCACATGACGGCCGAGGTCGCGGCCTTCATGGACGAATGTGCGCGGGCAACCGGAACCGCGTGGTCCGAACCTGTTTCCGCGATCGCTCGTTTCGGTCTCGCGACCCTGGACGGACTGGTGCTGCGGTGGCTGGTCGATCGCGACACCGAGGGGACCAAAAAGCATCTGGACGCGTTGGCGCGGGCGGTGGCGGACAAGGCGGTCGAGGTTCCCGCCGAGGACGAGTCAGCCGGCGACCGCGAGTAGCCAGAGCTCCGCCTCGTCGACGCCGTCGAACACTGTGACGCCGAGCGGATTCGGCGGCCGACGCACCATCAGGACCGGGATGCCGAGCTCGCGCGCCGCCGTGAGTTTCGCGACTGTCAGGTCGCCCCCGCTGTTCTTGGAGACCAGCACGTCGATGCGGTGCTCTCGCATCAGCGCGGACTCACGGCCGACGTCGAAGGGACCCCGGTCGAGCAGGAGCGTCATCCGGGCCGGTGTCGGGCCTTCCGGCGGATCGATCGCTCGGACCAGGAAGTCGGCGGCCACCGTGGCGAATCGGTCCACGCCCTGCCTGCCGATGGTGAGGAATACCCGGCGGCCCAGCTCCGGCAGCGCGGCCGCGGCAGCCTCGAGCGAGTCCACCTCCAGCCAGCTGTCCCCCGGGCGGGCCGACCACGGTGGCCGTTGCACCACGGCGAACGGGAGTCCCGCCTCGGTCGTGGCTGCGGCGGCGTTGCTCGAGATGCGGGCCGCGAACGGGTGGGTGGCGTCGAGCACGGCACGGATGCCGTTGTCGCGAAGCCAGTCCCGCAGGCCCGTCGCTCCCCCGAAACCGCCGATCCGCACCTCGCCCTCGGGGAGCCTCGGATCGCGGACCCGCCCGGCGAGCGACGAGACGACCTCGACGTCCGCCGCCTCCGACAGCCGGGCCGCCAGGGATCGGGCCTCGGAGGTCCCGCCGAGGATCAGCACGCGCACCGTCGGCGCCATCAGTGGTCGGTTCGACGCCGCGAGGCCGAGTACAGGTAGCTGTCCGGGAATCCCTCGGCGCTCAGCACCCGGCCGACGATGATCACGGCGGTCTTGGTCACCCCGGCCGCGTGTACCTGGGCGGCGATCGAGTCGACCGTCCCCCGCAGGATGATCTCGTCCGGTCGGCTGGCGAATGCGACGACCGCGACCGGGCAGTCTTCGCCATAGGGGGCGCGCAACTCCTCGGCGACCTGATCGATGCGGTGCGCGGCCAGGTGGATGACCAGCGTGGCCCCGCTCGCCCCGAGGGTCGCCAGGTCCTCGCCCGGCGGCATGGCGGTGGACAGCGTCGAGACCCGGGTGAGGACGATCGACTGGGACACCCCAGGGACGGTCAGTTCGCGCCCCAGCGCCGCCGCGGCGGCGGTGAATGCCGGTACCCCGGGCACGATCTCGTAGCCGACGCCCGCCGCGTCGAGGCGGCGCGCCTGTTCGGCGACCGCGCTGTAGATGGACGGGTCGCCTGAGTGCAACCGCGCCACGTCCAGCCCGGCCCGGTCGGCGGCGATGAGGCGGTCGGTGATCTCGTCGAGGCTCAGGCGCGCGGTGTCGACGATCTCCGCGCCCTCGGGGCACATCGCGAGGAGTTCGGCGGGGACCAGGCTGCCCGCGTACAGGCACACGGGGCTCCGGCCGATGATCCGCTGGCCTCGCACCGTGATGAGGTCGGCGGCGCCGGGGCCCGCTCCGATGAAATGGACGGTCACTGGGTTGATTCCTCCTTTGTCGCGATCCACTGGGCAACGGGCAGCTGCGGCCGCCATGCGGTGAACCCGCCGAGCGGCCCGGCCCGATAGACCTGGAACTTGCGCAGCGTGCCGCCGTGCAGCCCGTGCCAACGCAGTACGAGGGTCTCGGATTCCGCGGTCACCGCGTTTACCACCATCCGGCCGCCGGGCGGCAGTCGGTCCCAACAGGTCTCGAACACCCCGGGCGCGGTGACGCCGCCACCGAGGAAGATCGCGTCCGGGGTCGGCGCACCTGCGAGTGCGTCGGGTGCGGAGCCGCGGATCTCGAGCCCGGGCACGCCGAGCCGTCGGGCGTTGGTCGCGATCCGGGCCGCGCGATCGGGATCGCGCTCGAAACCGATTGCACGGCAGCCGGCGTCGGCACGCATCCACTCGATTCCGATGCTGCCCGCTCCGCCGCCGACGTCCCACAGCAGCTCGCCGGGGGCCGGGGCGAGTGCGGACAGGGTCAGGGCCCGGATCTCCTGCTTGGTGAGCTGGCCGTCGGACTCGTAGGCCTCGTCGGGGAGGCCGGGCACGCGGGTCAGTCGCGGTGTCGCGACGCCCCGCACGCAGCGGACCGCGACGACGTTGAGGGGGTCGCCGGTCGGATGATCCCAGCCATCCGCCCGGCCCCGCACGATCTGCTCGCGATCGCCGCCGAGCTGCTCGAGCACGGCGAGTTCACTACCGCCGTAGCCGTTCTCGCGGAGCAGCGCGGCCAGCGCCGTCGGGGTGCCCGCGTCGCGACTGAGAACCAGGAACCGCCGATGGTCGGCCAGTTCCGGGGTGATGACCTCGACGGGCCGGTTCACCAGGCTCACGACAGGGGTCTCGTGCAGCGCCCAGCCGAGCCGGGCGCAGGCCAACGAGGCGGAGGAGGGGTGCGCGATCACCCGCATCCGTTCGGGACCGACGAGGTTCGTGAGGGTCACCCCGATGCCGTGGAACATCGGGTCGCCGCTGGCGAGCACGCACACCCGCCTGCCCTCGTGTTCGGCGAGCAGGCCGGCCAGCGCGGGCACGAGAGGCGACGGCCAGGACACCCGCACTGCGTCCGATCCGTCGTCGCCGTCCGGAACCAGGTCCAACTGGCGCGGCGACCCCATCAGCACCTCTGCGTCGGTGATCGCGCGCTGCGCGTTCGGGGACAGCCCGGACCATCCGTCCGCACCGATGCCGACGACGGTCAGCAGCTCGGTCATCGCGGCATCCGTCGCCAGATACGTTGTGGCACCAGCCGCATCACGAAGATGGCCAGGCGCAGCATGCCGGGGATCCACACGCGCTCGCGGCCCCGGCTCAGCGCCTTGACCACCGCATCCGCGACCTGCCCCGGGGTGCTCGACATCGGTGCCGGGCTCATCCCCTCGGTCATCTTGCCGATGACGAAGCCGGGACGGACCAGCAGCAGACTCACGCCGCTGCCCGCGAGGGCGTCACCGAGCCCGCTCGCGAAGCCGTCGAGCCCGGCCTTGGCCGAGCCGTACACGTAGTTCGCGCGCCGCACCCGGGCGCCCGCGATCGAGGAGAACACGACGATCCGCCCCGATCCCTGCGCACGCAGCAGCTGCGCGAGGTGCGTGAGCACGCCGACCTGCGCGACGAAGTCGGTGTGGATGACGTTCACCGCGTGCTGGGCGTCCGTCTCGGCGCGGGCCTGGTCGCCGAGAATGCCGAAGGCGAGCACCACCACGTCGATCGGGCCGAGCTCGACGATCTCCGACAGCACCCGGGCGTGGTCGGCGAGGCGGTCGGCGTCGAACTCGACGGTCTCGACCGAGGTGGCTCCGGCGGCCAGCACCGCCCGGCGTTCGTCTTCGAGGTCCCCGCTTCGCCTCGCGGCCAGGACGACGGTCCGCCCGGGGGCGAGTCTGGTGGCCAGTTCGAGACCGATCTCGCTGCGGCCCCCGAGGATGACGACTGATCCGACACTCATACCGTCAAGTGTGCTGGACTACGGTCGGCACATGGCCCGCACCCCCTTCAACCCAGCAGATCTGTCCGCCGAGGCGCTCGCCTTCCTCACCGATCGGCACCTGGCCACCCTCTCGACGCTGCGCCTGGACGGCACCCCGCATGTGGTGGCGGTCGGGTTCACCTGGGATCCGGAGAGCGGGCTCGCCAGGGTGATCACGAACGGCGGCTCGCAGAAGGCGATCAACGCCGAACGCCGCGGGTACGCCGCCGTCACCCAGATCGAGGGCCCGCGGTGGCTGACCCTGGAGGGGCCCGCGACCGTGCGGTCCGACCCCGAGGCGGTCGCGGACGCGGTCTCCCGTTACGCCGCCCGGTACCGCCAGCCGAGGGAGAACCCGACCCGGGTCGTCGTGGAGATCGCGGTGCAGCGGGTCATGGGCCTGGGCACACTGCTCGGCCGCTGAGCATCGCTGCTCGACGCGTCCCGCCGGGGGCGGCTAATGTGATCCAGGTCATACATTGCTCGTCGGGGACCGGCCGTGTGCCCCGCCGCGACCGGTCCGGCAATGACATTCGGACCCAGGGAGCAGCAATGCGCGCTCTACGCACGACTCGAATGATCCTCACGCTGGCTGCCCCCGCGGCCGCCGCAGCCCTCATCGGCGGACTGGTGGCCGGGCCGGCCACCGCCCTGCCACCCCACCCGTTCGGTCTGCCCGTGCTGACCATCGGCTGTCCCAATCAGGGCAGCCTGATGTCGCTCACCGCGGCGACCGGGCAGTCGGGGCCAGAACCGGGGATCGCGCCCGGCGAGATCAGGTTCCAGTCCTTCCCTGCCGCCCCGCCGATCCCCGCGGCCGGACAGGTCACCGTCGCGTGGGTGAACACGACCACCGGCCAGAGCGGAATCGTGAACCTCGAGGGCGCGTACCCGTACCTGTCCAAGACGGTCTACACCGGGCACGGCGAGGTGATCGCGACCGCGTTCGGATCGATCAACCTGGGCAGCGCCCCGATCTGTTCGAACAGTCCGTCGACCGGGACCTTCATCGTCTAGCCGAGCTCATTCGCTGGCCTCGACGAACACGGCCGCGTCCTCCCTGCCGAACTGGTCCTCGAGAGCCTCCGGCGAGTAGTCGACATCGATCTCCTCGAGCGGGCGGCCGCGGGCAGACTCGATGGCGACCAGCCTGCGCTGCGCCCGGTCGGCCGCATAGTCGATGAACTCCTGCTCGTCGAGCCCGAACGGCTGGACCTCGAACTGCTTGTTGACCCAGTCGATCATGCCGAGGGCGAGCGGCATCAGCTCGGTCATCCGCTGCTGAACCACGTCCCAGTTCGAGTCGTCGGCGGCGACGTGACGCCGACAGGTGAAGGTGCCCCACGCCATGTGCCTGCGCTCGTCGACGCCGATCCGGCGGATCAGCTCCTGCATCCCGGGCAGGATCCCCTCCTTGGTGCACACCTTCTGCCAGGCGAAATAGCCCGTCAAGGCGAGGCTGCCTTCGATCACGTGGTTGTAGGTGACGCTGGCGCGCACCTGGTTGGCCGGACTCGGGTCGGTCTCGAGCACGCCGAGAGCGCCGGGGAGTTCCTCGTAGAAGAGGGTGCGGTAGTAGGGGTTCTCCGCGACGAAGGGATGCAGATCGCCGGTGAGGCCGACCGCGTCCATCCACAGCCGAAAGACGGCGGTGTGCTTGGCCTCCTCGAAGCAGAACTGCGTCAGGTACATCTCGTCGCCGAGCCGCCCCTCCGCGGACATCGCCTTCATGAACGGCTGGATGTCCTCGGTGACGGCCTCCTCACCCGCGATGAACTGGGTGCACAGGTAGGTCGCGCTGCGCTGCTGTTCGCTGTTGAGCTCACGCCAGTCCTGGGCGTCGCGCCGGAAGTCGATGTTCGCCGGATCCCAGAACAGTGAGTTCCCCTTGGCGAACAGTCTCAGCGGGAAGGAATCCCAGTTCAGTCCGCCCGCGCGGATCGATCCGAAACCCTGTCTTGTCGGTGAGGAAACAGTCATGACGGCGCTCCTGTGGTCGCGGTGCGTGTCGCGAATACCCATTCACCATGGTTCCATGCGGCCGGGGCCTGTCAAGGAATCGCCGGGGTCGGGCAGTCCTCGATAACGTCACGTGGTCGCGGTCTCTGCCGGCTCACCTTCGAGAGTGCGGGGCCGTAGCTCCTCCAACTTCTCCCGCAGTGCGGCCTCGGCGGTACGCGCCTCGCCGGTGTCGAGGCGGGCCCGCTCGAGGTCGTCCCTGAGAGTGTCGGCGCGTTCACGGGCGGACGAGGCCGCCGACCGTTCGTGGTCGACGGACTTCTCGAGCCGCGCGATCGTTGCCGCGGCAGTGTTCGCAGCGAGCTCGCCCGCGGCGCGCATGTCGGCGATCCGTTGCTCCGCCGAGGCGACGACCTGCTCGAGGCGTTGTTCGGCCGCCACGCCTGCCTGCTCGGCACGTTGCTCCGATACGGCCGCGGACTGTTCGGCGGCCGCGGCCCTTCGTTCGGCCGCCTCCGCCTGGGACTGCGCCTCGCGGAACCTACCGCGCAGATCGTCGAGGTCGGACTCCGCGGCAGACAGGCGGGTGTCGCGATCCGCCTCGACGGCCGCCACCCGCTCGGTCGCGGCTCGCAGCGCCCCGGCATGCGTCTGCTCCAGATTCCGGAGCTCGGCCTGGTGGTCCGTGGACAGTCGTTCGAGTTCGAGCCGGTGATTCTCTACCGCGGAGGAGAGCTCGGCATCGACCGCGTCGACGGTGGCCTCTGCGTTCACCCGATCCTCCACCGCGGCCTCGTGCCGTGTCCGCAGCTCGGCCAGGTCCGTCTCGTACTTCGCCTTCGTCTGGGCGAGTTCGACAGTGGCGCGGTGCAGTGCAACGTCGAGCGCGTCGGGGTCGCTGAGCTTGTCCACGGCGGCGGTGATCTGCCGGGCGAACACATTGAACTGCTCGATCGAATTGGCGGTGACGGTTCGGAGGTCCTCGAGTGTCCGTTCGAGGACCCCGACCACCTCGCTCGGCGTCGCGTTCGCGAGCGCGTCGAGTTCGCCCTGCTGCTCGCGGGCCTTCCGGCGCGAGCGGAAGGCCCTGACGCGGTCTGCGTCGCTGGCGTACTGCCGGGGCCGGCCTGGGCGCACCTTCGGTTCCTCGGCGGTTTCCGCGTCCTTCTCGTCCTCGGTGTTCACGTGCACTCCCCTGTTCGTTGCCGATCCGTCTTATAGTTACGTAACGTATCAGGTTACGTAACAAGGCATGTAATGAAATGATGAATCTTGATCGTCATAATCCCCACTTATCGTGAGTTACTAGCTGAGAGGATTTCGGGTCGGAATTGTGCGCCGAACCGTCGGCGAAACGGATTCGGAAAAGTGGGCTGCCGACGATGGGACGGGACGAGCGAGGACTTGCGGCGGAGTGCCGCAGTGGCAACGAAGATGCCCCGCGAGTGTCGGCGTCCGGAGCGCATTCCGGGCGCCGACACCCCGGTTTCGTTACGTCATGTGACGGTTGGCCGAGATGCACGCCCTGGATGGTCCTGCCGGCCGCGAACTGTCGGTTCGGCCACGTATCGTCCTGAGTCGTGTCGGCCGAACTCGAATCCCTCACCGCTGGCGACTCGTCGGCCGGAGCACTCGCGGTCCCGGTCGACGCCGCCGCGGCCATGCATCGCCTGCGCGTCGAATCCGTCTCCCCAAACACACGCGCCGCGCAACTGAGTGACTGGACCAGCTTCATCCGCTGGTGCAAGCGCGTCGGCCGGGATCCGCTGCCCGCCTCTCCCGACCTGGTGGGCTGGTTCCTGACCGAGAAGTCCTCGGAGGTACGGCCGGACGGCCGACCCGCCTACGCGTCGTCGACAATGACGCGCTGGGTCGCCTCGATCAACAAGGTCCATTCGCTCGCCGGCCATCCCAAGCCGGGGCAGTCCCCCACCGTGCGCGAGATCCTGCGAGGTATCGCCCGTACCCGGGCCACGCCGCCGGTTCGGCGCGAGCCGCTGCTCACCGCCGACATCCGCAGCATCGTCGAGTCCATGCGTGCCCAGTCCGCACACGGCTCGTGGGCCGACCGGGCTGCCGAGCGGCGGGACACTGCGCTGCTGCTACTCGGATTGACCGGCGCGATGCGGCGATCGGAGCTGTCGGGGCTCGCGGTCGGCGACGTCGTCCCGCACAGGGCGGACGGACTGTACGTGACGATCCGCCGGTCGAAGACCGATCAAGCCGCGGCGGGACGTACGGTCACACTGCCCTACGGCTCTGCCGAGATCACCTGCCCTGTATGCGCCTACTGGCGGTGGCGAGAAGTGCTGGACGCGTGGGACCGGGACGGCAAACCCGCGGTCAGTGCGTTGCTCGCCGAGCCAGACCCCGAACCCCTCACGCATCGTTGCCGCGGCGCACTCGGGCGCCGTGAGTCCGAGGTCCGGCCGTTGTTCCGGCCCGTGCACCGTACCGGTGGCGTGGGCACCAAAGCCCTGTCCGGGCAGGCGATCGCGTCGATGATCAAGCGCCGCGCCGTCGGGGCCGGGTACGCCGAGGAGTTCGTTGCCCTGCTCGGCGGGCACAGCCTCCGGGCCGGATTCGTGACCCAGGCGGTCCGCAACGACGCGAGCGCCGAACAGATCATGACCCAGAGCGGACACACCGACCAGCGGATGATCGCGATCTACTCCCGCCAGCACGCGGGCCTGCACGGCAACGCCGTCACCGCGCTCGGCCTCTGACGTGCGCCGTCAGCCCCCGAGCACCGTCAGTCCGTGCGGACGGGAGTTCATCGGCTCGCAGCCGTCCGCCGTGACCACCACGATGTCCTCGATCCGCGCGCCCCAGGCGCCGCGGAAGTAGATGCCCGGTTCGATGCTGAAGGCCATGCCCTCGGCGAGCTCGATGCGATTGCCCGCCACGATGTACGGCTCCTCGTGGACCGACAGGCCGATGCCATGGCCGGTGCGGTGCACGAACGCGTCCGCGAGGCCCTCCGCGGCCAGCACGTCGCGGGCAGCGGCGTCCACGGACTCTGCCGTGACGCCGGGGCGAACCGCGTCCACGGCGGCCCGCTGCGCCCGCTCCAGCACCGCGAACTGGGCGGCCACCTCGGCACTGGGCTCACCGAGGCAGTAGGTGCGGGTCGAATCGGAGTTGTAGCCGGGCGCGACCGGGCCGCCGATGTCGACGACGACCACGTCCCCCGCCTGGATCGTCCGATCCGAGACCTCGTGGTGGGGGTCCGCCCCGTGTGGACCGGACCCGACGATGATGAACTCCGCCGCGGTGTGGCCCTCCTCGATGATCGCGGCGTCGATGTCCGCGGCCACCTCTGCCTCGGTGCGACCGGGACGCAGCCACTCCGCCATCCGGGCATGCACCCGGTCGATGGCCGCACCCGCGCGCCGCAGCGCATCGATCTCGGCCGGGTCCTTGATCATCCGGAGCTCGCGGAGCACGTCCGTGGCCAGAACCGGCGGTGCGCCGAAGGCCGAGGTCAGCGGGATGACGTGCAGCGCGGGCATCGCGTCGGCGACCGCCGTCCGTGCCGGCGAGGGCAACCCCGACGCGACCAAGGCGTACGGGTCGACACCGTCCACCCAGTCCCGCACCGTCAGACCCAGTTCCGCGGTCGCCGAATCGCCGAGCGCCGCCAACTCCAGCCGCGGAACCACCACGGAGGCAGTGGATCCGTCGGCGGGGATGACGAGGCAGGTGAGCCGCTCGAAGGAATCCGCCCGCGAACCGAGCAGGTACCGCAGATCAGGGCCAGGGGTGATGAGCAGGGCGTCGAGCCCCGCCGCCGCGGTGAGTTCGGCGGCCCGGCGCAGGCGTTCCGCGTAGATCGCGGTCGGGAAGCGCGCGGGCGCCTGCGTTTCTGGACTGTCGGATGAGGTGCTCGCGGAACCGCCGTGGGAACTCATGCCACTCAGGTTAGTTCGGTTTGGCAGGATGAGGGCCATGACTGGCCCCCTGCTCCTGCTCGATGGCGCGAGCCTGTGGTTCCGCGCGTACTACGCACTCCCCGAATCGTTCACCTCCCGCGACGGGCGACCGGTCAACGCGGTCCGCGGATTCACCGACATGGTCGCCTCACTGATCACCAGGCATCAGCCCGAGCGGCTGGCGGTGTGCCTGGATCTGGACTGGCGCCCGCAGTTCCGGGTCGACGCGGTGCCCTCGTACAAGACCCATCGCGTCGCGGTCGAGACCGAGGTGGGTCCCGACGTCGAGGAGGTGCCGGACACGCTGACGCCGCAGGTCGACATGATCCTCGACGTGCTGGCCGCGGCCGGTATCGCCACCGCCGGTGCCGAGGGCTTCGAGGCGGACGACGTGCTGGGCACCCTTGCCGCCCGCGAACGCGCCGACACGGTCGTCGTGGTGAGCGGCGATCGGGACCTGCTGCAGGTCGTCGCCGACGAGCCGGTGCCGGTGCGGGTGCTGTACGTCGGGCGCGGACTGTCGAAGGCCGAACTCTTCGGTCCGCTCGAGGTGGCCGAGAAGTACGGTGTGCCCGCGGATCGACCGGGCATCGGCTACGCGGAGTTGGCCCTCCTGCGCGGCGACCCCTCCGACGGGTTGCCGGGCGTCAAGGGAGTGGGCGAGAAGACCGCCTCCTCGCTGCTGCTCGAATACGGGTCGGTCGAGGCGCTTCGCGCGGCGGTCGACGATCCGAAGTCCGGTCTGGCCAAGGGGATCCGGGCCAAGCTCACCGCGGCCTCGGACTATCTCGATGCCGCGCTGCCGGTGGTGCGGGTGGCCACCGATGCGGCGGTCGAGATGTCGCGGCCGGACCCGTTGCCTGCCGCTCCCGTGGATGCGGAGCGGCTCGCGGCGCTCGCTGACGAACTGGCGATCGGGGCGTCGATCGGCCGCCTGACGAAGGCGATGGCCGCCCCACGGAACGGGTATGGCGGCTAGGGCGCGTCTGACAAAGGTTGAGCGTTCTGGTTGGAACTCTGGTCCCGTGTCGCGTTTTCAGTTGCTCTCGGATGCCCAGTGGTCGTTGATCGACGGGATGCTCATGCTCCCGAAACCGACGGGACGCCCGGGCAGGAAGGGAATGGCCGGCGACGTACAGTCGCGGTGAGGGCGAAGCGCCAGGCCGAGATTCCGGCACCGCTGTGAGGGAGGGGTCAGGATGTTCGGCAGGATGCTCGGCAGGATGTTCGGTTCGAAGATGTTCGGTTCGGAGAAGAAGCTCAACGATCTGATGGAACAGCTCAGGCCCGACCTGAGTCGGGAATCGCTCGGCGTCGGGCCCGACTTCCCGGGCGTCGCCCCGAACCCGCTCATGAGCAGTGATGCAATGAAGCGCAATGCGGAACTGCGTACGGGGGCGCTTGCGCTCGGCGTTCTCGTCGACTGGCGGGAGGTCAACAGCAATCCACGCGTGGTCCTGATGTTCGATGTGGAGACCGCCGACGGCATCTCGTTCCGCGGTATCGCAGACGAGAGCCTCACGATCACCGAGCTCACCCGACTCGCCCCACGACAGACGTTGCCCGTGCGCTACCGGCCGGCCGTCATGGACCACTACGTCGCCCTTGCCCGGAACGCGGACCCCGCCCATGTGCAGCAGCTCTCTGACGAGATCGCGAGCCGCAAGCGGACCTGACCCGAAGCCATCGGCCGGGTGCGGCTAGGGCGGGTCTGGCACAGGTTGAGCGTTCTGGCTGGAACTCTGGTCCCGTGTCGCGTTTTCAGTTGCTCTCGGATGCCCAGGGTCGTTGATCGAGGGGATGCTCCCGAAACCGACGGGACGCCCGGGCCGGAAGTTCTCGGATGCGCGGTCGATGGTCGAGGGCGCGCGATCCGACAGCACCTGCGCGAGCGCGGCATCAAGGCCGTCATCCCCGAGCCCAAAGACCAGCAGGGGCATCGCAAACGCCGCGGCTCACGCGGCGGCACACCGGTCGGGCTCGACGTCCACGATTACAAGAACCGCAATGTGATCGAACGCCGGTTCTGCCAAACGAAGCAATGGCGCGGCCTCGCCACCCGATACGACAAACACGCGATCGTCTACCGAGCTGCCGTCCTCATCCACGCCGCAATCGCATGGATCCACGCTTTGTCAGACACGCCCTAGGTCGGTGGTGGCTCAGATCAGGAAGGCCACGAGCGCTTCGGCAAGCGTCCGACGGGCGACATCGAGGTCCGAGGTGAAGCCGAGTTGGCGCTCGTTGCTCAGGCCCCGCACGGCCGCGGGTAGCAGGCACCGCACCTGGTCCAGCTTGACCGGGTCCAGGTCGAGACCGTCCATCAGGTAGTCGAAGCCCTGGATCCAGTCGTGCTCGCGGGCGGCGAATGCCGCTGCCGTCCTCGGGTATTCGGCGACGATGTCCGAGCGTCGCGGCGGCAGCCACGTCCGCAACGCGGTGAGCGCCCGTCCCTCGGGCGTGTCGAGGTAGATCCATACGGAGTCGATGGCGCCCTCGACCCGCTCGCGCAGCGAACCGCTCAGGGCGGGCCATGGACCCGGGATCTCGGCCCAACTGCGGGCATGGATCTCGGTGATCACCGCGACCCACAGCCCGTCGAGGTCGCCGAACTGGTGCTGCACCGTGCCCCAGGTCACGCCCGCTTCCTTGGCGACGCGGTTCGCCGAGACCGGCTCGCTGCCCTCCTCGGCCAGGCAGCGGATGGCCACCTCGAGCAGCCGTGCCCTGGTCTCGAGGCCGCGCTTGTTCAGCCGCGTGCCGGCGGCCGATGTCGTGACCGGGGTCGGGACGGCCACCAGCCACTGTTCCAGGGCCCGGGCTGCCTGCGGGGACTCACTCGTCATGACCCACAGGTCCGGGGCACCCGAGCCGCGCCAACAGGAGTCGACGTTGTTGACATCTCCGTCCGTCCTACGTGTCGGGTGTGCGCAGGACCGGGGCGACGCCCCCCGGTCTTGCGCACAGTTTACCGGCGGTCGCTCACGCGAATCTTCCCGGATTCGCGGCGACGGCGCGGCGCAGCGTCGGTCGATCGGCGCGGTAGGCCGCCACGACCGGCGCGAGCTCCTGCGGGGTCGCGCCGTGCATGATGACCGAGTGCACGCCCAGGTCGTACTGCCGGGCGATGGTCTTCGCGCAGGCCTCGGGCGAACCCGAGGCTGCCGAATCCAGCCATTCGTCGGGCATCATCGCGGCGAGCTGCTCCAGTGTCTCGACCGATGCGCTGGCGTCGATGGGCCCTACGGCGGCCGCGTTCATGTAGAGCCCGGTCTGGCGAATCCGCTCCCACACGGCAGGGTCCCAGCCGTTGGCGCGGATCAGCACATCCGGATAGGCCTGCAGGTAGGTCACGAGCCGCCCGGCCCTTCGGCGCAGGCGGTCCTCCTCCGGCAGGTTGTCGCCGACTGTCGCCAGGCAGGCCCAGATGCGGACGCTGTCGGGGTCCTTGCCCGCGCGCTCGGCGCCGCGACGCACGGCCTCGACGGACGCGACCGTCGCCTCGTCGGAGAAGAACGTGTGGAGCACCACGAAGTCACCGATCTCACCGGCGAGCTCCATCGTCTTGGGGCCGACCGCCACGAAGCCGATGGGTGGCGCGTCCGCCAGCCCGTTCGCATGGCGCAACATCGGCCACTTCCCGGCCGGGCCATCGTGGTTCAGGATCGTCTCCCCGTCCCACAGGCGCCGCAGGATGTCGGTGTAATCACGCAGCCGGGCCTCGGTCAGCACGGGAAGACCGACGGCCTTCCAATAGGCGCCCATGCCTCGGCCGAACGCCAGGGAGAAGCGCCCCTCGGTCAGCGCGTGCATGGTCGACCCCACGGTGGCCGTGACGGTTGGGTGCCTGGTGTGAGGGTTGGTCGACGGGCCGATGCCCAGGGTGCTCGTGCAGCCCGCCAACGCACCGGACAGGACCCCTGCGTCCTTCACGGTGAACCGCTCTCCGACGTGACAGGAGCCCAGCCCGAGCTCCTCCGCCGCGCGGGCCTCCGAGAAGACCACCCGGGCGTCCGCCGGGTGCCGGGTGACCGCGTAGTAGCCGAGTTCGTTCAGTTGCTCGCTCACGGGGCCACCTCGTCCAGACCGTCCAGGAGGCTCTCGAACAGTGATCGGTGATGCATCAGCGACTCGACGTCCTCGGGGCGCTCGATCTCCCCGAAGTGGATGGATCGCGCGCCGGTACGCATGAACAGGACGCCCCAGTTGACCGCGCTGTGGACGTGATACCAGAGCAGGTCGCCGATCGGGGCGCCGGTCAGTTCGGCGTACTCGGCCACGACGTCCTCCTCGCGCATGAAGTCCGGCATGCCAGGGAGGCCGAAGGTAGTAGTCATCGACTCGAAGACCCGGTGGGCGAAGATCAGCCAGGACAGGTCCAGCTCGCGCGGGCCGATGCTCGCCATCTCCCAGTCGAGGACTCCGACCGGCTCGAAGTCGACATACATCACGTTGCCGAGGCGGGCGTCGCCCCAGACAAGCACGGACTCGGTGGTCTCCGGCAGGGTGGACTCGAGCCACGCCAGGGCGCGCTCGATCAGCGGTGAGCGCTCGAGGTCACGGACCGCGAACTCGTACCAGGCGCGGGTGCGGGCGAGATTGCGCTGCAACGCGGTGGCGCCTGCCTGCTTCGGGTCGAGGAAGGCAAACGCCTCGTCCGCCGCCGGGATCGCGTGCAATCCCGCGAGCGCCTTGACGGTGCTGTCCTGCAGGCGCCGCTGGTCCGCAGGCGATGCGTCGAAAAGCCAGTTGCCGCCGAAGTTGTACGGCATCACGTCGGGTGGGACGACTCCGGTGAGACGGTCCATGAGGAAGAACGGCATCCCCAGCACCTCACCCGACGGCTCCATGAAACCCACGCGGGGTACCGGGACGTCACTCAGCTCGCCGACGATCCGCATCGTGTCGAACTGGTGCTGCAATGCGTAGGTCTCGAGGACCGGGAAGTCCTCGGCGGACGGCACGACGCGGGCCACATACTCGGCGGTGCGGTGCTCGCCGTCCTCCCACCATGCCGCGTCGAAAACGAGGGTCTCGGAGGACATCCCGTTGGCGTCGATCCCGGAATGAAGGGTGACGGTGGGCTCCGCTCCCTCGGGGAGCTTGGTGGCGAGCCACCTGGCCAGGGCGCCAGGAACCACGGCCATGTCGCGGCTTGTGCGCTGCAACTTCATGTCGGGTGGTTGAGCATTCGTCACATTTCCTCCAGGTGTCACGCGCGACCACGACGGCGCCGGCCGCCGGCCTTGGAAAGCCATTGTCAATGAACCTTCTCAAAGAATTGGCGACGCTGCACCCGAATCCGTCAACACGCGAGACACCGTGGCGGAAAACGAATCCGACCGTCCACCCGACGCCCTGGTCGGGCGGACGGGTGGACGGTCGGATCGGACGGCCCGGGAAGACCTACTTGCTGGTCGGCCTGCTGACCTCGTAGGTGCCGGAGTCGTCGGTGAAGGTCACGGTCACCTGCTGCGGCTCGCCGTCGACGGTCAGCTCGCAGGTGAAACTCTCATCCTTCTCGACCTTCTGGTCGGCGGGGCAGGTCACGTTGTCGACGTCCTTGATGCCGTAGGAGCCCGTGAGCACCTGCTCGACGCCCCGCTCGGCCGCCGCCCGGTCCAACGTGTCACCGCCGACGAACGCCATCCCGGCGATCACGGCGATGGCGCCGAGCACCACCACGGCGCCGACGCCGAGGGCGATCCACAGCGGAGCCTTCGACGAACCGCCTCCCGGCTGCCCGGCGACCGGTGCGCCCCACTGCGGCTGGCCGGGCTGGTATCCACCCTGCTGATACTGACCGGGCTGGCCGGGGTACTGCTGCTGCTGCGCGTTGTACGCCTGGAACTGCGGCTGGGCGCCGGTCTGTGGCTGTCCGGGCTGCTGTGCGCCCCAGGCCTGCTGGCTCCACTGCTGCTGGTCGGTCGCGGGCTGCGCCGGGTATTGCTGCTGACCCGGGTATGGCTGCGGCTGGTATTGCGGCTGACCGGGATACGGCTGCTGCGGCGCGGAGTAAGCGGGGTACTGCGGCTGGGCGCCGGTCTGTGGCTGTCCGGGCTGCTGTGCGCCCCAGGCCTGCTGGCTCCACTGCTGCGGGTCGGTCGCGGGCTGCGCCGGGTATTGCGGCTGACCCGGGTACTGCCGCGGCTGGTACTGCTGTCCCGGATACGGCTGCTGCGCAGACGGATACGCCTGCGTGGGTTCCGCACCGGACTGTTGCGGCCACTGGAACTGCTGCGTCTGGTCGCTGCCGTGCTGTGGCGTGTGCTCGCCCCCCGGCTGTGACGGCTCGCCTACTGCCTCCAGCGGGTTGGCTTCGGGCGCCTCGGTTTCGGCGGGTGACTGCTCACCGGCACCGGGCTGGTCCTCGCTTGACGCCCCGCGCTCGTCTGGCTGGCTGGGTCCGACCGGGCCACTCATCGTTGCCTCCCCTGAAGGTTGTGTTGAGGTACACCGTAGTCCCCCTCGGCTCGACACCCCGAGGTCAAACGGCGTGGCGGTCGCAGAAGCCGTCGAACGCGATCACGTTCGACTCGCTCAGGCAGCGTCGATCGCAACCACGCCCCGCCGGATGGCGTGCACCGCCTTGGTCGCGGCGGCGCGCACCTCCCGGTCCGGCGAGGTCGACTGCACCTGGTCGAGGAGATCGATCACCTGCCTGCACCACCGGACGAAATCGCCTGCGGAGAGGGCCTGCCCGCGATCGCCCGCGGCGAGCAGCGCGTCCACCAACGGCTCCCCTCTTGCCCACTTGTAGATCGCCGAGACGAATCCGAAGTCCGGTTCCCTGGTGAGCGGCAGCTTGTGCCGAACCTCGTCCGCGCGAATCTCGCTCCACACCTGCAACGTCCGGGTGAGCGCGTGCCGTGACGGTCCGGTCGGTCCGCGGTCACCGGTGTCGCCGTCCTGCCGCGACTCGTAGACCATCGTCGACACCACCCCCGCCAGCTCGGCCGGTCCGAGTCCCTTCCACAGGCCGCCCCGCAGGCATTCCGCGACGAGCAGGTCGCTCTCGGAGTAGATCCGGCTCAGCCGCTGCCCGTTCTCGGTGATCCCGTGTCCCTCCTGCTCGATGTACTCGCGTTCGGCCAGCAGTGCGACGATGCGGTCGAAGGTCCGGGCCAACGAGTTCGTCGTCGCCGCGACCTTCTGCCGCAGCGTCTCCGTCTCGCGGGCCAGCGAGTTGTACCGCTCGCCGATCCGGCTCAGCTGCTCTCGATCCGGCGCGCTGTGACACGGGTGCGAACGCAGCGCCCGCCGGAGCGTCGCCAGCTCGCGGTCGCTGGCCGCCGGCGACTTCCGCTTGCTGTACCGGCCCGGCGGCACGATCCCGGTGCTGCGCAATGCCGAGGCGAGATCCCGTCTGCTGCGCGCGGTTCGGTGGTCGACGTGGCGGGGCAACCGCATGCTGCCCAGCGACTTTGCGGGTGCCGGGAAGTCGGCCGCGGAGATCCGCCCAGCCCACTTGTCCTCGGTGAGCACCAGCGGACGAGGGTCGTTCGGATCGGTATCGGTCTCGAGCACCACGGCCAGCCCGGACCGCCGTCCCACCGGGATCGCGATGACGTCGCCGCGCCGGAGGGCCGTCAGGGAGCTCACCGCGTCCTGCCTGCGATCCGTGCGGCCCTGCTTCTCCAGCTGCCGTTCGCGTGCGCGCACTCGCTCCCGCAGCTGGGCGTACTCGAAGAACTCGCCGTCGGCGCCGCCGAGCTGATCGCTGAGCTCCGCGAGGGTGACCCTGTTGCGTTCGATCGTGCGGACGATCCCGACCACCGACCGATCCGCCTGGAACTGTGCGAAGGACCGCTCCAGCAGCGAGCGTGACTCGGCCGCCCCCATCCGGTCGATGAGGTTGATCGACATGTTGTACGCAGGCCGGAACGAACTCCGCAGCGGGAACGTGCGGGTGGAGGCCAGTCCCGCCACCTCGGTGGTCTCGATCCCGGGCTGCCAGAGCACGACGGCATGGCCCTCGATGTCGATGCCGCGCCTGCCCGCCCTGCCGGTGAGTTGGGTGTACTCGCCGGGGGTGAGCTCGGCATGGGTCTCGCCGTTGTACTTGACCAGACGTTCGAGTACGACCGTCCTGGCGGGCATGTTGATGCCAAGCGCAAGCGTCTCCGTCGCGAACACGGCCCGGACCAACCCGTTGACGAACAGCTCCTCGACGGTGTGGCGGAACGCTGGCAGCATCCCGGCATGGTGTGCCGCGATGCCCCGTTCGAGGGCCTCCCGCCATTCCCAGTAGCCGAGCACCTCGAGGTCGGCGCGCGGCAACTCCCCGGTGTGCTTGTCGATGATCGTGGTGATCGCCTCGACCTGCTCCTCGGTGGTCAGCCTCAGCCGCGACCGCAGGCACTGGGCGACCGCCGCGTCGCAGCCCGCCCTGCTGAAGATGAAGGTGATCGCGGGCAGCAGGCCCTCCTCGTCGAGACGGGCGATCACCTCGGGACGGGCCAGCGGCCGGAAGTTGCCGTTCGAGCCGCTCCGGTCCCCGCGCCCGCGTCCGCGCGGCTGCCACGAGTCGGCCCGGTCCAGCGCCTGGCGTTGCTTGAGGTGCCGCACCAGCTCGCGGTCGACGATCAGCTTGGCGCCGCTGTCCGCCTTCTGCGCGTCGGTGTCGAACAGGTCGAAGAGCCGCCGTCCCACCATGATGTGCTGCCACAGCGGCACCGGCCGGACCTCGTCGACGATGATCTCGGTGTCCCCGCGCACGGTCTCCATCCAGGCGCCGAACTCCTCGGCGTTGCTGACGGTCGCGGAGAGGCTCACGAGACGGACCTCCTCGGGCAGGTGCAGGATGACCTCCTCCCACACGGCGCCGCGGAACCGGTCGGCCAGGTAGTGCACCTCGTCCATCACCACGTGCGAGAGCCCGCGCAGCACCGGTGAGTTCGCGTACAGCATGTTGCGCAGCACCTCGGTGGTCATCACGACCACCGGCGCCTCGGGGTTGATGCTCAGGTCGCCGGTGAGCAGGCCGACAGAGGACTTGCCGTACCGGTCGACCAGGTCGGCGTACTTCTGGTTGCTGAGCGCCTTGATGGGGGTGGTGTAGAAGCACTTTCGGCCCGAGGTGAGGGCGAGGTGCACGGCGAACTCGCCGATCACCGTCTTGCCCGCGCCCGTCGGAGCGCACACCAGCACCCCGTGCCCCGCCTCCAGCGCCCGGCAGGCTTCCTTCTGGAAGGGATCGAGCGGAAAGCTCAGCTGCGCCGCGAAGGTCTCGAGTTCCACACAGCCAGGTTAGCCAACGACACGGCCGGTACCGCCAACGACGAACGGGCTGCCATCGAACCGGCCGGCGAACGGAGGTCGTGAGGGCAGCCCGTGCATCGGGTCCGGTGTATCAGAGGGTATCGGAGAGGTCCTTGAGCGGTGTCGCACCGGAGATCGTCGACGCGTCGTCGAGCGGCGTCGCCCCGGAGATGCTCGAGGCCTCGTCGTCGTCGAGAGCGCCCCAGCCCTCCTCCTGCTTGCGGGCCTTGCGCTTGTCGTTCACTCGCGCGATCTGGATGGAGAACTCGACGAGGACGGTCAACGCGGCCGCCAGCGCGAGCATCGAGAACGGGTCCTGGCCGGGGGTCGCGATGGCGGCGAACAAGAACAGGCCCATGATGATGCCGCGGCGCCAGGCCTTGAGCCTGTCGTAGCTGAGCACTCCGACGGCGTTGAGCGCCACGATCAGCAGCGGGATCTCGAAGCTGACACCGAAGATGATGATCAGATTGATCACGAAGCCGAAGTACTCGGAACCGCTGAGCGCGGTCACCTGGACGTCGCCACCGATGGTGAGCAGGAAGTGCAGCGCCTTCGAGACCACCACGTAGGCGAGGACCGCGCCCGAGACGAACAGCGCCGCGCCGCCCGCGACGAACCCGATCGCGTACCGGCGTTCCTTCGCGTACAGCCCTGGGGTGATGAATGCCCAGAGCTGGTACAGCCAGACCGGGCAGGCGAGCACGATGCCCGCCGTGAACGCCACCTTGAACCGGAGCATGAACTGTTCGAACGGTCCGGTCGCCAGCAGTCGGCAGGCGCCGTCGCTGGTGAGTTCGGCGCGGTTCGCCTGCGGCAACGAGCAGTAGGGCCCAAGCATCAGGTCACCGAGGCTCTGGATGCCGAAGATCTCGTGCGAGTACCAGTAGAAGCCGAACGCGGTGGTGATCAGCACCGCGAGAATCGACAGGAGCAACCTGGTCCGCAGCTCGTACAGGTGATCGGTCAGCGACATGCTGCCGTCTGGATTGACCCTGCGTTTGCTCCGCCGCGGGTCGAATGGGATGCGCACAGTTGGCCCTGGTTCTGGTCAGCAGTCGGCCCGGGGCGCGAGACGCAGCCCCGGGACCGTCGGAATCGGGACTAGGAAGTCCGGGGCTCGGTGTGAGTGACCGCGGACTGCGTCGGATCGGCGACCGGTGCCGCGGGGGGCAGCTCGGCGGGCGGGGCGGCGGGTGCAGGCGCGGCGGCGGTGGTGGCACCGTCGTTCTGCATCTCCTTGACCTCGCTCTTGAAGATCCGCAGCGAACGACCCAGGCCGCGCGCGGCGTCGGGAAGCTTCTTCGAACCGAACAGGATGACGACGACAAGCGCCACAATGGCCCAGTGCCAGGGGCTCATGGCTCCCATTTTTACCTCCAGGTATCAGATGATTCGATGCTACCGGACCAGAGCGGCCAGGCCCCCGCGGAGAGTGCGGGTCAGTCAGCGGTCGAGGCCTCACCATAGGCGGCAAGGGCGGCCTCTGCACGGTTTCGCACGGACGCTGCCAGATCGTCGGGGCCGAGCACACGCACCCCGGGACCGAACCCCACCATCAGCCGGGTCATCCAGTCCTGCGAGCCGTATCGCATCGACGCCTCGATCGAGCCGTCCGGGGCCACGATGACGTCTGTCATCGGGTAGTAGTCCATGACCCAGGCGTGCTCCGGCGCGATCAGCAGCCGGGCCTGCGGCAGCGTCGGGTCGTCGTGGAACAGGTCCATCGAATGGCCGTCCTCGAGTGCCGCCTCGGGCGCGGCGGCGGGCTCGTCGAGCTCGGTTGCCGCGTCGATCCGGTCGAACCGGAACAGCCGGACGCCGCCGGCCTGCCGGCACCACGCCTGTAGATAGCTCTGGTTGTCGACGAGGACGATGCGCACCGGGTCCACGACCCGTTGCGACACCGCGTCCCGCGACGCGGAGAAGTAGGTCAGCTCCAAGGCCATGCCCCGGCGCACCGCGGAGCGCACGGTTGCGGCGACCGGGTCCTCCGCCCGCTCGCGCTGGTCCGCCACGCCGGTGACGGATCCGCCGGCGGCGACCCCCGCCGCCGATTCGATCTTGGCGATCGCACCCTGCACGGCCGAGGGGTCCGCGGTGCCCGGCATCTCCACGAGCGAGCGCAGGGCCACCAGGAGTGCGGTCGCCTCCGTCGAGGTCAGCCGCAGCGGCCGGTCGATGCCTGCCGAGAAGGTCACCTCGATGCTCTCCTCGGAGAACGAGAGGTCGATGAGGTCGCCGGGTCCGTACCCGGGCAGCCCACACATCCACAGCTGGTTCAGGTCGTCCATCAGCTGGGCTGTGCTGACTCCCAGTTCCGCGGCGGCCTCCGCGGCGCTCATCCCCGGATTGGCGATGAAGTACGGGACCATGTTCAGCAGCCGGGCGAGCCGGGACGAGAGCTTCTGGCTCATCGGCCTGCCCGCCCGTCGCCACCGGACGTCGACAGCGCCGATCGGAGCTTGTCCAGGACGTCCTCCTTCAGTTCCGCGGGCTCGAACACCAGCGCGTCCTCCCCATAGCCTGCGATCAGCCTTGCCACCCAGTCCCAGGACCGCACCGGGACCTCGAGCATCGTGCCCGGTCGTCCCCGGACGGTCCGCTCCGAGCCCGCGCGGCCGAGCCGCCGCAGTTCCTGAGCGCGACCGTCCGCGACCCACACGGTGGCGATGCCGGTGACCCCGCCCGATCCGACGATCCGGTCTACGATCTGGCGCAGGTCGACGCCATCGGGTTTGTGCACCGAGTTCACCGGCCCGAACGCGGTGACGTCGTCGCCGATCCGGGACAGCCGGAACGTGCGGGTGGCGTCCCGGTCGGTGTCGTGCCCGACGAGGTACCAGCGGCCGGCGTGGGTCACCACACCCCACGGCTGCACGGTCCGGGTGCGCAGCGGCTCGTTGCGGGCCGATCGGTGCTCGAAGCGCACGCTCTGTCCGGCGTCGACCGCGGCCAGCAGCTTCTCGAGCGCGGGCTCGGACCCCCTCGACCGGGCGGGCAGGGCGGTGATGATCGCCGACGCCGAATCCTGGTCGACCACCACACCGGCCGCGCGCAGCTTCAGCAGCGCGCCCTGGGCGGCGGAGCTCAGTTCCGGCGACTCCCACAGCTGCACGGCGATCGCGACGGCGGCGGCCTCCTCGCTGCTCAGATCGATGTCCGGCAACTCGTACGCGTCCCGGTTGATCCGGTAGCCCTCAACGGTGCCGAAGCGGGAGGCCTGGCCGGTCTCGAGCGGAACCCCGAGATCGCGCAGTTCGTTCTTGTCCCGCTCGAACATCCGACTGAAGGCCTCGTAGCTGGCCGATTCGTCGTAGCCCGCCACGCTGTGCCGGATCTTCTCGGCGGTCAGGAACTGCCGGGTTGAGAGCAGACAGATGACCAGGTTCATCAACCGCTCGACTTTGGTGATCGCCACGGCTCAGCAGCCTAGTGCCAGAACGGTGACCGCCCGGCACTCACATCGAAGCGATGAGGCGTTCGACGCGCTCATCGACCGACCGGAACGGGTCCTTGCACAGCACCGTCCGCTGCGCCTGGTCGTTGAGCTTGAGGTGCACCCAGTCCACGGTGAAGTCCCGGCCGGCATCCTGGGCGGCTGAGATGAACTCGCCGCGCAGCTTGGCCCTGGTCGTCTGCGGCGGTGTGTTGACCGCCTCGTCGATCTGCTCGTCCTCGGTGACACGCTTGGCCAGCCCCTTGCGCTGGAGCAGGTCGAAGACGCCGCGGCCGCGCTTGATGTCGTGGTACGCCAGGTCGAGCTGGGCGATCTTCGGATCGGACAGTTCGAGGTTGTGCTTGTCCTGGTAGCGCTGGAACAGCTTGCGCTTGATCACCCAGTCGATCTCGGTGTCGACCTTCGCGAAGTCCTGGGAATCGACGGCGTCGAGGGTGCGGCCCCACAGCTCGACCACCTGGTCGACCTGCGGATCGTGTGCCCTGGTCTTGAGATGCTCCACCGCGCGGGCGTGGTACTCGCGCTGGATGTCGAGCGCGCTGGCCTGGCGGCCCCCGGCCAGCCGGACGGGGCGCTTACCGGTCATGTCGTGGCTGACCTCGCGGATCGCCCGGATCGGATTGTCGAGCGCGAAGTCGCGGAACGAGACCCCGGCCTCGATCATCTCCAGCACCAGCGCCGCCGTGCCCACCTTGAGCATGGTGGTGGTCTCCGACATGTTCGAGTCGCCGACGATCACGTGCAGGCGCCGGTACTTCTCCGCGTCCGCGTGCGGTTCGTCGCGGGTGTTGATGATCGGCCGGGAGCGGGTGGTGGCCGACGAGACACCCTCCCAGATGTGTTCCGCCCGCTGCGAGAGGCAGAACGTCGCCGCCTTGGGCGTCTGCAGAACCTTGCCCGCGCCGCAGATCAGCTGACGGGTGACCAGGAACGGCAGCAGCACGTCGGAGATCCGCGAGAACTCGCCGGCCCGCACCACGAGGAAGTTCTCGTGGCAGCCGTACGAGTTGCCCGCCGAATCGGTGTTGTTCTTGAACAGATAGATGTCCCCGCCGATGCCCTCCTCGGCGAGCCGCTCCTCCGCGTCGATCAGCAGATCCTCGAGCACCCGCTCGCCCGCCCGGTCGTGGGTGACCAGCTGGGCCAGGCTGTCGCACTCTGCGGTGGCGTACTCGGGGTGCGATCCCACGTCGAGATAGAGGCGGGCGCCGTTGCGAAGGAAGACGTTGGAGCTGCGGCCCCAGGACACCACGCGACGGAACAGGTAGCGGGCCACCTCGTCGGGGCTCAGCCTCCTGTGGCCGTGAAAGGTGCACGTAACACCGAACTCGGTCTCAATGCCCATGATTCGTCGCTCCACACTCTGACAGTACAGCGCCGGGAGCCCCCTGGACCGGCTCACCGCATACATACCTCCGCGGCGTTTCGCGCCGTCTACTCTGAACGGATGACCACGTCGGAGCGGGTCCTGCCCATGGCGCCGCTCGCGTCTGACCGCGGCCTCAGGGCGCTCAGCCGAGCTGCCGATCACGGCGTGCTGTGGTTCGGGATCAGCGCCGCATTGTTCGCGATCGGCGGCAGGCCCAGGCGTGCGGCGGTGCGCGGTCTGCTCTCGCTCGGCGGTGCGAGCGCGCTCACGAACGCCGTGCTCAAACCGATACTCCCCCGCAGACGCCCGCCCGTGGGGTGGGTGGCCGAGCACCGGCAGGCGCGGCGGGTCCCGACCTCCTCGTCGTTCCCGTCCGGCCACTCGGCGTCCGCCGCCGCCTACGTGACCGGCGTTGCCCTCGAATCGCCCGCCACTGCCGCGCTGCTCGCCCCGGTGGCCGCCGCGGTCGCCTACTCACGGGTCCACATCGGCGTGCACTGGCCGTCCGATGTGGTCGTGGGTGCCGCCGTCGGCGGGGGCATCGCCCTCTCGACCCGTCGCTGGTGGGCCGTGCGGACCGAGGAACCGGCCACGCTTGGGCCGACGGTGGCGGCGCCCGAGATGCCGAACGGTGCCGGCTTGCTCGTCCTCGTCAACCCCGGATCGGGGACGGCCGACGACGATCCGGCCGCCGAGCTGTCCGAGCTACTGCCGGAGGCGACGCTCGTCGAGGCGGATCCGGACACCGATCTCGAAACCCAGCTCGACGACGCGATCGCGAGGGTGCGGCCGCGGGCGCTCGGCGTGTGCGGCGGCGACGGCACCGTTGTGGCCGCGGCGGCTGCCGCGATCCGGAACGATCTCGTGTTTGCGGTGTTCCCCGGTGGCACCCTCAACCACTTCGCAAGGGACACCGGGGTCGAGGACATCGAGGCCACCAGGGAGGCCGTTGCGGAGGGTCGGGCGACACGGCTGGATGTCGCGGAGGTCAGTGCGGACGGGCAGGACCCGATGATGTTCGTCAACACCGCGAGCCTCGGTGGCTACCCGGACGCGGTCCGGCTGCGTGAACGCTGGGAGCACCGGGTGGGCAAGTGGCCCGCGGCCGCCGCCGCGATGGTCCGGGTCCTCGCGCAGGCGCAGCCCCTCGAGGTGTCCATGGACGGCCGACGGATCGCGGTGTGGATGCTCTTCGTCGGTAACGGTCGCTACTCGCCGTCCGATCAGGTCCCGATGTCGCGGCCGGAGCTGCACAACGGCCTACTCGACGTCCGTTCCCTGCGGGCCGACCGGCCCTGGTCGCGGACCCGCCTGTTGTGGGCCGCCGCGACCGGCACCCTCGGCGGCTCGGCCGAGTACGAGCGCACCATGGTCGCCGACCTGGACGTGCGGGTACACGGTGAGGCCATCTCGCTCGCCACCGACGGCGAGGTGGTCGGGAAGGGAAACCGCTTCCGGTTCACCAGTAGGCCGCTGGCGTTACGGCTCTACCGGTGACGTACCGGTAGAGCCGGTCAGGCCTTGTCGGTCCCGTTCTCGCCGGACCCGGTGCCCTCGCCGCTCTCGGGGGTGGCCTCGGGTTCCTTCGCCGAGTCCGATCCACCGACCATGTTGGCGGGCAGGAATCCGGCCAGCGCCGCGCCGGTGATCCGCTTGAAAGCCCGCCGCGGTCGGGTCTGATCGAGGACCGCGACCTCCAGAGCCTCGACCCCGATGGCGCGGGGTTCGGCCTCGCCGTTCCCCGGCAGCGCCGTTCCGACTCGCAGCGCGTTCACCGCGACCTCGACCGCGGGCCCCAGCTCGAGGTCCGGCTGGTAGGACGCCTTGAGGGCGGTGCTGATCGGTTCGGTCGCGCCGCCCATCACCACGAACTGCTGCTCGTCGACGATCGATCCGTCATAGGTGATGCGGTAGAGCTGCGCGTGCTTCGGCTGCTCGACGCGGCCCACCTCGGCGACGCAGATCTCCACCTCGTACGGCTTCGGCTGCTCGGTGAAGATGGTGCCGAGTGTCTGTGCGTAGGCATTCGCCAGCGAGCGGCCGGTGACGTCGCGGCGGTCGTACGAGTAGCCGCGCATGTCGGCGTGCACGATGCCCGCCCGTCGCAGGTTCTCGAACTCGTTGTACTTGCCAACGGCGGCGAACCCGAGCCGGTCGTACAGCTCGCTCACCTTGTGCAGCGCGGTCGACGGGTTCTCCGCGACGAACAGCACGCCCTGCGCGTAGGTCAGCACGATGACGCTGCGGCCCCTGGCGATTCCCTTGCGAGCCAGCTCCGAGCGATCCCGCATGATCTGCTCGGCGGAGGCGTAATACGGCAATGTCATGCGTTCTCCCCCGCTTCCTCGGTGCGCTCGGTGATGACCGCCTTGGCGAGCGCGGACGTCCGCTCCTGGGGAACCGTGACGGCGCCCGCCGAGGTGATCACCACGGCGGTCGGGTAGATGCCCCTGCTGACGTCGGGGCCGCCGGTGGCCGAGTCGTCGTCCGCGGCGTCGTAGAGGGATTCGATGGCGGCCCGCAGCGCGTGCTCCTCGTCCGCCCTCGGATCGAACAGCTTCTTGAGGGCGGACTTCGCGAACAGCGATCCGGAACCGACCGCGTGGTACCCGGCCCGCTCCTCGTAGCGTCCGCCGACCACGTCGTAGGACACGATCCGGCCGGCCTTCTCGGGCGTGGCCGAGTCCAGGTCGAAGCCGATGAGCAGCGGCACCACCGCGAGTCCCTGCATCGCCGCGGGGAGATTGCCGCGCACCATCGACGAGAGCCGGTTGGCCTTACCGTCGAATGTCAGCGGAACGCCCTCGATCTTCTCGTAGTGCTCGAGTTCGACGGCGAACAACCGCACCAACTCGATCGCCACGCCCGCGGTGCCCGCGATCCCGGCAGCCGAGTAGTCGTCGGTGACATACACCTTCTCCACGTCCCGGCTGGCGATCAGGTTGCCCATGGTCGCCCGGCGATCACCGGCGATCAGTACGCCACCGGCAAAGGTCAACGCGACGATCGTGGTGCCGTGCGGAGCGATGTCCGCAGCATCCATCGAGCCACCCCTTCCGGCGCGCTGACGACCGAGGTCGATCCGGTTCTCCGGCAACAGTTCCGGCGCATGCTTGCGGAGGTGATCGGAGAACGAGGACAGCTGTGAACCGAAGTGCAGTCGCTCGCCCCCCGCCACGGACCGCTGATGATCCGCCGTCACTGGCCGCCCTTTTGCACGTACGCGCGCACGAAGTCCTCGGCGTTCTCCTCGAGAACGTCGTCGATCTCGTCGAGGAGGTCGTCGGTGTCCTCGGCGAGCTTCTCCCGACGTTCCTGTCCCGCGGCACCGTCGCCGATCGGGGCATCGTCGTCGTCGCCACCGCCACTGCGCTTGGTCTGCTCCTGCGCCATAGCCGCCGACCTCCTCTTAGCTCTTGCACAATTACCGGCACAACCAGTGTGCGCTCGTGCACGGACCCCTACCCTACCGAGTGCGAGGCACCCTGAGGTGGTGGACGAGCGTGTCGCGTGCGCGCGTCTCAGCTGGTGAGCTGATCGACCAGGTCAGCGGCGGAATCCACCGACTCCAGCAGTTTGCCGACGTGCGCCTTGCTGCCGCGCAACGGCTCGAGGGTGGGAATGCGGACGAGGGAGTCGCCGCCCAGGTCGAAGATGACGGAGTCCCAACTGGCCGCGGCGATGTCGGCCCCGAACCTGCGCAGGCACTCGCCGCGGAAGTACGCCCTGGTGTCCGTTGGCGGGTTGCTGATCGCGTCCAGCACCTGCTGCTCGGTGACGAGCCGTTCCATCGAGCCACGCGCGACCAGGCGGTTGTACAGCCCCTTGTCGAGGCGCACGTCCGAGTACTGCAGGTCCAGCATGTGCAGCTTGGGTGCGGACCAGGACAGGCCCTCCCGCTGACGGAAGCCCTCGAACAGCCGGAGCTTCGCGACCCAGTCCAACAGGTGTGCGCATTCCATCGGGTCCCGCTCGAGCATGTCGAGGACGGTGGCCCACTTGTCGAGCAGGTCCGCCACCCGCGGATCGTCGTTGCCCTGGCGTTCGGCGAACGCCGCGCACCGCTCGTGGTAGATCCGCTGCAGCGCAAGACCTGTCAGCTCACGCCCGTCCGCGAGCGCGACGGTCTGTCGCAGCGTCGGATCGTGACTGATCAGGTGCACGGCGGTGACGGGGCGCGCGAGCTGCAGATCGGACAGGTCAACGCCCGCCTCGATCAGGTCCAGGACCAGCGCGGTGGTGCCGACCTTGAGGTAGGTGGACCACTCCGCGAGGTTCGCATCGCCGATGATCACGTGCAGGCGCCGGTACTTGTCGGCATCGGCGTGCGGCTCGTCGCGGGTGTTGATGATGCCGCGCTTGAGCGTGGTCTCGAGCCCGACCTCGACCTCGATGTAGTCCGCGCGCTGCGACAGCTGGAACCCGGACTCGTCGCCGGACTGGCCGACGCCGACCCGCCCGGATCCGCAGATCACCTGCCGGGAGGCGAAGAACGGCGTCAGTCCGGCGATGATCGCCGAGAACGGGGTCTCCCTGGAGCAGAGGTAGTTCTCGTGGGTTCCGTAGGACGCGCCCTTGCCGTCGACGTTGTTCTTGTACAGCTGGAGCCGCGGGGCACCGGGAACACTGGACGCGTGCCGGGCGGCAGCCTCCATGACCCGCTCCCCCGCCTTGTCCCAGATGACGGCGTCCAGTGGATCGGTGCACTCGGGTGCGGAGTACTCGGGGTGCGCGTGATCGACGTACAGCCGGGCGCCATTGGTGAGGATCATGTTCGCCGCGCCGACCTCGTCGGCATCGATCACCGGCGCCGGCCCGCTGAAGCGGCCCAGATCGAATCCGCGGGCGTCGCGCAGCGGCGATTCCACCTCGTAGTCCCAGCGGGTGCGCTTGGCGCGCGGCACACCGGCGGCCGCCGCGTAGGCCAGTACCGCCTGGGTCGAGGTCAGGATGGGGTTCGCGGTCGGTTCCGTCGGGGAGGAAATCCCGTACTCGACCTCGATACCGATGATGCGCTGCATGCCCACGAGCCTAGATCGTCGACCCGCTCGCCCCTTCGACCGTTCCCCATTGGCGGTGCCGTGGCGCCGCAAGGCGGTCCCCGCGCTGCCATTCGTGGTCCGCAGGCAGTGACACGAAGAATCGGTCGGGGCTACAGCTCCACCGATGCGACCGTTCCCGGTTCGGGTCCTAGCTGCACCACCACGGTTCCTGTCGAATCCCAGACTCCCGAGCCGCCGCAGGTCTGGGCGTAACCACCACCCGTCGGCCCGGCGAATCCTGCAAACGCGACCGGTAGGTCGTATGCGGTCGCGATCCGCTGCGCCCGTGTATCGAGTTCAGCGAGCTCGTCGGGTGCATGGACAAGACCCGCGACGTACAGATCGATGCCGAGGGCCGCGGTGCGATCGAGGTGATGCTCGATTCTCGTGTCCTTGCACACCCCGATGCCCACCCGCCTGCCCCTCACCTCGATACAGGCCGGCGCGTGACCGGCGTCGAAATGTCTTGCCTCCTCCTGGCCGAGAGACATCTTGAGGTAGGCCAAGGCGACTCCGTCTCCCGACACGGCGAGCACTCGGATGCCCCCGGCAGCACGCTTCACCGCCGCCGCGTGTGCGGCAACGTTGCCAGAGAGGTCGCCGAGCACGGTCGTCGGCTGCGCAACCGCAACCCGGATCTTGCGCGCGGTCATTCACACGCGGCTGGTTCGACCCAGCCCAGAGTTCGTTCGCTCTGCAGTCCTGCCGACGTCGCCCGGTCTTCGCCAACCATCCTCGAATCGAGTCCCAGCCGACCCACCCCACCCTCGATGCTTGCTCTAGATGGTTCGCCGACCGACTTCGCCGTGTTCGGCTTAAACGCCGATAAGCTGCGTTATGACATTATCCTAGGAAAGAGCGCTGCAAAATCTGGCGTGAAAGCTCGAAATCATCCTTCGGATCATCCCTTTGGCGGATCCCCTCGCCGGAGAATCCCGGCACCTTTGCCCCATGGCCGAGCCCCTTCCCCGCTACCCCAGCCTCGACGTACTGCGCGGCATCGCGATCCTCGGAACGCTGGCGACCAACATCTGGATCTTCACCAATCCGGAGGGACTGGTCGGCTACCTGAACGGCACCGCGGCCGCCGCGGGCGGCTGGGGGTGGGTCGAGAAGGTGCTCCAGCAGCTCGCGCAGGGCAAGTTCCTCGGCCTGCTCACGCTGATGTTCGGGATCGGGCTCGCCATCCAGCAGCGCTCCGCCCTCCGTGCGGGCAGGCCCTGGCCCGGGAAGTACCCGTGGCGGGCGGCGCTGCTGTTCGTAGACGGCGTCGTGCACTACCTGCTCGTCGTCGAGTTCGACGTGCTGATGGGGTACGCCGTCACCGGCCTGGTGGTCGCGTTCGTGCTGGCGAGTAGCGAACGCGCGCAGCGCCGTTGGATGATCTGGGCCGCGGTGATCCATCTGGTGCTGCTCACGCTCGGCGCCCTCGCATTCGCTGCCCAGCCTCCGCGCCCCGATCCCCCGCCGCTCGACCCGAACCCGTACGCGGACGGCTCGTGGTGGGACCTCGTGCTCTTCCGGATCGACAACATGGTGGTGTTCCGGATCGAGCCGGTGTTCATCTTCGCGCTGTCGATCGCGTTGTTCCTGCTCGGCGCCAGGCTGTTTCGGGCGGGGGTCCTGGCACCCGCCGGGTCCGGGCTCCGTCGCCGCCTGATGATCCTCGGGCTCGGGATCGCGTTGCCCATCGACCTCGCGACGGGGATGCTCGGCGGTGATGCCGGCCTGCTGGTTGCCCGGTACGGGACCGCGCCGCTCGTCTCGCTGGGTTTGCTCGCGCTGGTCGCCGAGTTCTATTGCCGCCGCCCCCGCGTCGGCACAGTCGGGGTCAGGCTCGCCGATGTCGGGCGGATGGCGCTGAGCTCCTACGTCCTCCAGAACCTGCTCGCGTCGGCGCTCTGCTACGGCTGGGGCCTTGGCCTCGCGGCACGCCTCTCCCCCGACGCCCGGGTACCCGCGACCGTCGCGATCTATCTCGGCGTCGCCGCGGCGGTGATCGCCGCCGCACACCTGTGGCTCCGCCGGTTCCAGCGTGGCCCGGTCGAATGGCTGTGGCACCGAAGCTATCTCCTGCTGGCCGGGGATGGCCGCGTCGGGCGATCCGGCGCAGGAACACCGACGACGTCAGTGGTCGATCCGGCATTGGAGGTAGGTGTCGGCACCGACTCGGCGGAGCACCAGGCGGACTCCGCGGGGCGCCCAGTTCGCTGACGGATCGGTGACCAGGCGGGGATCGGTCAGCGAGACCAGCCGGCCGCGGGTCGTGATGTCGACATGCCCGGCCGCCACCACGTTCCGCACCCAGTCGCTGTCCGGACCGTAGGTCAGTGCGAAGCGGTAGCCGTCGCCGCGCCGGAACACATTGACCGGTGTCCGGTACAGGCGGCCGGACCGCCGTCCGCGGTGCAGCACGATGGCGCAGCCGGGCAACCAGCCGGCAACGAGCCTGCTGACGCGATTGGTGACCACCTTGTTGAACTCGGCGAGCCTGCGCGGAAGGGGCACGTGGTCAGCCTATCGCCACGTGGAACGATGGACGCATGGATCAGCGCCCATCGTCGCCGTCGGGCGACCCCGCCGCGCCGGATGAGGTGGTGGCGGTCTACGACGCCGCAGGCGCGGTCATCGGCACGGCCCCACGATCGCGGGTGTACGCGGAGGGCCTGTGGCACGCCAGCGCGGGGGTACTGCTGCGGTCGATGGACGGCAGCAGGGTCTACGTGCACCGCCGCTCCCTCGACAAGGCGGTCTTCGCAGGCATGCACGATTGCGTCGCGGGCGGGGTGGTAGATCCCGGTGAGAGTCCTGGCGAGACCGCGGTCCGCGAGCTCGCCGAGGAACTCGGCGTCACCGGTGTCGAGCTGTCGCCCATCGCCCAGGTCAGGTGGGACGGCCGGTGGGACGGTAAACCGTTGCGATGCCACCTGTTTGCCTTCGAGGGGCGCTATGACGGCCCCATCAGTCACCAGGCGAGCGAGATCGTCGACGGTTGGTGGTGGACCGACGCGGAACTGCGCGCCCACCTCGCCGACCCGGCGTGGGCATTCGTCCCCGATACCAGGGCGCTGCTCGCCGGCTACTTCGCCTGAGCCAACCGCGCGAGGCGCTGCAACAACGAGAGAGGGCCGGGCACCCGAGGAACGAGTGCCCGACCCTGTTGTCGTCGCGCTACAGGTACTGGCCGGTGTTGGACTCTGTGTCGATGGCGCGGCTGGCACTGGCGTTCTTGCCGGTGACCAGCGTGCGGATGTACACGATCCGCTCGCCCTTCTTGCCCGAGATGCGTGCCCAGTCATCGGGATTGGTGGTGTTGGGCAGGTCCTCGTTCTCGGAGAACTCGTCGACGATCGAGTCGAAGAGGTGCTGCACCCGAAGTCCGGGCGCCCCCGTATCGAGCACCGACTTGATAGCGTACTTCTTCGACCGGTCGACGATGTTCTGGATCATCGCGCCCGAGTTGAAGTCCTTGAAGTACAGGACCTCCTTGTCGCCGTTCGCGTATGTCACCTCGAGGAATCGGTTGTCGTCACTCTCGGCGTACATCCGGTCCACGACCCGCTCGATCATGGTCTTGATGCAGGCCGCCCGGTCCCCGCCGAACTCGGCCAGATCGTCGGCGTTGACCGGCAGGTGCTCGGTCAGGTACTTCGAGAAGATGTCCTGCGCCGATTCCGCGTCCGGACGCTCGATCTTGATCTTCACATCGAGTCGGCCGGGCCGAAGGATCGCGGGGTCGATCATGTCCTCGCGGTTCGACGCACCGATGACGATGACGTTCTCGAGTCCCTCGACGCCGTCGATCTCGCTGAGCAGCTGCGGGACGACAGTGGTCTCGACGTCGGAGGACACACCCGACCCGCGGGTGCGGAAGATCGAGTCCATCTCGTCGAAGAACACGATCACCGGGGTGCCCTCGGAGGCCTTCTCGCGGGCCCGCTGGAAGATCATCCGGATGTGCCGCTCGGTCTCGCCGACGAACTTGTTCAGGAGCTCAGGGCCCTTGATGTTCAGGAAGTAGGACTTGGCGTCCTTGGCATCCTGGCCCCTGGCCTCGGCGATCTTCTTCGCCAGCGAGTTGGCGACGGCCTTGGCGATGAGCGTCTTGCCGCAGCCGGGAGGGCCGTACAGCAGCACGCCCTTCGGCGGCCGCAGCGCGTACTCGTGAAACAGGTCCTTGTGCAGGAACGGCAACTCGACGGCGTCGCGGATCTGCTCGATCTGCCGCCCAAGGCCACCGATGTCGCCGTAGTCGACGTCGGGCACCTCCTCGAGCACGAGGTCCTCGACCTCCGCCTTGGGGATGCGCTCGAAGGCATAGCCCGCCTTCGAATCGACCAGCAGGGAATCCCCCGGCCGCAGCTTGCGCGACGGCGAATCGATGTCCTCGTCGTCGGGATGGATCGTCGCGTCGGACGCGGCCAACGCGAGCGGATGCGCGAGCCAGACCACGCGCTCCTCGTCGGCGTGACCGACCACAAGGGCCCGTTCGCCGTCATCGAGGATCTCGCGCAGGCTGCAGATCTCCCCGACCCGTTCGAAGGCCCCGGCCTCGACGATGGTCAGCGCCTCGTTGAGCCGAACCGTCTGACCGGGTCGGAGCGTCTCGGTGTCGATGTTCGGCGAGCACGTCAGTCGCATCTTGCGACCGGAGGTGAACACGTCGACCGTCTGATCCTCGTGAGTGGAGATGAGCACGCCGTAACCGCTCGGCGGCTGACCGAGACGGTCGACCTCCTCGCGAAGCGCGATCAACTGCTGACGGGCTTCCTTGAGCGTGTCCATCAGTTTGGAGTTTCGGATCGACAGTGAGTCGACACGGGACTCGAGCTCTCGTACCTGCTCGGGCGACTGGGCGAGCTGGCGGCGAAGACCAGCGGCTTCCAGGCGTAGCGCCTCGAGCTCGGCCCGGGCGGCGAACGAGTCCGGATTCTCTGTTGCGCTCATGTGCGACTCCTCCCAGTGACGATCTATCAACGCTACAGCCGCCGTACCAAAACTGCGGACCGACAGGCGGACACGGACCGTAGGCGTCGCACAGTGTGGGACGGCGAGCCGCCTCACCCGCACCATCTCTGATGTTAGCCTTACCTGACTAATTGGCACCGTAGCCAACGAGAAAGGCCCAACTCGTGATCATTCGCAAGTCCCTCATCGCCGTCGGAACCATCGCACTGGCCGTAGGAGTCGCCTCCTGCAGCTCGGACGACTCGTCCAGCGCGTCGGACACCAGCACCTCCGCCGCGTCGACCAGCACCGGCACCAGCGCCAGCGCCAGCGCCGCGGCCGCGGCCGCCGCGGCCCCGAGCGCCGCCGAGCTGCAGGCCACCCTCGTGACCTTCTTCGACCCGGCCGTCGGCACCACCGAGAAGGCCGCGCTCGTCGAGGACGGCACCAGCCAGGCGGCGGTGCTCGAGCAGTTCAACGGGGTGCTCCAGGGCTACCCGCTCACCGCCGAGGTGACCAAGGTGACCGCGGTCGACGACGACACGGTCTCGGCCACCACGACCATCGCGGGCCCGCACGGCGGCGCCGCATCCGAGGTCGTCTTCGATCAGGTCGACGGCAAGTGGGTCATCTCCGAGGACGCCGCGTGCACCATCTTCTCGATGGGCAAGCTCACCTGCGTGAAGTAGCGGCTCCGCCGCCCGTGAGTGGTTCCGGTCCCCATGGGGTCCAGAAGTGCTCACGGGCGCGAAGCGCCTGCTCTAGACCTTCTTGTCCTTGCCCGCGCGGCGCTGCGGCTTCGGGGTGACGGTTCCCTCGGCCAGCTTGCGCGCGCTGACCAGGAACGCGGTGTGGCCCTGCATCCGGTGTTCCGGACGCACGGCGAGGCCGACGACGTGCCACCCGCGCACGATCGACTCCCAGGACCGCGGCTCGGTCCAGCACTCCTGCTCACGCAGCGCCTCGACCACCCGCGACAGCTGGGTCACCGTCGCGACGTAGACGATGAGCACGCCGCCGGGCACCAGCGCCTTCGACACCGCGGGCAACGTCTCCCATGGCGCGAGCATGTCCAGGATCACCCGGTCCACCGGGCCGCCGTTCGCCTCGGCGTCGAAGTCCGCCAGGTCCGCGACCGTGAGCTCCCAGTTGTCGGGGCGGCCGCCGAAGAAGGTCTCGACATTGCGGACCGCGTGCTCGGCGTGATCGTCGCGCACCTCGTACGAGATGACCTTGCCCTCGGGCCCGACCGCGCGCAGCAGCGAACAGGTCAGCGCGCCCGAGCCGGCTCCGGCCTCGAGCACCCGCGCCCCCGGGAAAACATCGCCCTCGTGCACGATCTGCGCGGCGTCCTTCGGGTAGATCACCTGCGCGCCGCGGGGCATGGACAGCACGTAGTCGACGAGCAGCGGCCGCAGCGCCAGGTACGGGGTCCCGTTGGTGGAGGTGACGACGCTGCCCTCGGGGGCGCCGATCAGGTCGTTGTGCACGATCCCGCCGCGATGGGTGTGGAACTCCTTGCCCGCCTCGAGGACCACCGTGTACTTGCGCGCCTTCGCGTCGGTGAGCTGAACGCGGTCGCCCTCCCGAAACGGTCCGGTCGGTCGCTTCTCGCGTGCGCTCACGTCTTGCCCAGCCACGACTCAGATCTCCTCGTATTCAGCATTCCCGGCGACCCACGCGCCGGCCCCGACAGCGGTGTCGGACCCGCCGCATACCCTGCCAGGTGTGAGCTCTCCCGTGTCGACGCCCCCTGCCGAGTCCTCCGCCGCCGCCGACACAGGGACCGAGCGCCCTCGCTCACGGCCCGCCCTGTCCCCCTCCCGCGCGGGCGACTTCAAGCAGTGCCCGCTGCTGTACCGCTTCCGCGCGGTCGACCGGATCCCGGAGGCGCCGTCCAAGGCGCAGCTGAAGGGCACGCTGGTGCACGCGGCACTGGAGTCGCTGTACGGCCTGCCCGCCCAGGAGCGGGTCCCCGACCGCGCGGTGTCCCTGGTCGACCCGGCGTGGGAACACCTGCTCGCCGAATCCCCCGACGTCGCCGAGACCGTCCCCGCCGAGGAGCGGGCCGCGTTCCTCGACGAGGCCCGCACGCTGATCGAGGGCTACTACAAGCTCGAGGACCCCACCCGCTTCGAGCCGGAGTCCTGCGAGCTGCGAGTCGAGACCGAACTCGACAACGGGGTGCTGCTGCGCGGCTTCGTGGACCGGATCGACGTCGCGCCCACCGGTGAGGTCCGCGTCGTCGACTACAAGACCGGCCGCGCGCCGCGCGAGATGACCGAATCCAAGGCGCTGTTCCAGATGAAGTTCTACGCGCTGGTGCTGCTGCGCACCCGCGGGATCGTGCCCGCACAGCTACGGCTGATCTACCTCACCGACGGCGAGATCCTCACCTACGCACCGGACGAGGCCGAGTTGCTGCGATTCGAGCGGACCCTGTCCGCGATCTGGAAGGCGATCCTCGCCGCGGGCCAGACGGGTGACTTCCGACCGAAGCCGGGGCGCCTGTGCAGCTGGTGCGATCATAAGGTGCGCTGCCCCGAGTTCGGTGGCACGCCGCCGCCCTATCCGGGGTGGCCAGAGAGCCCGGCAGATGAAGTGCAGAAGTTCGAGGAGATCGTCGAGTGAGTGACCAGGCCTACTACATCCCGCTGGGACGAGACGCCAACGGCACCGAACGCTTTGCCAGCACCGCGCTGACGGAGAGCACCTGGGGAAACACCATGCAGCACGGCGCTCCCCCGTCGGCTCTGCTGGTGCGCGCGCTGGAACGATGCGCACCACGCGAGGACGCCCGACTCACCCGGGTGGTCATCGAGATCCTCGGCCCGGTACCGATTTCCGAGATCGAGGTCCGGTCCTGGGTCGAGCGTCCCGGCAAGCGGGTGGAGCTGGTGGTCGCCGAGCTCTGGGCCACCAGCCCGGACGGCACCTCCCGCGCCGCGGCCCGCGGCACCGGCTGGCGCATGCAGACCGCCGACTCTTCTGCCGTCGCGCACGCCGGCGACCCCGCACTGGCCCCGCGGTCGCAGGCCCACGAGACGGCGCTGGAGGGCCCGTTCTGGGACACCGGGTTCGTCACCAGCCTCGAGTGGATGTGGCTGTCCGACATCGGCTGCGAGGGTCCGGGGCAGATGTGGGCGCGCCCGAATGCCGTTCTCGTGGAGGGCGAACCGCTCTCCCCCGTCCAGCGGTTGTTCGTGGTGGCCGATGTCGCGAACGGGGTCGGCACCAAGCTGGACCCGGCCGAGTGGACCTTCCTCAACACCGACCTGACGGTGCACCTGTTCCGGGTGCCAGAGGACGAGTGGGTCGGCATCGCCGCGGAGACTTCCTACGGCCCGGACGGGGTCGGGATGTGCGCGGGCGTACTGCACGACGAGTCGGGGCCGGTCGGCCGGATCAATCAGACAGTGCAGGTTCGGGCGAGATAACGGTGAGACGGGGGGGGGGGGCCCCCCCCCCCCCCCCCCCCCCCCCCCCCCGCCGCCCCCCCCCCCCCCCCCCCCCCCCCCCCCCCCCCCCCCCCCCCCCCCCCCCCCCC